>PMIK01000316.1 GCA_003157095.1 Gemmatimonadota bacterium | reverse complement strand
GCCGCCACCGCCGCCACCGCCACGGCGGCGCCCGTCGCGGCCGCCGCCATCCACAGCGAATTCAACAGGGGGCGCAACCGTTCCGGCTCGGTGAACAGCGCTCCGTAGTTCCTGAGGCTCCACGCGGGTGGAATCGCTTCCGTCGTCCAGGTCCCGGCGGGCACCAGCGACACGACGATGAGCGTCACGTGCGGCAGGAGCAGCACGACGCCCAGCGTCCAGCCGAGTATGGCGGCGGCGCGCCGCGCCAGGGGATGGGCGATCGCCCGGAGCGGCGGTGCCGTGCCCTTCCCCACCGACACCACGAGCCGGCTGCCCTCGGTCCGCTGCACGACGGCGAATCCCGCGATGGCCAGCACGGCCAGCGCCACCGTCTCGAGCATCGCGGTCGGCAGATCGCCGTTCAGCTTGGTGGCGACGATCTGGGTGGTCATCACGCGGAACCCGCCGCCGAAGATGTAGGGAGCGCTGAACGACGCGAGCGCGGTCATGAAGGTCAGGAGCGCGGCGCCCCACAGGGCCGGCGCGAGGAGCGGCAGGGTCACGCGGCGGAATGTGGCCCACGCTCCCGCCCCGAGCGACGCGGCGGCCTCGCCCATGGACGCGTCCATCCGGGCCAGGCCGGCACGCGCGAACAGATAGAAGTAGACGTACATCGAGTAGGCGTGGACCAGCAGGATCGCACCGGGGCCGCGCAACCGCCATGGCGCGTGGCGCAGCCCCAGCAGCACCTGGACGGCGCGCGAGACGAAGCCGCTCTCGCCGTACAGAAACAGGAACGCGATGACGCCCACCAGCGGCGGCAGCACGGCCGGGAGCGCGATCAGGGCGCCGAGGACGCGCCGGCCGGGGAAGTCGTAGCGCTCGAAGACCAGGGCCAGCGGAATGCCGATCGCGCCCGCGAGAACCACGCTCGTCACCGAGATCCACAGGCTGCCCCACAACGCCGTCCACTCGGAGGCGGTGCGGGCGAAACCGCGGAGGTCGGCGTGCGTCGCCTCCGCGCCCACGAGCAGCAGCGGGTACACGATGAGCCAGGCGAGCCCCAGGACCAGCAGCAGCGAGGCGAGATTGCCCCGGCGCCGCAGCGTCATTCCGTGGCCCCGTGCGCCTGTGCCTCCGAGTCCGCCCAATAAAGCACGCGGTCCACCGCCACTCTCACGCGCTCACCGACCCGTGTGGCCTTGAGCGGCGCCTGCACGTCGAAGGCGACACCGGCCCCGGCATCAACCGTGAAGTACGCCTGGGCGCCGACAAACCGGCGCTCCGTCACCAGGCCCTCGAGCGGCGCCGCGCCGTCGGTGACGAAGCGCAGGGCCTCGGGCCGCACCAGCGCGGTGGTACCCGCCCGCCCTCCGACCAGCTGACCCGGGAGCGCGGCGGCCCGGCCCACGAATCCGGCGACGAACGCGCTCGCCGGTTGTTCGTAGAGCTCGTCCGCCGTCCCAACCTGCTCCAGCCGGCCTCGGTGGAGCACCGCGACCCGATCACCGAGATCGAACGCCTCTTCCTGCTCGTGGGTGACGAACACCGTCGTGATGCCAACCTGGCGGATCGAGCGCCTCAGCTCGCGGCGGGTGCGCTCCCGCAGCGCCGGATCCAGGTTGGAGAGCGGCTCGTCCAGCAGGAGAATCCGTGGCTCCGGCGCCAGGGAGCGGGCCAGCGCCACCCGCTGCTGCTGGCCGCCGGAGAGCGCGGACACCGGGCGGCGCTCAAACCCCTCGAGGTCTACCATGGCCAGCACCTCTCGCACCCGGCGTGTGGCGGCGTCTCCCCGGGCCCGCAGCCCGAAGGCGACGTTGGCCCCCACGTCGAGGTGCGGGAACAGCGCGTAGTGCTGGAAGACCATCCCGAAGCGCCGCGCGGCCGGCGCGGCGCGGGTGACGTCCTCGCCGCTGACCACGATCGAGCCCGCGTCGGGCACCTCGAACCCCGCGAGGAGGCGCAGCGTCGTGGTCTTCCCGCTGCCACTGGGCCCCAGCAGCGCGAGGATTTCACCGCGGGCGACGTCGAGGGAAAGATCGTTCACGGCGACCGTGCCCTCGAACGTCTTCCGCAGCCCCCGCATGCTGAGAAACGGTGCGTCCATCACGTCATCCCCTCATTCGCCCTCATCAGCTCATCACATCGTGACCCAACCGGTGAGGGGTGAGAAGTGAGAGGTGATAGGTCTGGGGGAGAGGTGAGAAAACGAGGTGAGAGGGTCGCGCTCCCTCTCACGCCTGTTCTCCTCGCACTTCTCACCCATCCTCCTCACCTCTCACTTCTCACTTCTCACTTCTTACCTGTTCCTCTGACATGCCGATCCCAATAATCCATCCACGCCGCGCCGTGCGCCTCAACCGTGTCCCAGTTGACCGGCTCGACCCGCATGCGTGCGTCCACGTCACGCACCCACTGGGGAAGCGAATCGGCCGGCAGGTCGGTGCGCGCCGGAAGGCGGAACGCCTCGCGCGCCGCCACGAGCTGCATCTCGGGCGTCAGCACCCAGCGCACGAACTCGCGCGCCAGCGCCGCGTGGCGGGCCCCGCGCACCACCGCGATGGCATCGTCAATCACCGGCGTGCCGCTGGTAGGGAAGTGGTATCCGAACTTCCGGCCCTCATGCTGCAGGAGCAGCATGTCCGGGAGGTCCCACAGCGAGATAAGCCCTTCCTGCCGCTCGAGCTTGACGTGCAGCAGCGCCGGGTTCTGCACGTAATCGCCGGTTTGCGCGTCGAGCCGCCGGAGCCACGCCCAGCCGGCCGTGGTGTCGCCGGTGCGCGCGAGGCTGCGCATCATGACCATCTCGAAGATCGCCCGCATCGTCCCGCTGGCGAGCGGGTCGCGGATCAGGAGCTTGTCCTTCCACCGCGGCGCCAGCACGTCGTCCCAGTCCGCCGGCGCCAGCGACTCCGGCACCGCCACGCTGTTGAACTCGATCACGGCGGGCGTGCGATAGACCGACAGGTAGAGCGGGCCACCGGGCGTGGCCGGCTCCAGGAGCGAATCCCGGACCGCGCGCGCGAACAGCGGCGTCGGGCCCCCGAACCAGAGGTCGGCCTGCGGGTTCGCCCGCTCGGAGCGCACGCGGTCCAGGACCTCCTGCGACCCCATGTCCAGCCAGCGGACGTCCACCCCGGGATGCAACGCCTCGAAGCGCCGCTCCACCAACGAGAGCAGCTCGCGGCCGTGCGGCGAGTAGATGACGAGGGGGGTACGGCTGTTGCCGCAGCTGGCGAAAAAGAGACAGACGGTCAGCGCCCCGGCCTTGACCAAGAGTTGCAGAGTTGCAGAGTTGCAGTGGTAGGAAGGGGGCAGCTGGAAGGAGCGCTCGTCGGCGGCGACCTTCTCGCCGGCACGGCCAGTCCTGTCGCCTGTCAACTTCGAACCACTGCAACCCTGCAATTCTGCAACCCTGCAACCCTGCAACTCTGCAACTCTCGCGTTCACTTGAGATCTTCTGGCTTCAGCGCCAGCAGATTGGCGAACAACCGATACGCCCCCGGCACGTTCGCGGGCAGCTGGCGGAAGAAGCTCAGCCCCGTATAGACGTAGAGCCCGCGCCCGAGTCGGGCGACCAGCAGGCCTCCGTCCAGCTTCTCACCCTTGTCGCCCATCTCGAGCAGTGGGTGGTAGGCAGGATCCCAGGTGTGCGCGAAGTACAGGCCCCGCTCCTGCACCCAGCCGTCCCAATCCGCCGCACCGATGGCGTTCGGCTCGGTAAACAGCGAGCTGGAGGGATCGAGTACGGTGACCGGAGCCGTCTCGTCCGTCACGCGATCGTGCGGGTTGGCGATCGTGAACGGGAATGGCGCGTATCCGCCGCGCACGAACGGGTATTGCTGGTATTGCACGATGAGACGCCCGCCCCGGCGGACGTAGTCGAGCAGCCGGCCGTTGGCGGCGACCAGGCTTGGCTCCGTCTGGTAGGCGCGGCTCCCGATGACGATGACGTCGAAAGCGGAGAGCTCGCCCTTCTCGAGGTCCGCCGGGGCGAGCACCACCAGCGGCACCCCGACCGACTGGAGCGCCTCCGGCATCTGATCGGCGGCCCCGCGCACGTACCCCACTCGGGACAGCCTCGGCAGCACCAGGTCCGCCCGCTCGATCCTGAGCGTCGCCGAGCGCACGTAGGGCACCGGCCGGATGTGCGGATAGTCCACCAGCTCCGTGGCGCGGTCGTAGCGGGCGCCCGCCATCTCGGCCACCGCGCGAACTGTGTACCGGCCAGCGGGCACGCTACGCGGCACCGCGAGCTCGAAGGTGTAGCTGCGTTGCGTGTCCTCACCCTCGAGCGCGAACGCCTGCGATGGCACCGCCGGCCAGCCGTCAGGCAGCTCGAGCCGGACGTCGCCGGCGGACCGCCCGCGCACGCCGTTGGTCAGCGTGACGGTGATGCTACGCGCCCCCTCGGCGGCCACGGGCCATACCGTCTCGGACGGGGAGACCTCCACGCCAATGGCGGGCACCACGAACAAGGGGCGCCGAGTTTCGCCGCGCACTTCGTCGTCGTACCGGAACACGGCCTCGCGCCGCAGGGACACGGCGACTCCGGCGATGGTGGTCGCGAGGCGCGCGTAGACCGGCGGAGGCTCGAAGGGCTCCCCGCGCAGGTCGTCCGGCACGCCCGACCAGTCGTACAGGGCGCCGGACATCGGCCGGGCGAGGAAATACGGCTGGGAGAGCGGTGCGTCTGCCGCCACCGTCACGGCGAACCGTCGGGCGTCCACTCCGCGCGAGTCGGCCGAGAAGAAGCCGCCGGCCGTCGGTGCGGCCGCTGGCGCACCCGGCTGTACGTCCCAGCCAGGCGGAGCCTCGATGACGGCGCTGTCGAGCCGCGCCGCCTGCCCGCCGGCGCCCCACAGGGCGGTAACGATCGAGAAACGCTCGCCGGCCACGAGGCGCGAATCGTCGGCGATCGCGTCGGCCAACACGCCCGCCGCCGTCGCCAGCGCCTCCTCGAGCAGTGGCTCCTTCTCGGCCCGGAACTCCGGCGGTGCGGCCCGGCGCAGCTCCATCAGCGCGGCAGCCAGCAGCGGCACGACGCGCGCCGGAGCGCTCGGCGTCAGGACCGAGCGCGCCGAATCAATCAGCGCGGCATAACGGGCGAGCGGAGCCGCGAGCGCGGTGTCAATGCCGGCAAAGACTCCGCCGGCGCCCCGGCCGCCGGTGAGGTCTTCGACCAGCATCACGCGGGTCACCGAGGGCCCCATGTCCTGGAGGCGTCCCATGTCCTGCGACCGGTGCAGGCTGCGGGCGGCCATGGCGAGCTGGTGGTACGACTGGCCGGCGACGGGATCCAGCGCGCCGGACGCCAGCACGGCGGTCGTGCCGGCGGTGTCGAACCGCGTGGACCGGTACAGCTTGCGCGGACCCCAGGACGAATCGCGCAGCAACTCGAACGCCTGCCGGACGACGACGCCCGAAGCCTGGTGCTGGCCGTGTCCGTCGCGCGGCGTGCCGGAGAAGATCGAGACCAGTACCTGCGGCCGGAACCGGCGGATGACCCGCAGCACGTCCGCCAGGAGGGTGTCGCGCGGCCAGAAGCGCAGCGTCTCGTCGAGCGTCTTGGAGAAGCCGAAGTCGAAGGCGCGCGTGAAGTACTGGTGCGCCCCGTCCACCCCGCGCGCGGCCAGCAGCTCCTCGGTCCTGAGCAGGCCGAGCGACTCGCCCAGCTCCGATCCGATGAGGTTCTGACCCCCGTCACCACGCGACAGCGACAGGTATGCCGCGTCCGCCCCCGTCCCTCGGGAGAGGAACGTGAGAAGCTCCGTGTCCTCGTCGTCGGGGTGGGCCCCGATCACCAGGACGCGCTTGTCCTGGTCGAGCGAGCGCAACGCCCGGTCGAGGGCGGCGATGCCTCCGGTGCCGGCCGGCCTCAGTTGCTGGGCCGCGAGGCCACGGACGGCGGGGCCATAGACGGCGGCGGCAAGCAGCCAGGCGGCGAGCGCCAGGCGCCTGGCGGCGGAAGCGATGCAGGTCGTCATGGAAGCGGACAAGCTAACCACGGGGCGCCCCTTCCGCTCGGGTGCCGGCCGTTGCAGCATTTGGCTGCGAACCAGCTGCCCTGCAACTCTGGAAACAGTGAGGTGCTGTGTCATGGCGATGAATGGTCGTCGAGTCTGGCTGGGAGCGCTCGTCGGTGGTGTCGTCTTCAACCTCTGGAGCATGGTGGTCGAATTCGGCCTCTCGCAAGTCATCGTTGGCAAGCCGCGAATGGACATCGCCGCGATGAGCGGCTGGTTTCTCAAGCAGCCACGCATCTCCACGGGGCTGTTCTTCTTCGTCTGGGTGATCTCGCTGTTCGTCATCTCCTACGGACTTGCGTGGAGCTACGCTGCGATGCGCGCCACGACCGGCGCCGGGGCGGGCACCGCCTTCAAGCTCGGCCTCGTGGTTGCCTTCGCCGCGGCCTTCCCGATGAACTTCGCGCACGCGACCTTCGACGGGTTGAGCCCGCGCTTCTGGCTGATGTGGATGATCGAGATCGGCGTCGGCGCCATCCTGGCGGCATTGGCGGCGGGGTGGGTCTATCGGGACGCGCCGCCGGCCTCCTTGCCATGAGCGGGAGCGAACGGGCGGGGTCCGGTGCCGAGGATCTCGCCGCCTGGCGGCACGAGTTCCCGATTCTCGGGAGCACCAACTACCTCATCTCCAACTCCCTCGGAGCCATGCCGCGCGGCGCCGCGGCCGCGCTCGAGCAGTACGCCCGGGCCTGGGCGAAGCGTGGCGTGCGGGCATGGGATGAGGGGTGGTGGGAGATGCCGGTCGCCGTCGGGGATATGGTCGCCCCGATCATCGGAGCCCCCACGGGCACGGTCACCATGCATCAGAGCGTGACCCTGGCCGAGGCGGTCGTGCTCTCCTGTTTCGAGCCTCGCGGGCCGCGCAACAAGATCGTGTTCGAGGACGGGAACTTTCCCTCGGTCCAGTACCTCTACGGCGCGCAGCCCGGCCTGCGGGTCGCCTCCGTGCCGGTCGAGCGGCTGGTGGACGCCATTGACGACCAGACGCTGCTCGTGCCCATCTCGCACGTGCTCTTCAAGAGCAGCTTCGTGCAGGACGTGCCCGCGATCGTCGAAAAGGCCCATCGGGTCGGAGCGCTCGTCGTTCTGGACGTCTACCAGTCCGCCGGCGTGCTGCCGCTCGACGTCGGCGCGCTGGGCGTGGACTTCGCCGTGGGTGGCTGCCTCAAGTGGCTGTGCGGCGGCCCCGGCAACGGCTTTCTCTACGTCCGGCCGGATCTCGCGCAGCTCACACCGAAGCTCACCGGGTGGATGGCGCACGCCGACCCCTTCCGCTTCGAGCCGCCTCCGATCCGCTATGCCGAAGGGCCGTTCCGCTTCCTCAACGGGACGCCGTCCATCCCCTGTCTCTACGCCGCCATCGAGGGGCTCAGGATCATCCGCGAGGTCGGGGTGGCGCGGATCCGGGAGCAGTCGGTCCGCCTGACGGAGCGGCTGCTGCGGAGCATCGACGAGCGGGGCTTCCCATCCATCACCCCGCGGGACGCGGCACGGCGCGGCGGCACCGTGGCCGTGAACCCGCCGGACGCCGAGGCCATCAGCCGCCGGCTCCTGGAGCGCAACTTCTTCATAGACTACCGCCCGGGCGCGGGCATCCGCATCTCGCCGCATTTCTACAACACCGACGACGAGTGCGACGCCATCGTCGCCGAAATTGCCGCGCTCGCCGCGGGCCGGCCCAGCCTCCGCGCCACGCGCCACTGATGCCGCGGATCTACGACATCTCGCTCCCGGTCGCGCCGGGAATCCGGGTGTGGCCGGGCGATCACCCGTACCAGTGCGACTGGACCTCGCGCATGGCGGACGGCGCGTCGTGCAACGTCGGCCAGGTGGCGATGAGCTGTCATACCGGCACCCACATTGACGCGCCGTATCACCTCGCCCCCGGTGGAGCGACCGTCGAAGCGACTGCGCTGGAGGCCTGCGTCGGGCCCGCGGTCGTCATGGCCCTGGCGCAGCTCGCGGAAGCACGGGCGGAGCGGGTGCTGGTTCGCGCGGGCGGAGCGGCGCCGTCGCCCGCCGCGCTCGAGCGCCTCGGGCCCCTCCGGCTGTTCGGTACCGACAGCCCCTCTGTGGATGCGATGGAGAGCAAGACCCTCGACATCCACCATGCGCTGTGGCGGCGCGGCACGGTGATCCTCGAGGGACTCGACCTGTCGGCGGTGCCCGATGGCGAGTACCAGCTCATCGCCCTGCCGATCAAGCTGGTGGGCATGGACGCCGCCCCGGTGCGCGCGATCCTGATCGCTCCGTGACCTCCGACCCCGTCGCGATGGAGGAGACGCTCGACCGGTGACTCCCCGCACCAAGCAGCCACGCTCCCTGCTCATCAGGGACATCCACCTCCTGGTCACGATGGACGCACGCGGCCGCAAGCTCCCGGGCGGCTACCTGTACGCCGAGGACGGCGAGATCAAGGCCCTGGGCACGCGCGTGCCGCCAGGCCTCAGGGCGGAGCGCACCATCCGCGCGCCGTACGCCGTCGCGGTCCCCGGGCTCGTGAACACCCACCACCATCTCTGTCAGACCCTCACGCGNNGCCAAACTGTTCGACTGGCTCACGACGCTCTACCCGGTGTGGGCCCGCATGGACGAGGAGTCGGTGCACCTCGCCGCGCTGGTCGGCATGGCGGAGCTGATGCTGTCGGGATGCACGACCACGTCGGACCACCATTACCTCTTCCCGCGCGGCCAGACGCGGCTCATTGACGCCGAGATCGCAGCCGCGCGCCAGATCGGCATCCGGTTCCACGCCACGCGCGGCAGCATGAGTGTGGNNACCTACCACGACCCGAAGCCGGGCGCGATGCTGCAGGTGGGATTGGCGCCGTGCTCGCCCTTCTCCGTCTCGGAGCGCCTGATGCGCGAGACGGCGGTGCTCGCGGAGCGCCACGACGTACGCCTCCACACGCACCTCGCGGAAACCAGGGACGAAGAGGTCTACTGCCTGAAGCGGTTCGGCCGGCGGCCGGTCGAGTTCCTCGCGGACGCCGGCTGGATCAGCGAGCGCGCGTGGATCGCGCACGGGGTTCACTTCAACCGGGCCGAGATCCGGCGGCTGGGGCGCGCCCACGTGGGCGTGGCGCACTGCCCGACGTCCAACATGCGGCTCGGTTCGGGCATCGCGCCGGTCCAGGCGCTGGCCGACGCCGGCTGTCCGGTCGGTCTCGGGGTGGACGGCAGCGCCTCGAACGATGGCTCCCACATGCTCGCGGAGGCGCGCCAGGCGCTGCTCCTCGGCCGTGTCACGCGCGGGGCAGACGCGGTGAAGGTGGAAGAGGCGCTGCGCATGGCGACCGTGGCCGGCGCCGCGTGCCTCGGCCGCGACGACATCGGCCGGCTCGAGGTCGGCGCCCGCGCCGACGTCGCGCTGTTCGACCTCCGCGACGTGACCTACAGCGGCGCGGGCGATCCTCTGCTCGCCCTGCTGCTCTGCGCCCCCACTCGGGTGCACACGCTGGTAGTGGATGGGCGGCCGGTAGTCGAAGACGGCGAGCTCCGGACCATCGCGCTGGAACCGGTGCTGGCACGCCACCGGCGCGCCGCGGCGCGGCTCATGTTCCCGTCACGAAGGGTGACATAGGCCGACGAGCAACGCTGCAGGCCTCCGGCCCATCGCCGCTCAGCGTTGGGCGAGGCGCCGCGCGATTTCCTCGAGGACCTCGATGTCGGCCGTGTCCTGTGCCCGACCGGTGCGCTTCGAGGCGATGAGATGCGCGATCGAGGCCGTAGGGATGTTCACCCCACCCACCTCGAAGACGCGCGCCCCCGTGATCGCCTCTGCGAAATGCACCTGCCACGCCACCGTCATGATGTCCACCCGAGGCAGGTCGCCCACCACGGTCACAGGCTTGCGCGCGACCTCCTCGGGCAGCAGATCTCCCGCCAACCACCCGCCGCGATCCGCGAGGGCGTCGAGCACGCGCGTGGCGTTCTCCGTCGTCGGCTCGATGAGGATGTCAATGTCCTTTGTGGCTCGCGCCACACCCCACAACTGAACGGCGAAGCCTCCGAACAGGACGTAGCGCGCACCATGCTCGTTGAGAGCAGCGCACGACTCCGCGAGCCAGCCGCGCCCGATCATGGCTCCAGGCTCGCGTAGCGCTTCCAGTCCAGGTAGTCCGCGTACGTATCGAACTGGAGCACTCGGCGGAACCGGGGCCGCGGCCGGTCCGAGGGGGAGATGCGGGCAAGCTCTTCAGCGACGTGCACGCGCTGCTCCGGCGTCATCGCGAGGTCACCTTCGAGACGTGCCGCTTCGGCCGCGCGGAACGCACTCTGCACCTCGGAGGGCGGAGGCGAGGGCTCGCGCACGGCGGCTGGTAAGGACACCGGCTCGCTGACGCGGCCCGCCGTGGGCGCCGATTCCGGCTGCGCCGTGAGGCCGCGCAACGCCTCCGCTACCACCCAGCTGCGCGAGCGGTCGAGCCGCGCGGCCAGGCGGTCGGCGGCTTGGAGGATCGCGGTCGGCACGGTCACAGTGACGCGGCGGAATGCACTCATACTAAATCATACTCACGCATATCGAACGACGCAAGCTCTGCCTGACGGTCGGATGTCAGGGCAGAACAGTCTCCTCCGCCGGCGGCCGCAAGTTGTAATGCGAGGCCATCGCGTGGCCGTACGCGCCCGCATGACCGATGAGCAGGACGTCTCCCGGCACCGGTGTGGCGAGCCAACGGTCGCGTCCCAGCACGTCGCCGCTCTCGCAGATCGGCCCGACCACCTGCGCGAACAGGTCCGGCGGCGCGGGATGGCGCGATAGGTTCACGATCGGATGCCAGGCTCCATACAACGCCGGGCGAATGAGAGAGTTCATACCCGTCGCCACGCCGACGAAGGTGGTGCGCCCCTTGCGGCGCACCTGGGTCACGGGGGCGAGCAGCACGCCAGCCTCCGCAACGAGATACCGCCCGGGCTCGAGCCGCAGTTCTATGCCGGGCAGAGCCCGAGCGATCGGTGCCAGCCCCGCCTGAACCGCGTCCAGGTTGAGCTCCGGCTGCCCGGGCCGATCGGGCAGGCCGAGCCCGCCCCCGAGGTCAATCCAGCGCAGCGCATCGCCCGCGCGCGCCGCGAGCGATGCAAGCAGGCGCGCCAGCTCCGGCCAGGCGTTCGGATCGAGTATCCCGCTCCCCACGTGCGCATGCAGCCCGGTGATCCGCGCCCCCGCCTCGGCGAGCGCCGACCGCAACGAGTCGAACTCCTCGACCGGATGGCCGAACTTCGAGCTTGCCCCGCCAGTCTTGACCTTGTCGTGGTGACCGGCGCCCCAGCCTGGGTCGAGGCGGACGGCGACCGCGCGCCCGCGGAGCAGCTCCGCAGCCTCCTCGCAGAGTTGCGGGCCGTCAATCGTCAGCTCCGCGCCCAGTTCGGCCGCGCGCCCATATTCCTCGACCGGGCAGAAGTTCGGCGTGAACAGCAGGGGCACGTTGGGGCCAAGCTGCGTGCGTGCCGCCACGACTTCCTGGATGGACACGCACTCGATACCGAACCCCTCGGCGGCGAGCGTCTCCACGATCGCGGGGTGCGGATTCGCCTTCATGGAATAGTAGAAGCGACCCACCGCCGGGAGCGTGCTGCGGAGCCGGCGTGCGCGCTCCCGCACCGTGGTGAGGTCGTACACGTAGTGCGGCCGGCCGTCGCTCGCGAGGTCGAGCAGGTCCTGCCGGCGCCGCACCCACCACGCCGTCCCCGCATCGGGCGCGGGGGCTCCGCGCAGCCGCTCCCAGGTCGGACCGAGCCGCGGGTCGTCGCCGCGGCCCGAGAAGAGGAGATCGTGGAGGCGCTGGACGAGCGGAGTTCCCTCGTCCTCGTCCACCACGAAGGAGAGGTTCAAGTCCTCCGCGGAGTTGCTGATGAGGTGTACCGGCCGTTCCTGGAACGCGGTGAGCGCCGGCGCGACCTCCCCCAGCGTTGCACGGATGCGGCGACCGACGATGGACACCACCGCGCAGGGGTGGATCGCCTGGACCTCCCCCAGCTCTTCCAGCCGAGCGAGGAGCTTGCGGAACACCCGCCCCTCGACGCCGCCCGGCAAGGAATCGAGGGTGACGCTGACGGCCGCCTCCGAGGTGCCGATGAGGTCCACCGAGATCCCGAGCTCCTCGAAGGGCGCGAAAAAGCGCGCCAGAAAGCCGGAGGCATCCCACATGGCGACGGTGGAGACGCTCAGCAGGGTCCCGCCGCGCCGGCACGTCACGGCGGTGACCGCCGGCTGTGCCTCGCGCTCGCCCTCGATGCGCGTCCCAACCACCTCGGGATGGGAAGTCCAGCGAATCGTCACAGGGGTGCCGTGGCGCGCCGCCGGCTCGAGGCAGGCCGGGTGCAGCACCTTGGCCCCCAGCGAGGCCAGCTCGCGCGCCTCGCGGTATCCGATGCTGCGAATCAGGCGCGCTGCCGGGACCTCGCGGGGATCGGCGGTGAAGAGCCCCGGCACATCGGTCCAGATCTCCAACAACTCGGCGCCGGCCAGCGCGGCCAGCAGAGCCGCCGACGTGTCGGAGCCGCCACGGCCAAGCAGACAGGTCTCCCCGTCCGGTGTGCGGGCAATGAAGCCCTGGGTCACGACGACATTCGCGTCCCCGACCGCTGCGTCGAGTCGTTCCGGCGCGCGCCCCGACGGCACCGAGGCGGCCAGGTAGCGCCGCTCGTCCGGGTCAAGCGGGCGCGGTGCGCTTTCCAGCAACTCGCGGGCATCGAGCCAGCGAGCGCTGACTCCCGCGGAACCGAGAATGACCGCGCCGAGGCGGGTGGCCGCCAACTCGCCCAACGCGAGGATCCGCGCCGTGAGACGCGGAGAGGCTTCTCCTGTCAGCCACACGCCCTGCAGCAGGCGTGCGGCTTCCTCAAGGTGGGACCGCATCGGCGCCAGCTCCGGTCCCTCCGGATCGAGGCCGGCGGCCGACGCCAGGTCGGCATGCGCCCGCTCGATCCGGACCAGTGCGTCGGTCTCTCGCCCCGCGCCGGCCGACGTCACGGCTTCCTCGAGCAAGTCGGTGGTGCCGGCCAGTGCCGAGCAGACGATCAGGACGCGCTGGCGCTTCGCGCGCTCCGCGGCCTCGCGGGCGATGGTCTGCCAGCACTCGAACGATGCCACAGACGTCCCGCCGAACTTGAGCACCACCCACGGCGCGTTCACCGGCGCCTCCTCTGCAAGCTGTCGTTCCGGCGGCGGCCGGTACGGCGCGCCGTGCGGAGTAGAGCCCCGCGGCATCGGTCTGCGCCGGGGAGACTCATGATAGGCGCGCTCCCCTCCACGGTACAGCACCGACCTCGACGACCCTTCTTGCGCGGCGGCGGGGACCGGAGCGAGGTTAGCCGTCTCATGAGGAATCGCCATGTTTGACCAACTGCGCGCCTTTCACCGCCCCGCTACTATCGCCGCCGCCCTTCGCCTTTTCGAAGCCGAGCGCCGGCTCGGCGGCCGCGGGCGCTTTGTCGCCGGCGGTACCGACCTCGTCGTCCAGGGCGACCGCTCGCTGCGCTACCTGGTGGACCTCTCGCGACTGCCGCTGCGTTACGTGAAGAAGCGGGGAGGCGGGTGGGCCGTCGGGGCCACGAGCACCATGACCGATCTCGAGCACGCTCGCGCGCTCCGGCATTTCGCCGACGGCATCCTCGCCGAGGCGGCCGGCACCGCCGGATCACGTCAGATTCGCAACATGGGCACCGCCGGCGGGAACCTGGCGAATGCGTCGCCCGCCTGCGATCTGGCGCCTCCGCTCCTCGCCCTCGACGCCTCGGTCGTGATCGCCGGCAAGGGCGTCCGCCGCACCGTGCCGCTGGACCGGTTCTTCCGTGGAGTGCACCGCACCGCCCTGAACGGCGGGCTCCTGGTCGAGATCGTGATCCCTGCCCCGCCGAAAGCGCCTCGCGGCCGCGCGGCCTGGTCGTTCCAGAAGGTGGGCCGGCTCCAGAGCGACATCGCCGTGGTGAACGCCGCCGCCGGCATCGTGCTCGACCAGCATGGCAGCTGCGCCTGGGCGCGCATCGCCCTTGGCGCCGTGGCGCCCACCCCGCTCCGGGCCCGGCGCGCGGAGGCGCTGCTGGTCGGGCACGCGTTCGATCGCGCCGCGATCGAGGCGGCCGCCACCCGCGCCGCCCAGGAAGCCAAGCCGGTGAGCGACGTCCGCGCCTCCGCGGATTACCGGCGAGAGATGAGCCGCGTGCTGGTCGCGCGCGCCCTCAGCGAGTGTCTCGAGCGCATGGGGAGGGCCCGGTGAACGACCTCGTGATCCGCGTGACCGTCAACGGCGAGGCGCGGCGCTGGACCGTGGCGCCGGGCGACCTCCTGCTGGACGTGCTGCGCCGGGAGGGCTACTGGGGCGTCAAGAAGGGCTGCGAGACCGGCGAGTGCGGCGCGTGCGCCGTGCTGGTGGACGGCGAACCGGTNNAACTCGTGCCTGATGTTCGCGGCGCAGGCGGACGGCCGGACGGTGCTGACCATCGAGGGCGTCGCGGCGCTCGACCAGCTCGACCCGATCCAGGAGGCCTTCCTCGACCACGGCGCGGTGCAGTGCGGCTACTGCACGCCGGCGATGATCCTGTGCACCAAGGCGCTGCTCGAGCGCTCCCCGAACCCGAGCGAGGCCGAGGTGCGCGAGATGCTGTCCGGCGTCCTCTGCCGCTGCACGGGCTACAAGAAGCCGGTCGAGGCGGTGCTCGCCGCGGCCAAGGCCGCACCCGCGGCGCGGAGGGCCAAGCGATGAGCGAGAAGAGCGTCGTCGGCCGGCGCGTCCGGAAGGTGGACGGCTTCAAGCTCGTCACCGGGAAGACCGCCTTCACCGACGACATCGCGCTGCCGGGCATGCTGATCGGCAAGATCCTCGGCAGCCCGCATGCCCACGCCCGCATCAAGCGCATTGACACGCGTCGGGCGAAGGCGCTGCCGGGCGTCCACGCGGTCCTGACCTACCAGGACGTGCCGCGCGTCCCGCACACCACCGCCGGACAGGCGTGGCCCGAGCCGTCGCCCTACGACACCTACCTGCTCGACTCCAAGGTTCGGCACGTCGGCGACCGGGTGGCGGCGGTTGCCGCCGAGACGCGCGCCATCGCCGAAGAGGCGCTACGGCGCATCGAGGTCGAGTACGAGGTGCTGCCCGCGGTGCTCGACATGGAGCACGCGATGGACCGCGGCACCCCCGTGATCCACGACGAGCCGGACTCGACCGGCATCGAGGACGCCGCCCGGAACCTGGCGGGCGACATCCACCGGGAGCTGGGCAACGTCGCGGAGGGGTTCAAGCAGGCGGACCTGATCCTGGAGCGTGAATACCGGACGCCGCGGCAGCAGCACGCCGCCATCGAGCCGCATATCGTCATCAGCTGGCTCGACGCCGACAACCGGCTGGTGATCCGCACCAGCACCCAGATCCCGTTCCACGTGCGCCGCCAGGTGGCGATGATCCTGCAGATCCCGGTGAGCCGCATCCACGTCATCAAGCCGCGCATCGGCNNGGCGGCGGCTTCGGCGGCAAGCAGGAAATGGTGATCGAGGACATCTGCGCCGCGCTCGCCCTCGCCTCGCACCGGCCCGTCAAGCTGGAGTACACGCGCCACGAGGAGTTCTTCATGGCGCGCACCCGGCACCCGCAGATCCTCCGGCTCAGGATGGGTGTCAAAAAGGACGGCACCATCGTCGCGCACCACATGAGCGTGCTCGCGGCGACGGGAGCGTACGGCGGGCACTGCACCACCGTGCAGGGCAACACCGGGAGCAAGGTGCTGCCGCTCTACCGGTCGCCCAATCTGAAGTTCGACTGCGACGTGGTGTACCTGACCGCGCCGCCGGCCGGCGCCTTCCGCGGCTACGGGTGCCCGCAGGGTTTCTTCGCGCAGGAGAGCCTGGTGGACGAGATCGCCCACGAGCTGGGGATGGATCCGATCGCCTTCCGGCTCAAGAACGCGATCCGCCTGGGCGACACGGACGAGCTGTCGGCGCAGCTCGGCGAGGGCCGCAAGGGACTGCCGCGCGTCATCCGGAGCTGCGGGCTGCCCCAGTGCATCGAGCGGGGCGCCGCCGCCATCGGCTGGAACACGAAGCGCAGCGGCGGCCGCCGCGGCGCGGGCCGCGTGCTGCNNCTGAACGAGGATGGGTCCTTCAATCTCCAGGTAGGGGCGACCGACCTCGGCACCGGCAGCGACACGGTGCTGGCTCAGATCGCCGCCGAGACCCTCGGCGTGAGCCTCGAGAAGATCATCATCTACTCCTCCGACACCGACTTCACGCCGTTCGACGTCGGAGCCTACGCCTCGAGCACCACCATCATCTCGGGCGGCGCGGTGAAGAAGGCCGCCGAGAAGACGCGTGACGCGGTGTGCTGCTTCGCCGCGAAGCTGCTCGACGCCTCGCCCGAGGACCTCACCTGCCACGACAACCGGATCTTCGCTCCGGGCGGCAAGTCGGTCTCGATGTCCGAGGTGGCGATGTTCGCCTTCTACAGGGAAAAGACGCAGGTGATGGAGGGTTCGTCCCACTTCAACACCGACAGCCCGCCCCCGTTCTGCGCCACCTTCGCTGAGGTCGAGGTGGATACCGAGACCGGCCAGGTCCGCGTGGCGCACCTGGTGACCGCGGTGGATCTCGGCGTCGCGATCAATCCGATGCAGGCGGAGGGGCAGGCCGAGGGCGCTGTGGCGCAGGGGCTCGGCTATACGCTCGCCGAGGAGATGGTGCTCGACGAAACCGGGCGGGTCGTAAACGCCAATTTCTGCGACTACAAGATCTTCACAGCCAAGGACATGCCCAAGCTCACGACCATCCTGGTGGAGACCGACGAGCCGCTCGGCCCCTACGGCGCCAAGTCCATCGCCGAGGTGCCGATCAACGGCGTCGGCCCGGCGGTGGCCAACGCGATCTTCGACGCCGCCGGCATCCGGATGCGGCGGCTGCCGATCCGGCCGGACGCGGTGCTGAAGGCGCTGCGCGAACCGGAGCAGGCGGCCCGATGAACGCACTCGAGAAGCTTCAGCAACATCGCGACGCCGTCCTCAAGGGCGCTGCGGCGTACCAGGACGACATCGTGCGCTTCCTCCGGGATCTGATCGCCATTCCCGCGGTGAGCTGCCACGAAGGCCCCGTCATCGAGCGGATCAAGGTGGAGATGCAGAAGGTCGGCTTCGACGAGATCCGCGTGGACAAGATGGGCAACATCCTCGGGCGGATCGGCTCGGGGAAGCGCGTCATCATGATGGACTCGCACACCGACACCGTCGGCGTCGGCGACCGGAAGGAGTGGACCTTCGACCCCTACAAGGGGAAGGTCGAGGACGGGTGCGTGTGGGGGCGCGGGGCGAGCGACCAGCGCGCCGGGATGGCGTGCCTGGTGTACGCCGGGAAGCTGATCAAGGACCTGAAGCTGACGGACGACTTCACCGTCTGGATGTGCGGCTCGGTCGAGGAGGAGGACAGCGACGGCATCGCGTGGCTCTACATCCTGCGCGAAGACGGGATCAAGCCCGACGGGATCGTGATCACCGAGCCGACCAACCTGCGGGTGTACCGGGGCCACCGCGGCCGGATGGAGATCGAAGTCGAATTGCGCGGCCGGAGCTGCCACGCTTCGGCTCCGGAACGCGGCGACAACGCCGCCTACAAGGCCGCCCGCCTCGCCCTGGAGATCGAGAAGCTGAACGGCAGGCTGGCGACCGACGCCTTCCTCGGCAAGGGCACGGTCGCCGTGACCGAGATCGCCTCCGGCTCGCCGTCGCTCTGCGCCGTGCCCGATACGGCCCGCCTGCATCTCGACCGGCGCCTCACAGCGGGCGAGGCCAAGGCGAGCGCCGTGGCCGAAGTGCGCGACGCGGCCCGCCGCGCCGGCCTGCCCGACGCGGAGGTCATCGTCCCCGAATACCGCGTCGCCTCCTACACCGGCAAAATCGTCCCCTACGAAAAGTATTTCCCCACCTGGACGCTCGAGGAAAGCTCACCCTGGCTGACGTCGGCCGGCGCCGCCTACGCGGGTTTGTTCGGTCGCGCGCCCAAGATCGACAAGTGGACCTTCAGCACCA
>PMIK01000084.1:7609-12623 GCA_003157095.1 Gemmatimonadota bacterium | reverse complement strand
ACGATCTCGGCGTGCGACGCCGCCAGCGCGGCCGCCTCGCGGCACAGCGCCTCCGGCTCGCGGGACCGGCTCGCGCCGCGGGCCAGCACCGTCGCGCAGAAGGTGCAGTGCTCGTCGCAGCCGTCCTGGATCTTGAGCCACGCCCGCGAACCCGACGCGAAGCGGCGCAGCCCCGACGCCGCCCCCGCCTCGACCCCCAGCGCGCGAGCCACCGACTCGCCGTCGGCCCCGGCCACCACCCCCGCGACGTTGGGCAGCGCCGCTATGCGCCCGTCGTCCAGGGCCGCGGCGCACCCCATTACCACGGTGCGGATGGAGGGATTCCGGCGCGCCAGGCGGCGCACCAGGCCGCGCATCTTCCCTTCCCCGACGTGGGTCACCGTGCAGGAATTCACCACCGCGGCGTCGGCGCTCTCCGGCGTGTCCACCATCGCGCACCCGGCGTCCTCGAGCAGCTGCCGTACCGCTTCCGTGTCGTATTGGTTGGCCTTACAGCCGAAGGTGTGCAGAAAGACTCTCACGGGCGGATCGTCAGTCCCAGGTACGCCGTGGTGAAGGTTTCGCTCAGCGCACCGGCCGTCCGCGAGCCCGACTCGATCCCGAGATCCACCGTAGCGCGACCGCCGGCCGTGTCGAAACCGAGTCCTCCCGCCAGCGCGTGCTCACTCAACGGGCTGCCCTCGATCGCGGGGCTGCCTCCGATCGGGAACGGAAGCTGGCGCCACCGGTAGCCCACGCGCAGCGGCGCCAGGTTCCCGCCGATGCGGAGCATCGCGGCCTCGACGCCGAAGCCGACGCTCCACACGTTGCGCGACCGCGCCTGTCCCGCGGCCACGAGGGCGTCCGACGCCGTGCTCCAGCCGGCGTACCCGACGGTGCCGGTGACCAGGACGCCGGCGACCGGCTGGTAGTATGCGCCCGCGTTCACCTCCAGCGGCAACGGGACCGATGCCGCCGTGTCCGCGGTGGAGGCCCGGAGCCGGCCGTTGAAGCGCACGCTCGCGCCGGCCACGAACCTGCGCGCGGCGCTGACGAGGGCGCCGAAGGAGATGCCCACTCCACTGTAGTTGGTCACCAACTGCTGCGTGAACGCGAGGTACGCAGAATCGTTCGGGAAGGTGCGATTCACCGTCGTCTCGGTCGAGCCGGTGAGCGCGTGCAGGCCTACGCCGAGCGTGATACCCGTCAGCCGGTACGCCAGGGCCGCCCGGATGTCGGTCACCCCGCCCACCGACTTGGTCTGGTCGCTCGCCACGACCGGGGTGCCCCGCGGCGAAACCGTGTCGGTCTGTTGCACGCTCCAATTGCGGTCGAGATAGTCCGACGCCGTCACGGCGACGACCACCCGGGGCCCGACGGCGGAGGCGAACCCGACCACGGGGAACCGGGTCGCGCTCAGCGACGACGACCCCGAGCCGGCGTCGAAGCTGTGGTTCGATCCCGCGGCCACCGCCCAGCCGGCGGTGCCGCGCCAGGCGGAGAGCGACGCGGGATTCAAGGCGGATTCCGCGTCGAACAGGGCGAAACCGCCGCCCAGGGCCGCGCTCTTGCCCGAGACGCTGCGGTCGAGGAAGCCCAGGCCGCGAATGCCGAACACCGAGTCCTGCGCGGCCGCGGGTGGCGCGGCGGCGAGCCCGGCGGCGGCGGCGAGCACCACTGGGAGCCGCCGCATCACGGTAGCCCGAACTGGTACGGCTTGACGTAGGTCACGCGCAATTGCGGACCGGCGGCGCCCGCCGCCCGGCCCGCGAAACTCACGGAGCCCAGGATAGACCCCTCGGGATACACCCGCAGCACGATGAGCCGCGGCGTCGAATCACCCACCGTCGTGCCCCAAAACCGGAGAATCGGGGCGATGTCCAACTCCACCGGACCGCTCTGGCCCTGCGCGATCCGGACCGCGCCGCTCACGGCCGAGTCCGGCCATAGTACGGACTTGATCCCGTAATCACGCACCACCGGCTGCGCGATGACCGTGAAGGTGTCGCGCGCAAACCCGCCCGCCGGGGCCGTGGTGTTGAGCAGGAGCGTGGCCCGCACGATGTTGTTGGAATCCACCACCACCTTGGGCAGCGACAGGCGCATCGTCGCGCGCGCCGTCGGGATCCCGCCGAGCGCCAGCACGCCGGCGGGCGGCTGGCCCGGGGGCGGCGACATCACGAACAGCGAAACGAACGGCGGCTCCTGGAACGCCTTGGAGATGCTGTCCAGCGGCGCCCGCGCGTGCACGAAGTACGCCAGGTTGGGCGGCGTGGTTCCGAGATTCCCGGAGCCCACCGTCAGGACGGTCTGCTGCGGCGACACCAGCGCGACGCCGAGCGACACGACGCCGGAGTCGCCGGCCGGTATCACCAGGCTGTCCGCGATACGGAAGGTGACGGTGCCGGACTGCACGGTGTCCGCCAGCGTCACCGTGTCCACCAGGAACGGATCGGTGAAATACGGCTGCATCGAAGCGTAAGTCGCCGCGGTGTCGAGCAAGGCGGGGAGGCGGTAGATCGCCAGCCGCAGCTGCTTGACGGCCGTGTCCCGCTGCGCGATCACGACCGAGAGCACGACGCTGTCCTGCTGCCCCGCGTAGGCCGTGTCCGTCGCGTCGGGATACCACACCGAGTCCCGCTTCAGGAAACGGATCAGCATGACGCTCTTCAGCGAGTCGAGCGTCGAGGCCATGAGGTACGAGGCCTCGCGCACCAGCACGTATCCCCGCACGCTGGTGTCGGAGACGTCCATCGCCGCCAGGAGCGTGTCGGCGAGCTGCACGTTGCCCCGCGGGCAGAGCTCCGGACAGCGTCCGGGTGTCGTGAGCTGCTCCCGGCACCCGGCGATGGCGATCAGCCCGACGACGACGGCGCTACGCCAGGCGGACATTCTTGCCGTTTGCCTCGAAGCTGTCCACGATCGCCATGATCACCGCGTCCACCGGCCGGTCCCTGGTCACCGGAGTCTGGCGGGCCGAAGAGCCCGAGGCGTACAGCACCACCTCGCTCGCGCCCGCACCGACGGCGTCCACCGCCACCACGTAGCCGCCCTCGCTCCGCATATCCGGCGACAGGTTCTCGACCACGAGGAGCTTGACGCCCACGAGCGACGGGTCCTTGTTGGTCGCGACCACCGACCCGACGACGCGGCCCATCTTCATGCATTCCCCCGGAGGTCTTTGCGCGTGAAAGCGTGAGGAAGCAGGGCGTCGAGGCGCCAGGCCATCTGGCCGCCCCGCGCGCCGACGGACACGATCTCCAACTCCGTGCCGAACTCCGCGAGCATCTGCCGGCATAACCCGCACGGCGCCACCGGTTCCACCGCGTCGCTCGCGATGGCGAGCCGCCGGAACCGCTGGTGCCCCGCCACGACCGCCGAAACCAGCGCGGTGCGCTCGGCGCAGAAGCAGGCGCCGTAGGAGGCGTTCTCGACGTTGCACCCCGCGAACACCGTGCCGTCATCGGCCTCCAGCGCCGCGCCGACGTGAAAGCTCGAATAGGGCGCGTAGGCCCGAGTCCGCGCCGCCTGCGCCGCCTCGAGCAGCCGGTCGCTCACGCCAGGATCTCCCGCAGGAACGATGTCCCCACCGCCAGCGGCCCCGCGCCGAAGTACTCGGCGGCGGTCTGGCCGAGGTCGGCGAAGGTGGACCGCTCACCGAGCGGCACGGGCTTGACCTCGGGCCCGCAGACCAGGAGCGGGACGTTCTCCCGCGAGTGGTCGGTGGACGTGGTGGTCGGGTCGTTGCCGTGATCCGCCGTGAGGGCGAACACGTCCCGGCCGTTGAGCAGCGGGAGCAGCGAACCCAGCTCCCGGTCCAACTCGAGCAGCCCGCGGTGGAAACCGGCCACGTCGTTGCGATGCCCCCAGCTCTGATCGAATTCAGGCACGTTCACGAACACCAGCCCGGAATCTACATGCTGCACCGCGTCCCGAATAAGGCGGAACGCGTCCGGGTTGGTGGGCGTATGGGTCGCCGTGATGTTCCGCGCGGCAAACAGATCGTCCACCTTGCCGATCCCGTGCCGCGGGATGCCGCGCTCCGCCAGGAGGTCCAGCAGCGTCGGGCCGATGGGTTGGAGCGAGAAATCGCGCCGGTGCCCCGTCCGCTGGAAGGCGCCGGGCGTGCCGACGAACGGCCGCGCGATGACGCGGGACACGCCGTGCTCGCCCACCAGCATCGCCCGCGCCGTCTCGCAGGCGGCGTACAGCTCCGCCAGCGGGATCTTGGCCTCGTGCGCCGCGACCTGGAAGACCGAGTCCGCCGATGTGTAGACGATCCAGTCTCCGGTGGCGAGGTGCTCCGCGCCCAGCTCCGCGATGATGGCCGTGCCCGACGCCGCCTTGTTGCCAATGACCCCGCGGCCGGTGCGGCGCGAGAATTCGTCGAGCACCACGCGCGGGAAACCCTGCGGATAGGTCGGGAATGCCTTCTCGACTCTGAGCCCGCACAGCTCCCAGTGGCCCGTGGTGCTGTCCTTGCCCGCGCTGGTGGGCCGCATCAGCCCATACGCCGCCCGCGGACGCGCGACCGCCGCCACGCCCACGATCGGGCGGATGCACCCCAGCCCCAGGCTCTCCAGCACCGGGAGCTTCAAGCCGCCGACCTGGCGCGCCACGTTGCCCAGCGTGTCGCTGCCCACGTCACCGTAGGCGGCGGCATCGCTCGCCTCGCCGCACCCCAGGCCATCCAGCACGATGAGGAAGAAGCGGTTCACGTGTAGACCCTCGTCACCCGCCTGCCGAGGCCGGTCAGCACCTCGTAGCTGATGGTCCCCGCCAGGGCCGCGAAATCGTCGAGCTCGATGGCCTCGGGTCCGTCGCTCCCGATCAGCGTCGCGACCGACCCCACGACCGGTGCGCGGTCGGCCGAGGCCACCATCGTGAGGTCCATCGTCACTCTCCCCGCGAAGGGGAGCCGCCGGCCGTCGACCAGCGCCGCACCCACGTTCGAGAGCGAGCGCGGCACCCCATCCGCGTATCCCGCCGCGATAGTCGCCACCGACGTGCGTGTCGCGGCGCGGTACGTCGCGCC
>PMIK01000084.1:0-7560 GCA_003157095.1 Gemmatimonadota bacterium | reverse complement strand
CGCGGGCGGGTTCCCAGCGCCGCGAGCGCGGCCTGGAACCGGTCCCACTGCTCCTTCACCGACGCCGGCGCCTCGGCCGGCGAGTGGAAATGCGTGAACACCCCCTCGAACCCGGGCGCGTCACGGAACCGCGCCGCCTCCGCCCCGACCGTCTGCCACGGCAAGCCCCACCTCGCCATGCCCGTGTCCACCTCGACGTGGAACGGGCGCCCGGGCGCCAGCTCGAGCCAGGCTCCGATTTGCTCCGCGCTGCCCAGCGCCGGCGTGAGCCCGTGCTTCGCCACCAGCTCCAGCGCGCGGGTCTGCGGCCCCATCACCAGCACCGGCCGCGTGATGCCCGCTTCCCGCAGCTCCCGCCCCTCGTGCGCGGTCGCCACGGCAAAGCCCCATGGATCCACGCGCTCCAGCGCGCGCGCCACCCTCACCGCGCCCAGGCCGTACGCGTCCGCCTTGACGATCGGCAACAGGCGGCTCCCGGGCGCCCGCTCGCTGATGGTGCGGGCGTTGGCGACCAGAGCCCCCAGATCAACCTCGATCCAGGTGCGGTCGGGTACGGCGGTTTGCTCTCGCATCACAAACTGAGTACCGTACCCGGCCGGGAGGCTAAATGCAAGACGATACGGCGTTTGGAGCCTGTCTGGACCTGCTGCGCGACCTGCGCCGCCGGTGCGACTGGGACCGGGCCCAGACGCGGGAAACGCTCCGCCCCTACTTGCGGGAAGAGGTCGCCGAGCTCGACGAGGCGCTTGCCGCGGACGACGACGAGCGGATCGTCGCGGAGCTGGGCGACCTCCTGCTGCACCTCTGCTTCCAGCTCGTGATCGCGGAGGAGCGGGGGAGCTTCACGTTGCAGGACGTGGCCGACATTCTCACCCGGAAGATGCGGCGGCGCCACCCGCACCTGTTCGCCGGAGAGCCGAAGCCGGTATGGGAACGCGTCAAGGCCGAGGAACGGCGCCGCGAGCACGCCGGCCGTGGCGGGCCGTTCGGGCACCTCGGGCAGCTGCCTCCGGGACTCCCGGAGCTGGAGCGCGCCTTCCGGTTCCAGGAGCGCGCCGCCGCGGTCGGCTTCGACTGGGACGATCTCGCGGGACCGCTCGCCAAGCTGGAGGAGGAGGTGCGCGAGACCCGCGAGCACCCGCAGGCGGAGATCGGCGACGTGCTGTTCGCGGCGGTGAACGTCGCGCGCAAAGCCGGCGTCCATCCCTCGACCGCGCTGCGGCACGCGACCGACAAGTTCGTGCGCCGGTTCCAGGCGCTGGAGCGGAAGGCCGAGGAGCGCGGCGTGGAACTGGGCCGGGCCGACCTCGCGGCGCTGGATCGGTTGTGGGACGAGGTGAAAGCGGGCGAAGCTACGACGTGATGCGCGAGCCTACGGGGTGATGCGGTAGATCGTGCGCGGGAAGGCGATCGCCTCGCGGATGTGCTCGAGCCCGCAGATCCAGGACACCGTCCGCTCGACGCCGAGCCCGAAACCGGAATGCACGAAGGTGCCGTACTTCCGGAGGTCCAGGTACCAGTCGTACGCTTTCTCCGGCAGGCCTTGCTCGCGGATCCGCGCCAGGAGCCGGTCGTGGTCGTCCTCGCGCTGGCTGCCGCCGATGATTTCGCCGTACCCCTCGGGCGCCAGGCAGTCGTCGCACAGCACGGTGCGCGGATCGTCCGGGTTCTCCTTCATGTAGAACGCCTTGGCGGCCCGCGGGTAGTTGTAGACGAAGATGGGCCGGTCGCGGTCTGTGGCGAGCAGGGTCTCGTCCTCCGCCCCGAGATCTGAGCCCCAGGTGACGGAGGAGCCCCTGGCCTTGAGCAGCTCCACGGCCTCGCTGTACGAGACCCGCGGGAAGGGCGCCACGACGGTGGCGAGCTTCGAGGTGTCGCGCTCCAGCTCCTTCAACTCCTCGGCGCGCCGGTCGAGCACGCGAGCCACGACCGCGGCGATGAACTCCTCCTGGAGGCGCATGTTGTCGTCGGACGTGTTGAACGCGACTTCGGGCTCGACCATCCAGAACTCGGTCAGGTGCCGCCGGGTCTTGGACTTCTCCGCCCGGAACGTCGGACCGAAGCAGTACACCTTGCCGAGGGCGGCGCACGCCGCCTCGACATATAGTTGACCGGTCTGCGCGAGATACGCCTTGCCCAGATCGAAGTACTCGGTCTCGAACAGGGTGCCGCCGGACTCCCCGATGCTCCCGGTCAGGATCGGGGTGTCCACGAGAAAGAAGCCGCGCTCGTGGAAGAAGTCGCGGATGCCCTGGATGATCTCGTGACGGATCTTCATGATCGCCACCTGGCGCTTGCTGCGGAGCCACAGGTGACGGTGGTCGAGGAGGAACGGCGTCCCATGCTCCTTCGGCGTGATCGGAAAATCCGCGCTCGGCCCGAGGATCTCGACCTCCCGGACCGCCAGCTCGACGCCGCCGGGCGACCGCTGGTCGGCGCGCACCTCGCCGACCAGCCGGACGCACGACTCCTGGGTCAGCGACTGGAAGCGCTGCCAGGTCTCGTCGGACACCTCGGCCTTGGCGAGGACGCCTTGCAGGTACCCGGAACCGTCCCGGATCACGACGAACGCGATCTTGCCGGACGAACGCGTGGTGAGCACCCAGCCCTGGACGGCGACCGTCGTTCCCGGGGAATCTGCGAGGGCGGAAATCTGGAGGCGGGTCGGCATGGGGCGTGGCGGGTGAGTCTAGTCGCAGCGCTTCTTGCCGTCAACGCGTGCGCGAGCGTCTACCGCCCGGGTCCCAGCTACCAGGAGCGCCGGTGGACGGCCTACCTCGGCTCGAGCCAGCGCGCGAGCGCCGCGGCCGACACGCTCGCCGCCGACCCCGAGCCGATCTGGCGCACGGACGTCGGCCGCGGCGTGGTGGGGGCGGCGGCGCTCACCGAAGACCTGGTCGTCCTGGCCCAGGTGGACCGCCAGCTCACCGTTCTGAACCGCGGCACGGGCGCGATCGTCTGGCGGCGCCGGTTCGGCGAGAATCTCGGCAGCGGCCCGCTGGTGGACTTCGATCACGTCTTCTTCGCAACCCAGACCGATCAGGGCCAGGTGATCGCCCTGGCGCTCAGCACCGGGAAGAAGCTGTGGTCGGCACGCCTCGGCGACATCGTGGCGCCCCTCGCGATTCACGACGCGCAGGTGTACGCCGGCACCGTCGGCGGCCTGTTCGCCGCGCTCACGGCCGCGGGCGGGGCGCGAGTCTGGCGCACCCAGCTCAACGGCGCGGTCCGCGCGGCGCCGGTCGTCGTGGCTGGTGGAGTCATCGCCGCCACGGGCGCGGATTCGCTCTACCTGCTCGACCGGGCGAGCGGTGCGGTCCGCGCGCGCCGTGGGACGAACGGGACCGTCCTTGCGGCACCGGCGCTGGCGGACAGCCTCCTGCTCTTCGGGACCACGGGCGGCAACCTGGTGGCGTGCGACACGGCCACCCTCGCGACGCGATGGAGCCTCGACGTCGGGAGCGAAGTGATCGGCGCTGTCGCGGTCCAGCGCGACACCGCCTACGTGCTGACCCACGACGGCGACGTGTGGTGGGTGCCGCTCGCGGCGCCGGCGCACGCCTTCAAGGTCGCGCTCGGCATCGTAGCGCGTGGCGGCCCTACGCCGGTCGCGGGCGGAGTGCTCGTCGCCGCCGTGGGCGGGCAACTGGCGCTGGTGGATGCCAGCGGGGCCAGGCTGTGGACCGCGCAGGTCAAGCCGCCGGTCGTGCAGCCCGTCCTCGTGGACGGCAGGTTTCTCGTCGCCGTGTCGGAGCGGGGAGAAGTGGTGGCGTTTCGATGATGCGGCGGGCAGTCGTGACGGCGGCGATCTGGGCCGTCGCCGGTGCGGCGGTTGCGCGCCCGGTGACGGCGCAGACCGACAGCGCCGCGCTGCGGCGCCACGCGGCGGCGCCAGCCATCACGTGGGGCAAGTGGGCCGCGGCAGCGCTCGCCCTCGGCTCCACCGCCCTCGGCATCCATCAGCACTACGCCGGCGACAACGCCTATCGCGCCCTGGTGCTCTACTGTGGTGATGCCATCACCTGTGGAGTCGGGCCGGATGGACACTACGTCAACAGCCAGGCCGAGGCGAAGTACCAGGAGGTCGTGCGTGACGACCGGTCCGCGCGCGCCTGGCTCGTGATCGGCCAGGTAGCGGCCATTGGGGCCGCCGTGCTGTTCGTACTGGAGCTCAAGCACGACGCGGGGCCGCCGAATATCCCGTTCTCGGGCCTCACGTTGGAGACGGCTTCGGGTGTAACGAGGGTGGGCTACCGGATACCGGTGAGGATACGAACGCCGTGAGGAGTGAAAGGTGAGAAGTGAGAGGTATAGGTGAGAGGTGAGAAGACGAGGTGAGAGGTCCCTCTCGAGCACTATCACCTCTCACTTCTCACCCATCCTTCTCACCTCTCACTCCTCACTTCTCACGCTTCACCGGCAGTATTGCTCGAATGCCCCAATCAGATGTTCCGCAATTTCCGGCGCGTCCCGGCCCTCGATTTCCCGCCGCTGCATCATGAACACCAGCTTGCCATCCTTGAACAGCGCGATCTGCGGCGACGACGGAGCCTGGCCCTCGAAGTAACTCCGCGCCCGCTCGGTCGCTGGCCGATCCTGCCCGGCGAACACGGTGGTGAGATGCTGCGGGCGTACGCGGAGTTGGATGGCGAGCGCAACTCCCGGGCGCGCACGGCCTGCCGCGCACCCGCAGATGGAGTTCACCACAACCAGCGTCGTGCCGGCCTGGTGCTTCAACTGCGCGTCCACTTCCTCGGCTGTGCGGAGCTCCTGGAACCCGATCCGCACCAGATCCTGGCGCATCGGCGCGACGAAGGCCTCGTCGTACATCACTTGGCTTGCGGCAGATGGCTGTCGCGTAATGTTGAGTGGATTCATAGTCTTTAATAGTAAGAGGACGGGCGCCAAGTTCCAGCCCCGCGCCCTGCGGCCCGGTCCGGCCGCGCCCAGCCTTCTGCCCCGCAGCCGGAGCCCGAGAGCCGACTGGTGCCCAGCCCCGTCTCTTACCCCGAAATCGCCCTGAACAACTCCAGCCCCCGCTCGAACCTCCGCCCGATCTGCGCCACGACGGGCCGGAGCCCGCGCGCGCTGAGCGTGGGATCGGCCGCGATCACGTCGCGGGCCAATCGGTGGGCGAGGGTGAGCAGATCGGAGTCCTTCGACCAGTCCGCGAAACGAAACTCCACGGGCCCCGCCTGCCGCGCGCCGACCAGCTCGCCGTGCCCCCGCTCGGCCAGGTCCAACTCGGCGATCGCGAAGCCGTCCTGCGTGACCGCGAACCGCTCGAGCCGCTCCCGGGCCGGGGATCCCCGATCCCGGCTACCGTCCTGAATCATCAGGATGCAGTGGCTCGCAGCCGCTCCGCGTCCGATCCGGCCCCGCAGCTGGTGGAGCTGGGCGAGGCCGAAGCGGTCCGGGTGCTCGATCAGCATCACCGTCGCGTTGGGCACGTCTATGCCCACCTCGATCACCGTCGTCGCCACCAGGACCTGCACCTCGCCCGCGCGAAACCGCCGCATGACGCGGTCGCGATCGTCCGGCGGCACCCGCCCGTGCACCAGCCCCACCGCAAGGTCCGGGAAGATCTCCTTGGCCAGGTACTCCGCCATCTTGGCGGCGGCCTTCACGTCGAGCTTCTCCGTCTCGTCAATGACCGGGTAGATGATGTAGGCTTGGTGCCCGGCCTGAACCTCCTTGCGGACGAAGTCGTACACCTTGGCGCGCGCTCCGTCGTCGCGGATGGCGGTGCGGATCGCTTTGCGCCCGGGCGGCATCTCGTCGAGGCGCGAGACGTCGAGGTCGCCGTACAGCGCCAGCGCGAGGGTGCGCGGGATGGGGGTCGCCGAGAGCAGCAGCACGTCGGGGCCCTGAGCCGCGTTCTTTTCCGCCAGCAGCGCCCGCTGCGCGACGCCGAAGCGGTGCTGCTCGTCAATCACCGCCAGTCCCAGCCGGTGGAAGGCGACCTCGCCCTGAATCAGCGCGTGCGTCCCCACCACCAGGCGCGCGCCGCCCTGCTCCAGCCGCTCGCGTACCACCGCCTTCTCCGCGGGCGACATCCGCCCCACCAGGAGTTCCGGCATCATGCCGAGCGGGGCCAGGAGGCGCGTCAGCGTCGCGGCATGCTGCTCGGCCAGCAGCTCGGTCGGCGCCATCAGCGCGGCCTGGAAGCCGTTCTCCGCCGCGACCAGCATCGCGAACAGCGCGACCACGGTCTTGCCCGAGCCCACGTCGCCCTGCAGCAGGCGATTCATTCGGACCGGGGCCGTCTGGTCGGCCACGATCTCCTTGATGCAGCGCTTCTGCGCCGCGGTCAGCTCGAACGGCAGGTTCTTGCGGAGCTGGGTGGTGAACTCGCGCCGGACCTCGAAGCGAATGCCGGCGCGCGACTGCTTGGCCAGCCAGCGGGCGCGGGCCAGCACGAGCTGGAACAGGATCAGCTCCTCGAAGGCGAGGCGCCGGCGGCCCGCCTCAGCCGCCGCGACGTTTTCGGGGCGGTGCACCTGGCGGAGGGCATCCGGCAGCGGCACCACGCCGGCGGCGGTGCGCCACGCGGCGGGCAGTTCTTCCGCGACGTTGGCGAGCAGGCCGTCGAGGTGGCGCTCCACCAGCGAGCGGAGCTGGCGCACCGTGAGCCCCTCGGTGACCCGGTACACCGGAATCACGTGCCCTCGCGGCTCCTCGTCCTCATCCGCGAGGACCACCCACTCGCGCGGCTGGAGCTGCTTGCCGTGGAAGTGTCGCACCGGCCCGGTGACGAGGAGCAGCTGGCCCTTGAGGATGCTCCGCTCGAGGAACGGCCGCCCCGGCCAGCCGCACTCGATCAGCCCCGACGCGTCCTGCAGCACCGTCTGGAAGACGCGGAGCCCGCGGCGCGTGGGGAGGACGCCGGTGGAAATCACCCGGCCGACCACCGTGACATCCGAACCAACCCGGGCGCTGCGCGCCCTCGCGATCGGCGTGATCTGCGTGGCGTCGAGGTAGCGGAACGGAATGTGGTACAGGAGGTCGCGCGCCGTCTTGATGCCGAGCCGCGCCAGTAGCTCGGCGCGGTGCTCCCCCACGCCCTTGAGGAACTGGACCGGCGAGTCGAGTCGGAACTCAGGCACTCGGGCCGCCGCACAGTGAGGCACGGAGGCGCGGGCACAGCGGAGCGCGCGCCCGTCGCTCAAGCACCGAGCATTCTCCGCGCGTAGCTCGTGGCGTCGAACACCTCGATGTCGTCGGCGCCTTCCCCGACGCCCAGGAAACGGACCGGCAGTCCCACGTCCCGGGCGAGCGCCACGACGGTGCCGCCGCGTCCCGTCCCGTCCAGCTTGGTGACGAAGAGCCCGGTCAGCGGCAGCGCGGCCTTGAACACCCTGCCCTGCTGCACCGCGTTCTGTCCGGTCGAGCCGTCCAGCACGAGCAGGGTCTCGTGCGGTGCGCCCGGCAGCTTGCGTCCCGCCACCCGCACCATCTTCTGCAGCTCCTTCATCAGGTCGTCCTGCGTGTGGAGCCTCCCGGCCGTGTCAACGATCACCGTGTCGAGGCCGCGCCCGCGCGCCGCCTCGATCGCGTCGA
>PMIK01000002.1 GCA_003157095.1 Gemmatimonadota bacterium | reverse complement strand
AGGGCCCAGTAGTCGCCGGCGATCCACGGCATCACCAGCTGCGCGGCCTTTTCGCGCACCGTGAGCGCCAGCGGCGGAATCGCCGGACCGGGGAGCCCGCCGCCCGTATCGGGGGCGAGCGCCGGGGCGGGCAGCGCGGCCGCGGCCGCCGTCGAGCCCGGTGCGGGCGCGAGGGGCGCGGTGGCCGTGGACGTCGCCCGCGAGCACGCGCCGGCCAGAAGCAGGACGGCCAAGACAGCAAAGGGGGAAGACGAGGAATGTTTCACGGACAGCGTGTGCTCCTCACAGCGGCGTTGGGGGCGATGTGGTACCTGTCTGCCCCTGGCGGCTTGCGGCTTGGAACCACTTCCTTCTTGCCGTCGGGGAACTCCACNNCCCGGCATTGACGTACTGCTCCGCGACTCGCTCCACCTGGTTCAGGGCAAGCGTCTCGGCCTGATCACGAACCAGTCGGGCGTAGACGCGCAGGGCGTGTCCACCATTGATCGCCTGGCGCACCTGCCGCTCGCGCGGCTGGTCGCGCTGTTCGCGCCCGAGCACGGGATTCGTGGCGCCGCGGCGCCCGGTGCGGCGGTCGCGGACACGAGCGACGCGCTCACCGGTCTCCCAATCTACAGTCTCTACGGCGCGAGTCGAGCGCCCACGCCGCTTCAGCTCGACTCCCTCGACGTGCTCCTCGTGGACCTGCAGGACGTGGGGGCGCGCCCCTACACCTNNCTACCGCGACGTCGACGTCCTGCTCATCGACCTGCAAGACGTGGGCAGCCGTTACTACACCTTCATATGGACCATGGCGCTTTGCCTGCACAGCGCCACGCGTGCGGGTGTGGCGGTCGTCGTGCTCGACCGCCCCAATCCCATCGGGTGCGCGGTTCAGGGGCCGATCCTCGACACCGCGTACGCCACCTTTCTCGGCATGCTCCCGGTACCGCTGCGGCACGGCATGACGCTGGGCGAACTGGCCCGCTTCGCCAACGCGCGTCTCGCCATTGGCGCCGACCTGGTCGTGGTGCCGGTCCGCGGATGGCGCCGCTGTGAGTGGTTCGATCGCACCGGCCTGCCGTGGGTTCGTCCGTCACCCAACCTGCCCGACCTCGAGAGCGTCGCGTGGTATCCAGGTACCGTGCTGTTCGAGGCCACCAACCTGTCGGTCGGGCGGGGCACCGACGCGGCGTTCCGCCAGGTGGGCGCACCCTGGCTTGACGCGCCGCGCGTGGTGCGGGCGATGGCGCGGCGCTACCACGTCGCGATGGACGCCGTCCGCTTCATGCCTCAGGCGCCCGGGGACGGCAAGTTCGGCGGCGTCACCGTGGCCGGCGTGAGGTTCCGCCGTATGGACCGGGCGGACGGCGACCCGGTTCGGGACGCCTTGCGGCTCCTGGCGACCATCGGCTCGCTGCATCCCGGGGCGCTCGCGGTGGACTCGCTGGCCCTGGCCCGGCGCCTCGGCCGTCCGTTCGCGGGTGCCGTGACGTTCCCACGCGAGGTGGCCCGCTTCGTGGCCGCACGGCGGGACTACCTCCTGTACTGACGCGGGGGCGTCGCGCGGTTTGCGCGAGGGTGGCGCGGGGTTTAGTCTTTTCCGGCACAAGCGATGAACTACCGTGAGGTTAGGCTGCTGCCGGCGCCCCTGATTTCGGGCTTCGCCGACCTGGTTTCACCGGTCGCCGAGTGGCTCATCCGGATGCGCGTGCGCCCCAACACGATCACTTCGATGAGCGCCATCGTCGTCATCGGCGCCGGGGCGGCCTTCGGCCTGGACCAGCCGCGCCTCGGTGCGGTGTGGCTGCTGCTGTCCGGCCTTCTGGACATCCTCGACGGGCAAGTCGCCCGCGGCGGCGGGATGGTGTCTGCCTTCGGCGGGTTCTTCGATTCCACCCTGGACCGGGTCGGCGAAGCGGTCCTCTACGCGGGCATCGCGGTCTACTTCCAGACCGCCGTGAGCCAGAGCCATCCGGTGCTGGGTGTGCTGCTTTCACTGGCCGCGCTCACCGGATCGTTTCTCGTTTCTTACACGCGGGCCCGCGCCGAGGGGCTCGGCGTCGAGTGCCGAGTCGGCCTCGCGCAGCGTCCCGAGCGGATCCTCGGGGTCGGAGTTCCGACGCTGTTCTTCGGCGCCGGCCCCCACGGCCTGCTCCTGCTCGCGATCATCGGTGTCCTCGCCATCCTGTCGTGGATCACGGTGGCGCAGCGCGTGAGCCACGTGTTCCGCGTCACGAACGGCGGAGACGCCGGCCCGGCAGCCCCTCGTCCGGCGACGCCTGCGCGCGGATCCCATCCGAAAGGAAGCTGACAGCGTGAATCGCGAGAGTTCCCGCACCGTGCAGCCCGCGCACGGGCGTCTTGGTGTGCTCCTGCCGGGCATGGGCGCGGTGGCGACGACCTTCATCGCCGGTGTGGAGAGTGTGCGCCGCGGCCTGGCGCAGCCGGTGGGCTCCGTGACGCAGCTCGGGACCATCCGGCTCGGGAAGCGCACCGAAGGGCGCTCGCCCGCCATTCGGGATTTCGTCCCGCTCGCTCGGCTCGATGACCTCGTCTTCGGCGGCTGGGACCCCATCCCCGACGACGCGTACCGGGCGGCGAAGGTCGCCGGCGTCCTCGAGGACGCGCACCTCGCGCCGATCGCGGATTTCCTGAAGGGCATCGTCCCGATGCCGGCCGTGTTCGACCAGTACTACGTCAAGAAGCTGACCGGCTCGAACGTCAAGCAGGGCAAGACCAAGCGCGACCTCGCCGAGCAGCTCCGGGAGGACATCCGGCGCTTCAAGCGCGACCACGCGCTGGAGCGCCTGGTGATCGTGTGGTGCGCCTCGACCGAGATCTTCATCCGGCCCGGCCCGGTGCATGCGACCCTGGCGGCGTTCGAGCGGGCCATGGCCGAGAACCACCCCGACATCGCGCCGTCCATGCTCTACGCCTGGGCCGCGCTCATGGAGGGCGTGCCGTTCGCGATGGGCGCCCCCAACCTGGCGGTGGACACCCCGGCGCTTCAGGAGTTGGCGTTGGCGCGTGCGCTGCCGATCGCCGGCAAGGACTTCAAGACCGGCCAGACGCTGCTGAAGACCGTCCTCGCGCCCATGCTGAAGGCGCGCATGCTCGGCATTTCGGGCTGGTACTCCACCAACATCCTGGGGAATCGGGACGGCGAAGTGTTGGACGACCCGGAGTCGTTCAAGACCAAGGAAGAGTCGAAGCTCGGCGTGCTCGAGCACATCCTGCAGCCCGAGCTGTATCCCGAGCTGTACGGCAACGTCTTCCACAAGGTGCGGATCAACTACTATCCGCCGCGCCGCGACAACAAGGAGGGATGGGACAACATCGACATCTTCGGGTGGCTGGGCTACCCGATGCAGATCAAGGTGGACTTCCTGTGCCGCGACTCCATCCTCGCCGCGCCGATCGTCCTCGACCTGGCCCTGTTCATGGATCTCGCGCAGCGCTCGGGCATGGAAGGCATCCAGGAGTGGCTCTCCTTCTACTTCAAGAGCCCCATGGCTGCCCCGGGCCTGGTGCCGGAGAACGACCTGTTCATCCAGCAGACCAAGCTCAAGAACACCCTGCGCTACCTGATGGGCGAGGAGCAGATCACGCACCTCGGCATCGAGTACTACGAGCGGTAGACGGCGCCGTGACGCTCGACAGGATCCTCGTCACCCTGATTGGCCTGGCGGCCATCGTGTGGGTGCTGTGGTACTTCCTCGCGCCCCTCGGACGGTCGCGCCCGTCGCGCGGCAGTGGCGTTCGCTGATGTCCACGTCCATCGCCCCCGACCCGTCCGGCGCGACGCCCCCGTCCGCCGAGCGGCAGCGTGTGACCTTCCCCGTCGTCGGGATGTCGTGTGCCGCATGCGCGTCGCGCATCCAGCGGCAGCTGGCCGCCACGCCGGGCGTGCGTGACGCGGCGGTGAACTTCGGCACCACCAAGGCGACGGTGGAATTCGCCGGCGCCGTTCCGGGCGATCTGGTCGAGGCGGTTCGGGAGGCAGGCTACGACGTGGGCACGGACGTGCTCACCCTGGCCATCGCCGACCTCAGGTCCGACCCCGATCCGTCCCGGCTCGAGCGCGCGATCCTGGGGGTTCGCGGCGTCATCGCCGCGGTGGCGAACCCGGCGGCCGAGTCGGTCCGCGTCAGCTATGTCCCGGGGCTGTTCGACACGCGGGACATCGAGGGCGCGGTGACGGCGGCGGGCTTCGTGCTTGCCGCTCCGGTGGCCGAGTCCGATCCGGTCGAGCGCGAGCGCCTGGTCCGGGAGCGCGAGGTCCGCGAGTTGACCTGGAAGCTGGCGCTGGCGGCGGTGGTGGCGGTCGCCGCCATGGTCGCCTCGATGCCGCTGATGGGCGGCGAAGCCATGCGGTCCGCCGACCTCCTGGCCCGCCTCCTGACGCCGCTGGACGGCACCCTGCGGCAGGGCATGCCGTGGCTGTACGCCGCCGATCCTCAAGCGCTCAAGATCGGGCTGTTCGTACTGACGCTGCCGGTGATGATCTGGGCGGGACGCGGCTTCTACGTCGGCGCGTGGCGCGGCTTCCGGCACCGCAGCGCCGACATGAACACCCTCATCGGCGTGGGCACCGCGGCGGCGATGCTCTACTCGACGGCCGCGACCTTCGTCCCCGGGCTGTTTGCCGGCGCCGGGTTGCCGGCCGACGTCTACTACGAGGCGGTGTCGTCCATCATCGCACTGATCCTGCTGGGCCGGCTGCTCGAGGCGCGCGCCAGGGGACGCACCGCGGAGGCGATGCGGCGGCTGTTCGCTCTCGCGCCCAGGACCGCGCGGGTGCTGCGCGAAGGGAGCGAGGCCGAGGTGCCGGTCGCCGAAGTGGTGGTCGGGGACATCGTGCTGGTGCGGCCCGGCGAGAAGATCCCCGTGGACGGCATGGTTCTCGAAGGGCGTTCGACGGTGGACGAGTCCATGCTGACCGGTGAGTCCATCCCAGTGGAGAAAGGCCCCGGCGACGAGGTCATCGGCGCCACGCTGAACCGCACCGGCTCCTTCCGCTTCCAGGCCACCAAGGTGGGCCGCGACACCGCCCTGGCGCAGATCGTCCGGCTGGTGGAGGAGGCACAGGGTTCCAAAGCCCCCATCCAGCGTTTGGCCGACTACATCGCCAGCATCTTCGTGCCCCTGGTGTTCGGCGTGGCCATCATCACCTTCCTCGTCTGGTACTTCTTCGGGCCGCAGCCCGTGGTGACATTGGCGCTGCTGGCGTTCGTGGCCGTGGTGATCATCGCCTGCCCGTGCGCCATGGGTCTGGCCACTCCCACCGCGATCGTTGTGGGGACAGGGAAAGGGGCGGAGAACGGCATCCTCATCCGCTCCGGCGAGGCGCTCGAGCGGGCCTACAAGCTGAGCGCGATCGTCCTCGACAAGACGGGCACTCTCACCCGGGGCAAGCCCGAAGTCACCGACATCATCACCGCCGACGGCAGCCCGGCCGCCGAAGCCGCCGCGGACGAGTTGTTGCGGGTGGCCGCCTCCGCCGAGCGGGGCTCCGAGCACCCCCTGGGCGAGGCCATCGTCGAGGAAGCCAAGACCCGTGGTCTCGCCCTTTCCGACGCCGTGGACTTCGAAGCCATCCCCGGCCGCGGCGTGCAGGCGACCATCGCCGGAAAGCCTGTGCTTCTTGGCAACCGGCGGTTCATGGACGAGCGGGGTGTCGTCCTCGGCGCGCTCGAGCCGGCTTCGGAACGCGTGGCCCAAGAAGGCAAGACCCCGATGTTCGTGGTCTCCGGCGGAGCGCTGGCCGGGATCATCGGCGTGGCGGACGTGCTCAAGCCTGGCTCGGTCGAGGCCGTTCGTGAGCTCGAGGCTCTCGGACTCGACGTCTACATGATCACCGGGGACAACCGCCTCACCGCCGAAGCTATCGCTCGCCAGGCCGGCATCAAGAACGTGCTGGCCGAGGTGCTCCCCGAGCGCAAGGCCCAGGAGGTCAAGCGACTCCAGGCTGCCGGCAAGGACGTGGCCATGGTCGGCGATGGCATCAACGACGCGCCCGCGCTGGCTCAGGCCGACGTCGGCGTGGCGATTGGAACAGGCACCGATGTTGCCATGGCCGCCGCGCCCGTCACGTTGATGAGCGGCGATCTGCGCGGCGTGGCGCGTGCGATTGCGCTCTCGCGCAAAACCCTCGGCACGATCAAACAAAATCTGTTCTGGGCGTTTTT
>PMIK01000102.1:3095-5943 GCA_003157095.1 Gemmatimonadota bacterium | reverse complement strand
GCGCATCCGGCCGGCGTTCCTTGGCGTTGCGCACGATGTTGTTGTACGCCGCGGTGACCATCTCGGCGCTGGCCAGATCGAGCGCCACGCCGCCCACGTCGGTCTTGTGGCTGATGTCCGGCGAGCGGACCTTGAGCACCACCGGGTAGCCGATCCGGCCGGCGATCGCGACGGCTTCGGCGGCGGAGGCCGCGACGAGGGGCTGCGTCACCGGGATGCCGTACGACGCGATCAGCTCCTTGGACACGTCCTCGGAGAGGATGTCGCCGGCCGCGAGCCGCGTGGCCACGAACCGGCGCTTGGCCTCGGCGCGGTCGTAGGGAAGCTGGATCGCCACGTCCTTCGGCGTCTCGTAGAGCGTCTCCAGATTCCGCGCGTACTCCACCAGCGTCATGAAGGCGCGAACGGCCTGCTCCGGCGTCGGGTAGGCCGCGATGCCGGCCTCGGCCAGGATGCCCAGCCCCTCGCGCATGGCGCGGCCGCCTAACCACGCGGCCAGAAGCGGCTTCCGGCTGTCCTGGGCGAGCTTGCCGAGCACGCGGGCGGTGGCGGTGGGGTTGGTCATCGCCTGCGGCGTGACGATCGCGAGCACCGCGTCCACGTTCCGGTCGGCGAGCACGCTCTTGACGGCCTTCTCGATGCGCTTGGAGTTGGCGTCGCCCAATACGTCCACCGGATTGCCGTGCGACCACGCCGGCGGCAGGTCCTCGTCGAGCCGCGCCATCGTTTCCGGCGAGAGGGTGGCGACCACCCCGTGCTGCGCGATCAGCGCGTCAATCGCGATGACCCCGGGCCCGCCGGCGTTGGTCACGAGCGCGAGCCGCGGGCCGCCCGGAATCTTGCCGCGGCCGATCAGGGAGGCGCAGTCGAAGACGTCGGCCAGGTCGGACACGCGGGCGACGCCGGTGCGCTGAAACGCGGCGTCGTAGACGGCGTCTTCGGAGGCCATGGCGCCGGTGTGCGAGGCGGCGGCCTGCGCCGAGGCCGGGAAGCGGCCGGCCTTGAAGGCGATGATCGGCTTGTGGCGCGCGAACGCGCGCGCCGCGGTCATGAAGGCGCGGGCCTCGGTGATGGACTCGATGTAGAGGATGATGGACCGCGTGTGCTCGTCTTCGCCGAAGTAGTCAATGAGGTCGCCGAAGTCCACGTCGAGGCTGTTGCCGATCGAGACGAAGTACGAGAAGCCGATCCGGCTCTCCAGCGCCCAGTCGAGCACCGAGGCGCAGAGTGCGCCCGACTGCGAGATGAAGGCGATGTCGCCGTCCCTGGGGCTCGCCGGCGCGAAGCTGGCGTTGAGGTTGAGCCGCGGCACGACGATGCCCAGGCAGTTGGGCCCGATGATCCGCATGCCGTCGAAGCGCGCCTGCTCGTCACGGATCTCCTGCTCGAGCCTCCGGCCGGCCTCGCCGGTCTCCTTGAACCCGGCCGACATGATGATGAGGCCGCGGATGCCCGCCTCGCCGCACGCCGCCACGCGCCGCGGCACCTCCTCGGCGGGCGAGCAGATGATGGCGAGGTCGGGAGTCTTGGGCAGGAGCGCGACGTCGGGGTAGCACGGCACGCCGAGCACCGCCTCCGAGTCCGCGTTGACCGGGTAGACCACGCCCCGGAATCCCCCGCCGACCAGGTTGGCGAGCACCTTGCCGCCGACGCTGTTGGGGTTCTGGGTGACGCCGACGACGGCGATGCGCGCAGGATTGAAGATGTGGCCGAGGTTGTGTACGTCCATGACGTGACTCTGGGTGCGTCGAGGGTCCGGCGGATCGCGCTGCCCGCACACGCGAATCAATGCATACCGTAGGCCACCGGCGCCATGTCGCGCCGTGGACAAGGGTGCCCGGCGGGGCCCCAATCCCGGCCCGAGCCGCCAGCTCCGAGCTTGACAGCGTCGCCGGGTCGCTGGCACTGTAGCTCACCCCCATGACCCGACCAGGGCCTGCGCATGTTCAACCATGAGATCTTCGCAGTCTCCTTCGGCCGGACGGTCGAGCTGATGCGGCGAGGGGCGCCGCGCGCCGAGCAGGAGTCNNCCCGACACGCTGGAGTACATCCCCGGCCTCATCCAGCAAATGCGGAACCATGCCGTGGCCGAGATCTCGATCGCCCAGGGCGCCGAGCCAACGGAGTTGCTGACCCTCGCGCGAGGATTGGCGGCCGATCCCGGCCCGGAGGCCGGGGTGTTGAGGATCAAGCGCCGGCTGCGGAGGGCGCGTTCGATGCGGGTCATGGTGATCCCGGTGCAATCCGACCAGGCAGGGGGCGGCCATCGCGCGCCAAGCGTCACGCAGGCCTTCGAATTGGAAGCGATCGAGGAGGAGACGGCCAGGGACCGCCTGTCGGGCGCGACCGGCTCCCCACCGCCGGACTCCAACGAGGAGTTCTTGCAGATCACATCTCACATGATAGAGCTGCCGGCCGCGGGGCCCCCGGAGGCACCGGCGGAGGTGGAGCAGTCGTCGCGGGTGATCTCGAGCGGGACGCCACTCAGCGCGGCGCTCGCACAGGTGGCCGGCGATCCGTTCGGGCCGGACATCTTCCAGCGGCTGACCGCGCTCGGGAAGCAGGTCGAGCGCGCCATTGACCACAACGAGATCGAAGCCGCCGTGCACGCGCTGGCGGCGGTGGTGGCGTGGGAGCCGGAGGCGCCTGAGGGAAGCGTGCGGAACGCCTACGCAATCACACTGGGGCGCGCGCTCACGCGGGACGCGCTGAGGCAGCTGGCGCGGCACCTCGGCGACCCACGGCTGGACGCCGAGCTGGCGAAGGTCCTGCGTCGCAACCTCGATGCCGTCGAGGTGATGCTGGATCTCCTCAGCACAGCCGAGTCCATCAGGGAGCGGAAGGCGTT
>PMIK01000102.1:0-3079 GCA_003157095.1 Gemmatimonadota bacterium | reverse complement strand
GTCGCGCTCGCCAAGATCGGGACGCCGGCGACGGTGGAGCCGTTGCGCCGCATCTTGAAGTCCGGCGACCGTGAGTTGCGCCCGCTGGTCGCCGCCAGCATCGGCGGCCCCGGGTCCCGCGGCCTGGCGATGCCGTTGGTGGCGCTGGCCGAGAAGGAGGATGACCCCGGGATCCTGAAGGAGTACTATCTCGCGCTGGGACGCATCGGGACGCAGGACGCGGTGAATGCGCTGGCCATGGCGTCGAAGCCGGGCGGGAAGCTGCTGGGGCGGCGGCCGGCCGCGCCGCGGGCGGCGGCCGTCGAGGGGCTTCGGATCGCGGGTGGGAAGGCGGCGGTGACCGCGCTCGAGGCGTTGGCGGACGACGCGGACAAGGCGATCAAGGAGGCCGCCCGCACCGCGCTCGAGGATGTGAAGGCGCGGTCGGCGGGAGGAACGGCGACCTAGCGGCGCAGCATTCGGCTCGCGCGCCGCAGGCAGCTTGCGCGGCGATAACGTGGGGGCCCGGTGGGGCCCTTTCGCGTGAAGGGGCCGCGCGTATTTGCACCGCGCCGCGCTCGTTGCGCGCCACGCGGTGCCGAGCGTACCGTTAGCGTGGCACCCGACAGGAGGAACGTCGGATGCCGGTTACAGCGAGGCTGTCCAGGAAGTTCTACGAGAAACTGGGCGACGATGTCGCGAATGAGCTCGTGAACTGGCTGAACGCGGTTGACCTGAGCTATCGGCAGGAGTTCCGCGACCTGTTCGAGACGAACTTCGGCAGGTTCGAGGCTCGCCTCGCCCAGCAGACCGCCGAGCTGCGCTCGGAGATGAGCCGGATGGAGACGAGGCTCGTGCGCTGGATGTTTGGATTCTGGGTCGGAGCTTGGTTGGCGATCGTGGGCACGGCGGTGGCCCTGCGGCACATCCTCTGACGGATTCAGTCGGAGATTCTCTGGTCGCGAGGGGGCCCGGTCGGGCCCCTTCGTGTGTTAGTTTGTCTGCATGACCGCAGGCGTCAGCGCAGAGTTCCTCGCGCTCCAGCAGATCCTGGCCGGCCGCTACTCGATCGAGCGCGAGCTGGGCCGGGGCGGCATGGGCATCGTGCTCCTCGCGCGCGACGTGGCCTTGGATCGCCTGGTCGCGATCAAGCTGCTGCCGCGCCACCTCGCGGCGAGCGTCGAGTCCCGCGACCGCTTCCTGCGGGAGGCGCGCACCGCCGCCGGGCTATCGCACCCCAACATCGTCCCCATCCACGCGGTCGAGCAGCAGGGCGACCTGGTGTTCTTCGTGATGGGCTACGTGGACGGCGAGACGCTGCGGGAGCGCGTGGAGCGCTCGGGTCCGCTGGCGCCCCGGCTCGCGATGAAGGTGATGCAGGAGGTGGCNNTCAAGCCCGACAACATCATGATCGAGCGCGCCACCGACCGGGCGCTGGTCACCGACTTCGGCATCGCGGTGCGCGGCCGCGCCGGCGAGGGCGGGATTGGTGAGATCGTCGGAACCGCGCGGTACATGAGCCCTGAGCAGGCCTTGGGCGAGCCGGTGGACGCGCGCAGCGACCTCTACTCGCTGGCCGCGACGCTGTTCTATGCGCTCACGGGCCGGCCGCCGTTCGAGGCCGCCAACCTGCCGGCCATCATCACCAAGCAGGTGACGATGCCGGCGCCGCGCGTGCAGGTCATCCGCCCCGAGGTTCCGGCCCGGCTCGGCGACCTGATAGACAAGTGTCTTCAGAAGGACCCTGCGGCACGGGTGCAGACCGGCGACGAAGTCGCGCGGATCGCCGGCGAAGCGCGGGGCCGGGACCTGCGGGCGCCGCCGCTGCTGCGCTCGTTCCTCAGGAACGCACAGATCTCCACGATGGTCGTGCTGGCCGGCAGCATCGGAGGATCCAGCGTCGGCAACGGGCACACGAGCATCTCCTTCGGTGGCATCATCGGTACGGTCCTCATCGTGCAGTTGGTGCTCGTCGCCCGTCGGCTGCTGCGGGAAGGGTACGCGTTCGAGGACATCCGGACCGCGCTGCTGGCCGAGGCGCAGGTCCAGCGCGAGGAAGCGGACGAGATGCGGTCGGGGAAGTGGGTCCGGCGGCTCAACAACGTGTGGCACCGCCTGTGGGCGGGCCCGATGGGCCGGTGGTTCTTCCGGGTCGCGGGCTTCCGTCTCAAGCTGCCGGAGCGGCGCGCGATCGCGTCGGCCGACGCGACGGAGCTGGTGCTCGGCCGGTCGGTGCTCGCGGCCTACGAGGTGCTGCCCGAGGGCGAGCGGGATCAGGTTCGGGACGTGCCCGAGGTGGTCGAGCGGCTGGAGAAGGAGGCGGAGGCGCTGCGGGCTGCCGGCCAGACGGGCGAGCGCCTCGCCGAGACCGTGGCCGCGCTGGAGAACCTGCGCCTCGCGCTCTTGAAGCTGCGCGCGGGCACAGGCACGGTGGGCGATCTCACGCTGTGGCTCGAGCGCGCCCGGGAAATCGGGGAGTACGTGGACCGGCGCATTGAGGCCGAAGGCGAGGTCAAAGACCTGCTGGGCGGGTGAGGGCCTTGCCCTGCGCGGCGTCCTTCCGTGTATCTGGATTGTTGTCCAGGTAGGCGGGTTCTTCGCGTGATACTCCGCCCATAGCTCCTGCAGCGTGACCTTCTGCGGCTCTGCCTGCCCGTTCTCGTCGAGCAGGTCTGCGAGGAGCTGGAGGCCCGAGCTCTCGGCCTCGTCGCGATCCCGCGTCCCAAGGCAGCGTGGCACCTCACGTTTGCCGGCGAATACGCCACCAGGTAAGACGCTCCGTCCCATCGATCTTCAAGCAGCCCGACCAGCGGAAGGTCTGGCCCGTTCCTAGGGCAATCGACCGGTCTGGAGCAGTGTGATGAACGCCTCCGGCGTCAGTTGACCGGAAGTCGACAGCCCCGGTTCGTCTCCCATCAGGTCGCGGGCCATCTCTGCCTTGCGCGCAAGCGACTCTACGATCGCCTGCTCAATCGTGCCATCGGCGATCAGCCGGATATAGGTGACCGGGTTCCGCTGGCCGATCCGGTGATTGCGGTCCTGGCTCTGGGCATACAGGTCGTAACGCCAGGTCAGTGTCACATACACCGTGTAGTTCGCA
>PMIK01000047.1 GCA_003157095.1 Gemmatimonadota bacterium | reverse complement strand
GCGCGGCATCAGCGCCAGCCCCGACTTCATCGCGGGATAGCCAAGCAGCTCCTGGAGGAAGAGCGGCAGGAGGAAGAGGGCACCGTAGAGTCCCATCCCCAGCACTCCGCCCAGGAACGTGGCCGAGGCGAAAGGGATGTTCCGGAACAGCCGCAGGTCCACGGCGGGCCGCTCGACCCGCAGCTCCCGCCACAGGAAGAACACCAGCCCGATCCCGGCGAAAACGGCGAGCCAGACGATGAACGAGGACTGGAACCAGTCCTTGTCCTGCCCCTTCTCGAGCATCAACTGAAAGGAGCCGAGGCCAATCGCCATCGCGGAGAGACCGGCCCAGTCAATCCGGCCCTTGCTCCGCACCAGGTAGGACGGGTCTTCGACGAAGCGGCTGACCAGCAGAATGCACAGCACGCCAATGGGGACGTTGACATAGAAGATCCAGGGCCAGGAGTACTGGTCCGTGAGCCATCCGCCGAGGGTCGGGCCGAACGCGGGCGCCAGCACCGTCCCCACGCCGAAGAGCCCCATGGCCGTTCCCTGCTCTTCGGGGGGGAAGCTCTCGCGGAGGATGGCTTGGGAGACCGTGATCATGACGCCGCCGCCGGCCCCCTGAACCGCGCGGAAAAACACCATCACGGCCATGCTTCGCGCCGCGCCGCAGGCCATCGAGGCGGCGGTGAACAGGACCACGCTGGCGATGTAGAAGTGCTTGCGCCCGAACCGCGAGGCGAGGAGCGCGGTAATGGGCATGATGATGACCTGGGCGAGGATGTACCCGGTGACAACCCAGGTGATCTCCTCGATCGTGACGCCGAGCGTGCCGCTCATGTTCGGCAGCGCGACGTTCACCACGCTCGAGTCGAGCACGGCCATGATCGTGCCGATCAGGACCGTGCCCGCCACTATCCATTTGTCGGGGGGCTTGGCCATGCCCTCCAAAAGTAATCAGAAGGAGAAGGTGAGTGTTCCGTTGAGTTGCCAGACGGCAAGTACCGAAGTGGTTACCTGTTGCCAGCCGCAAGCGGGCAGGCCAGTCGCAAGTACTGGCAATTGGTCCGCCCTCCGATCACTCGCATCTGGCAACCACTTCCTCCTTCGCCGTCTGGCAACTTCTCGGTGCCCTCAGCGCTCTATTCTGACTTCCTTGGCAGCCGCCGGTACGTCCAACACCGCGACCCTGCCGGCGGCGTCGAAGCGGGTCTGCACCGCGCCGCCGTCCACCGTAACCGCCTTCGGCGCTGCCGCGAGCCCGTGCACCACGACGAGGAAGCGTGACGCCGCCCCGTCGAAATGGCCGGTCTGCGACAGCACGAGGGCCAGCGTGCCAGCGTCCGCCGTGGTGGTGAACCGGGTGAGCCGGAACGCCCCCAGCTGATAGCCGAATCCTTCGCCGGCGTCCTCGTACAGCTCGCTCGTCTCCGATCCCCCGTCCCAGACGTGCAACTCGAGCGTGTCCATATGCCGCTCGCCGACGTACTGCTCCACCGCCTGCATGGGAATCACCGCGCCGGCCTTCACGAACAGCGGGATGCCGCGGACGAAGTTCGAATCGTCGCGGGCCCATGGATTGACGCGCGGTGCGCTCACCGTGAAGACGCGCCCGCCGTCGTACATCGAATCGAAGGGATAGCGATACCAGCGGCCGGCGGGGAGGTAGACGGGCCGCGTGTCCTGACCCTCACGGGTGACCGGCGCGACGAGCAGATGGTCGCCGAAGGTGAACTCGTCGTTGATGCCGTAGACGGCGGAGTCGGTCTGGAACTCCAGGACCAGCGGCCGGGCGACGGGGATGCCGGTGCGCGTGTGCTGCCAGAACGCGGTGTAGAGGTGCGGCAGCAGCCGGTAGCGCAGCCGAATCATCTCGCGGTTGGCCGCCGTGTGCACCGGTCCGAACGCCCACGGCTCCCGGCCGGGTGATGAGAATTCGGAGTGGGTGCGGTAGAACGGGAAGAATGTCGCCGCCTCGAGGAAGCGCGAGAACAGCTCGGCGTCGGGCGCGCCGGCGAAGCCGCCGATGTCGGCGCCGGCGAAGGGAACGCCGCTGATGCCGAGGCCGAGCACCATCTGGATCGCCAGCCCGAGGTGCTCCCAGTCGGCGGAGTTGTCGCCGGTCCAGATACTGGTATAGCGCTGCAAGCCGGAGAAGCCGGCGCGGGTGACGATGAACGGCCTCCGGTCGGGCTGGAGGCGGCGCCATCCCTCGTAGGTGGATCGCGCCTCCAGCAGCGCGTAGAGGTTGTGGTACTCGAGGTGGCTGCCCTCGTGCTCGCCTTTGCCGAACATCGTGACGTCGGGCAGCGTGCCGCCGTAGAAGTTGGCCGGCTCGTTCATGTCGTTCCAGATGCCGGCGACACCGGCGTCCCACAGCCGGTTGTTCATGTCTCCCCACCAGGTCCGCGTGCGCTGCAGGCTGAAGTCGGGGAACACCGTCGTGCCGGGCCACACGGCGCCCAGATACGGTGACCCGTCGGGCCAGGTCACGGCGCCGTTCGCGGCCAGGAGCTGGCGATACGCGTCGTATCCGCTGTCCACCTTGACGCCGACGTCCACGATCGTCGTGACCTTCATCCCCTGGCGCCGGAGGTCGGCGAGCATGCGGCGCGGGTCGGGGAAGCGGCTCGGGCTCCAGGTGAACAGGCGGTACCCGTTCATGTAGTCAATGTCGAGATACAGCACGTCGCACGGGATGCCGCGGCTGCGGAACTCAGTGGTGAGCCGCGACAACTCGCTGTCGGGGTAGTAGCCCCAGCGGCTCTGCTGGAAGCCGAGCGACCACTCGGGTGGAAGCGGCGTGCGGCCGGTGAGCCTGGTGTACCCCATGAGCACGCTGGCGACCGACCAGCCGGGAAAGACGTAGAACCGCAGCTCGCCCCCGTCGGCCGTGAAGCCGACGTTGTTCCTCAGCCTGGCGCCGAAGTCGAACTCGCTCTTGTACGAATCGTCGAAGAAGACGCCGTAGGCCCGGCCCCCGTTCACGGCCACATAGAAGGGAATGGAGGAGTAGATCGGCGTCGCCTGGCCGGCGTGATAGCCGGCGTCGGTGTTCCACAGGGTGAGCATGCTGCCGGTTCGGTCGAGCGGGAACGGTTCCTCGCCGATGCCGAAGTAGTGCGCTCCGGCGGGGCGGGCGACGATCTCGGTGACCCGGGCGCCCTGGTGGCCGGCGCCGAGGGATTCCGAGAAAAGCTCGTTCCCCGCGGTGTCCGCCACGGCGAGGCGCAGGGGGCGCTTCCGGATGGTCACGACGAGCGCGCTTCCGCGCACGATCACCGCGTCGGGCGTCTCGCGCACCTCCGGGTCGGTGAGCACGATGCTGTCGGGAATCGTAGCCCACGAGGAGGCGGTGTCGAAGGCGCCGATGAACGAGTCGCGAACTCGGAAGCCCACGCCGGCGATCTGCTCGACCCTGATCGCACCGTTGTCGGCGCGTGCCACCACGCCGCCCCTGACCCGCTCCATGCTGCGGAAGTTGCCGAGAAAGGTGTACCGGCCATCCTGGGCCTGCGCGCGCGAGGCGACCAACGCCGAGAGCGCGAGCAGGGTGAGCGTGCGGTGTCGTGCGGTCATGATTACCCCCGAAACGGACCGGCTAAACTGGCGCCGCGGAGCCGCGGCCGCAATCGGGCGCCTCAGCCACGCTTTCCTAGGGGTGTGCGGCGGCTGCCGCGGGAAGCGGGCGCACGAAGTGCACGTCCAGCAGCAGCTGCGTCTCGGTCGAGCGGGCGATGGGCGTGCGCACATCGAAGCGGGGCGTGGGGACGAGCTCACCCTCCATTCTGCTCGGCACCACGATGTTCGGATACAGCTCGGCGAAGCTGATGGTCGAGCTGGTCGAGGTCAGTCCCGGCATCGCGCGCCCGACCTTGGTGAGCCGGATGGTCGCGTTCCGGATCTGGAACGAGCGCGAGTCCAGGTCCACCTCCCCCTCGATGTCGGGCGTGCGCAGCGAGTCAACCGGGACGAAATCGAACCGGACGAGCCGTCCGCTGTCGCGCTCGACCGTCCCTGCGAAGTAGAAGCAGTGGTTGGCCTGGAAGGCGCTGTCGGCGAAATCCGACAGCGTGGGAAGCCGGATGACCTTGGCCATGCTGTGCTCCGGACCGAGTCCGAGGGCCAGCACCTGACCGGGGCGGTAGCGAACCCTGGCACTGCTGAGGTACCGGATGGTGTCGGTCGAGGACCAGACTATCCTGCCGCGCTCGTCATAGTCCGCGAAGACTCGCGACAGGCGGTAGTGGAACGGGTACGAGTCGGCCAGGAACGCGTACCGCTCGGCGTTCTGACGCAACTGATCGAATACCGCAGCCAGCTCGGGTGCGACCGCGGAGTCGGGTGGGCCGGGCGTCGCACACTCACGTGGCACGGCGCCAACAGTGATGGCCGCGAGCTCGATGACCAGCGGTTCCATGTTGATCCACACCACCAGCGCCGCCCCTTCGATCTTCACTACCGTGGTGTCGAAGGGCCGGAAGCCAACCTGGCGCGCGATCAGCCGGTAGGAACCCGCGCGGACGCCGGCGAAGCGGAACGCGCCGCTGTCATCGCTGAACTGCTTGCCGCGCAGGGCGCCGAGCTCGACCACGGCATACGGGATTCTCACGCCGCCGGACCGCACGACCCCCCGCACCACATCGGGGCGTTGCTGGGCCGAGACGCGATGCGGAACTCCTGCGATGGCCAGGAGCCCGAGCGCGCCCAGGACGGTGAACCGACAAACCGATCGCATCTGGCCCTTCGTCGGACGGAGTCTACGGCGGGCGCCGCCGGGCCGCCCCAACCATAGATAGTGGCGGTTGCGGGGGCAGGGGCAAGCCGCCTCCGGCGAACGGCCCAGTCAGCAGGCCGCTCTATCGCGCTGGTGTTGCCGCCTGTAACGTTGGGCCCCGTGAGTCCGACGTCGTCCAAGGCCCTGAAGCTGGTGGGCGCCTGCGCGATCTGCCTGGCGGTCGTCACGGGCCTGGTGCTGCTGATCCGGCGATTCTACTAGAGGGGGCGCACTGTGAAGAAGAACATGGGTGTGGCGGATCGCGCGATCCGGACGGTGCTGGCGATCCTGGTGGGGGTGCTCTACTTCACCCACGTGATCAGCGGGACTCTGGCGCTGATCCTGGGGATCTTCGCGGTGATCTTCCTCCTCACCAGCATGGTGTCCTACTGCCCGGCGTATGGGCCCTTGGGGTTCTCGACCTGTGGCAGGGGGGAACCGGGCGAGCCGAAGGCGTAGCAAGGAGCCTCCGTCTGTCGAGAGGCCCCGCGGGTCGGACCGATCGCGGGGCCTCTTTTCGTGGTCGTGATTGACTTTCGGCGTCCAGCCTGGAGACGTTCCAACCTTCCGACTGAACATGTCCTCGCATACGCAGGAGCCATCCGTGGCGAAGCGGCGCGCGAACGCCGGCCAGGCAGGCACCGAGTCGCCCATGCGCGGTGCGGTCTCTCCAGGTGAGACCGGTTTTCCGCGCCGCGACTTCCTCGTCCTCGTCGGCCAGGCCGGATGGGGAGCGCTGGCTCTCGGCCCGTGGTTCGGCCGTGCCCTGACCTCCGCCCCCACGTTGGAGCGCACGGAAGGTCTTCGACCGGTCATCGGTCTCCTCTCGACGGCACCTGAGCAGCAGTCCGCCGATCTCTACTCCGGCTTGAAGTGGCGCATGCTGGGCCCATTCCGCGGTGGGCGGGTGGATGCGGTGGCCGGGGCCCCGGGCCGGCGCAACGAGTTCTACTTCGGCTCGGTCAACGGCGGCGTGTGGAAGACGATTGACGGAGGCCGCGTGTGGACGCCGGTCTTCGACTCGCAGCCGGTCGCCTCCATCGGCGCCATGGCCGTGGCACCCTCGGCGCCGGACGTGCTGTACGTGGGGAGCGGCGAATCCACGCCGCGCGACTCGACAGGCTACGGAAACGGCGTCTACAAGTCCACGGATGGCGGCAGGACCTGGACGCACCTCGGCCTCGAGGGCACACAGCACATCGGCAAGATCGCGGTGGACCCGCGGAACCCGGAGGTCGTGTTCGTCGCGGCCATCGGCTCGCTGTATGCGCCCAACGCCGAGCGCGGCGTGTTCCGGTCGAGGGACGGCGGACGGAGCTGGGAGAAGGTCCTCTACAGGGACGAGGATGTCGGCGCCGTCGAGGTCGTCATCGATCCTGCGAATGCGCACGTGGTATACGCGGGGCTGTGGAACACGCGGCGTCCACCGTGGTTCACCTACGCGCCGACGAATGGTCCGGGCGGCGGGATCTTCAAGTCCACCGACGGCGGCACGACCTGGAAGCAACTCACGGTGGGGCTGCCGAAGGAAGGCATCGGGAGGACCGGTATCGCCGTCGCGCCGAGCAATCCGCGGCGCGTCTACGCGGTCGTGGACTGTCTCGTACCGGAGCCGGCGGTGGCCGGTGCGCCCGCTCCCATCCCAAGTCCGCCTGCGGCCGAGGGGCGCGGCGGTCCGCAGGCGCCTCCGGGGCAGGGAGGTTTCTTCCGCTCCGATGACGGCGGCGCCACGTGGGCCAGGCTCTCGTCCGATGCCGCGTTGTGGGGAAGAGGATGGTACTTCGAGAAGATCGCGGTGGATCCGCGTGACCCCGACATCGTCTACGTGCCGAACGTCGCCGTGAACCGGACCAAGGACGGCGGCAAGACCTGGGTCGCCCTCCGCGGCTCCCCGGGTGGCGATGACTACCACCAGATCTGGATCTCGCCTGACGATCCCGACACGCTGATCGCGGCGAGCGACCAGGGCGCGATCATCACCCGGAACGCGAGGGCGGACGATCCCAGGGACGTGACGTGGAGTTCGTGGCTCAACCAGCCCACGGCGCAGATCTACCACGTCTCGGTGGATTATCGCTTCCCATACTGGGTGACGGGCGCGCAGCAGGACAGCGGCGCGGTGGCGGTGCGTTCGCGCGGCAAGTTCGGGGAGATCTCGGAGCACGACTGGGAGCCGATCGGCGCTGCGGGCGAGAGCGGCTACACGGCGGGAGATCCGCTGCATCCCGGTATCGTCTATGGAGGCGCGGGCACGCGGTGGGACCTCGAGACCAACAGCGCGGTGCCGGGCACCACCACGCCGCACAGCCCCGAGCCCGCGCGCGGCGACTGGACGCAGCCGCTGGTGCTCTCGCCGGCCGATCCGCACGCCCTCTACTACGCGAACCAGTTCCTGTTCAGGACGACCGACGGCGCGCAAACCTGGACGCAGATCAGTCCGGACCTCACGCGGCCCGATCCCGGCGTGCCGTCGAACCTGGACGCGGCGGCGGCGGCCGACAACGGCAACGGCCGGCGCGGCGTCATCTACACGATCGCCCCGTCGCCGGTCCTCGTGCCGATGCTGTGGGTGGGCACCGACGACGGTGTGATCCAGGTCTCGATGGACGATGGAGCGTCGTGGCGTAACGTCACCCCGCCGGAGCTGACCGCCTGGAGCCGCGTGACGATGGTCGAGGGGTCGCACTTCGACTTCAACACGGCGTATGCCAGCGTGGACCGCCACCAGCTCGACGATTTCGAGCCGTACGTGTACCGCACCCGCGACCTTGGCAAATCGTGGCAGAAGATCACGGACGGGCTGCCGGCCGGGGTCTACGTGCACACGGTGAAGGAGGATCCGGTGCGGCGGGGGCTGCTGTTCGCCGGTACCGAGCGCGGCGCGTTCCTCTCGTTCGACGACGGCGACCACTGGCAGCCGCTGCAGCTCAACCTGCCGGTCAACTCGGTGCGCGACTTCGCCATCTACGGGAACGACCTGGTCGTGGCCACGCACGGACGCGGCTTCTGGGTGATCGACGACATCAGCCCGCTCCGGCAGATCGGCGACGCGGTACTGGCGGCCGACGCATACCTGTTCAAACCCGCCGACGCGATCAACGTGATCCAGGGAAGCGACGACGGCACGCCGCTGCAGAAGGACGAGCCGCAGGCGGCGAACCCGCCCGACGGCGTGGTCATCGACTACTACCTCAAGCGTGCGGCAGCCGGGCCGGTGACGCTCGAGATCCTCGACGCGAGCGGCGCCAGCCTCAGGACGTTCTCCAGCGCGCCCGCCGGGCCGGCAGCGGCCGGCCGGGGAGGTCCCGGCGCTGCGGGAGGCATCGCGCGCGTGTCACCGCTGTGGCAGGCGACGCCCGAGCCCTTCTCGGCGGTGGCCGGCATGCACCGGGTGGTGTGGCGCCCGGTGGCGCCGAGCCTGGGCGGCACAGGCGGAGGTGGGGGCGGCGGCTTCCGCCGCGGCCCCGTACGGCTGCTCACCGGCACGTTCACGGCCAAACTCACTGTGAACGGGCAGAGCTATACGCAGACCTTCACGGTGCGGCCGGATCCGAGGAGCGGGGCGCGGTAGGAGATTTCCGACAGCGTTTCGTGTCCGGTGCCCGACCGCGTTTACACAAGAGGCCGCCTATATCGGCGGCCCCAAGTGATTGATGCAGAAGATCTTAGGAAGATGCGCCAGTCCGGGGTCGAACCTGTGGCTGGCGGCGACGAGCGTCAAAGCCCAACTTGGCACCCCATGCGTCGCTCTGTGTGCTACGCGGTTTGTTGGATCAGGAACTCCAAGGGATATGAAGGCGCGCGTGCGAGCGATGCGCGTGGGGCAGTGGCCGCTACTGTTCGTCCGAGCCGGTGACTGAGGTCGGGCCGAAAGTCGGACGAGAACTTCTGCGTCACCACCCGCGACGTCGGCGCCGCTGGCGCGGGTACGTCATCCGGAGGCAAGCCATGACAAGGAAACTCCTGGGATCCATCGCCGCCGCTGCGCTCCTCGCGACGGCGGCGTTCAGCGGACCCGTGAAGAGGACGCCCCCCGCACGGGCGCGCGCTGCCGCGGTATCCGACACCGGTCCCGTGTTCGACGTCTCCCAACTCGACACGACGGTCTCCCCGTGCACCGACCTCAGCGCGTTCGTCAACGACCGGTGGGTCGCCGCGAACCCGATCCCGCCGGACCGCACCCGCTGGGGCGCCTTCGACGAGCTGAGCGAAAAGAGCCTCGACGAGCAGCACCAGCTTGCCGAGCGGGCCGACCGGGACGCCGACACGGCCCAGGCCGGCTCGATCCGCCAGAAGATCGGATGGCTGTACCGGTCCGGCATGGACACGGCCGCCGTCGAGCGGGCCGGCTATGATCCGATCCAGCCCGAGCTGGCTGCCATCCACGCGCTGACGAGCCCGGCCGACGTCGTGGCCTGGCTCGGCGCGTCCTTCGCCAATGGCCGGGGGCAGCTCTTCCGCTTCGGCGCCGGGGCCGACTACCACGACGCGAAGGTGCAGATCGGGTACGCCTCACAGGCTGGCCTCGGCCTGCCGACGCCGGACTATTACACCAAGGCCGAGTACGAGGCCATCCGCGACGCCTACGTGAAGCACATCGCCAGGATGTTTGAGCTCACGGGCGTGCCGGCCGACCAGGCTGCCAGCCAGGCCGACCAGGCCATGGCGCTTGAGACCGGCCTGGCGGGCCACTCGCTGTCCCGGGTCGCGCTCCGCGACCCGAAGAATCAGTACCACTTCGTGTCGATCACCCAAGCGAACGAGGTCACGCCGCACTTCGACTGGGCGGCGTTCTTCGAAGCGCAGCGCGTCGAGCCGGGGAGAGGCTTCTCGTTGTCGCAGCCCGAGTTCTTCGCCGGGATGGACAGCCTCCTCGTCCACGCCCCGATCGGCGCCTGGAGGGCGTACCTGGCCTTCCACACGATCGCCCGAGCGGCTCCCTACCTGTCCTCCGCCTTCGAGGCCGAGAACTTCGCGTTCAACGGCACGACTCTCCAGGGACAGCCCCAGGACCGCCCGCGCTGGAAGAGGATGCTGGGAACGGTCAATGGCGCCATGGGCCAGGCTCTGGGCCAGCTCTACGTGGCCCGATATTTCCCGCCCGAGGCCAAGCAGCGGGCCGAGGTGCTGGTCACGAACGTGCGCAACGCGCTCGAGGCGCGCATCGAGCACCTGAGCTGGATGAGCGAGGCCACCAAGCAGCGGGCGATCGAGAAGTGGCGGAAGTTCCTGCCGAAGATCGGCTACCCGGACCACTGGCGCGACTGGTCGGGTCTGCGGATCACGCCGGACCATTACTACGCCAATGTCGTGGCAGCCGAGCAGTTCAACCACCGGTACGCCATCGACAAGATCGGCAAGGCCACCGACCGGCTCGAGTGGGGCATGACCCCGCAGACGGTCAACGCGTACTACGACCCCAGCACGAACACGATCAACTTCCCGGCCGCCATCCTGCAGCC
>PMIK01000255.1 GCA_003157095.1 Gemmatimonadota bacterium | reverse complement strand
TGGCGTTCAACGAGGGAGCCAACTGGGTGGCGGTTTGCTTCGGCGCCTACAACGGCGTCGCGGCCGTGGCGGCGTTCGCCATCCCGCTGCTGGCGAAGCGCACGAGCCGGAAAGCGGCGCACGCGATGTGCCTGGTCTGCGGCGCGCTGGGGCTCCTGTCCATCTTCGTCATCACGGATCCGCGGTTCCTGCTCGGCTCGATGGTGGGCGTGGGGATCGCCTGGTCGAGCATTCTCTCGATGCCGTACGCGATCCTGACGGGGTCGCTGCCGCCCTCGAAGATGGGGTACTACATGGGCGTCTTCAATTATTTCATCGTGATCCCCCAGATCGTCGCCGCGGCTATCCTGGGCTTCGTCGTGGGGCGCTTCTTCGGGGGGCAGGCTATCTACGCCATGCTGGTCGGCGGCGTCTCGCTCGTGGTCGCCGCGGCGCTGACGCTCCGAGTGCACGACGAGGACGACACGGCGGTGTCGGTATCGGCGTGACGCGACTGGGGTAGATGCGGGGAGAGCAGCACAGGACAGGGGATACAGGGGCAGACAGCGAAAGGCTGGTGGGCGCATGAAGACCACGTTCCGCACCGCAGCGTTCCTGGGGCTCACCGCCGGCCTTCTTTCGTCGTGCGTGCACAGGGCCCCAGGCTCTGGAAGCCCGGACGTCGCGTCGGCCGAGGCCGTCCATCGGGCAGCGTTCTGGAACAGCGCCACCGTCTACTTCCTCCTCACCGATCGCTTCCTGGACGGCGATTCCTCCAACGACCACGCCCTGGGCCGTGCGCAGGACGGAGCGGTGCTGCGCAGCTTCCAGGGTGGGGACCTCGCCGGTGTGCTCCGGAAGATCAACGATGGGTACTTCGACAGCCTGGGCGTCAACGTCATCTGGATGACTCCCTTCGTGGAGCAGATTCACGGCAGCGTGGACGAGGGGATGGGGACGACCTACGGCTACCACGGCTACTGGACCCGCGACTGGACGGCGGTGGACCCGGCGCTGGGGACCAGGGACGACCTGCGCGCGGTGGTTGATGCGGCCCACCGCCATGGCATCCGCGTCCTCATGGACGCCGTCATCAACCACACGGGGCCCCCGACTCCCCAGGATCCCGCATGGCCTGACGATTGGGTCCGCACAGGCCCCAACTGCACCTACCGGGACTACGCCACCACCGTGAACTGCACCCTGGTGGCCACGCACCCGGACAAACGCACCGAACGGGACGATCCCGTCGCCCTTCCCCCAGCGCTGATCGAGAAGTGGAATCGGGAAGGCCGCCTGGATCGGGAGCGGGCCGGGCTCGACGCCTTTTTCCGGCGCACAGGGTACCCCCGCGCGCCCCGCTACTACCTCATCAAGTGGCTCACCGACTGGGTGCGCGAGTTCGGGTTCGACGGCTACCGGATGGACACCGCCAAGCATTTCGGAGAGACCGTCAGCGCGGAAGTGAAGCAGGAGGCCCAGCGCGCGTTCGCTGACTGGAAGCGCGATCACCCGAGGCAGGTACTGGACGATCTGCCCTTCTACATGGTGGGGGAGGTTTACGGCTGGGAGCCGAGCCAGGGGCGGTCGTACAACTACGGCGACCGGACGGTGGACTTCTTCGCCCACGGCTACGACGGCCTCATCAACTTCGGCTTCAAGAGGGACGTTGCCGGGTCGCTGGACAGCGTCTTCACGCGGTACTCGGCTGAGCTTCACGGCGCGCTGCGGGGGGAAGCGATCCTGAACTACATCAGCTCCCACGATGACGGGGCTCCGTACGACCTGGACCGCAGNNGGCGACGCCAACCTCCGCTCGTTCATGAACTGGCGGGACCTGGAGCGCGGGGACTCGACGGGCAAGATCCTGCGCCACTGGAGGAGGCTGGGTGAATTCCGCCGGACGCACCCGGCAGTGGGAGCGGGAGAGCATCGGATGCTCCAGGCGCAGCCGTACATCTTCAGCCGCACGCTCGAGACGAACGGGCGCGTGGATCGCGTGGTCGTTGCGATGGACCAGGGGGAAGGCGGCAAGACCATCCCCGTCTTCGGAGTGTTTCCCAACGGCACCGAGCTGACCGATGCCTACTCGGGGGCGACGGGGACGGTGAGGAACGGCGCGATTGCACTCACGACGGCGTCCGGCCTGGTGCTCCTCGGCGAGACTCCCGTCGAAACGCCCGACTCCGTCGTCGTGTACGTCACCAACAATTGGTCGCTACCCATGGAGATCTTCGCCACGGGGTCCGGGACGATGTACCGGATGGGGACGGTGAACCCGGGGATGCCAAGCCACTTCGTGCTCCGCCGGGAGATGCTCGCCACCAATGGTCAGGTCCAGTTCTGGGGCCAGGCCAGCGGCATGGGGCCGCGGGTCGGGTCCGAAGTGCTGTGGCTCAGGGCGGGAGACGCCGCCGTGGACTTCGAGATCACGACGAACCTGGTTGGGACCCGCGCTACCGTGCGGCCATAGCCACCCCGATCCCGAGGCCGGGGGGGGGGCACGGTGAGGAACGGCAGCATGTCGCGTGCGACCGCAGTCGGGCTAGTGCTCCTGAGCGAGCGGCGATGAACGTCCAGGTGGGATCCACGGCCCGCCGGCTGGCAGCGGCGGGATCGCTGGCGCTGCTCGCCGCCTGCGGCGATCGTTCGCCGACCGAGCCTTCGGTTCGGCAGATCCCGGGCTCCGTAATTCTGGGCGCCGACATCTCTGCCTTGGAGCGTATCGAGCAAGCCGGGGGCGTGTTCCGCGACGGTGGCCAGGCGGGCGACGCCATCGCGATCCTGCGCTCGCATGCCAGCACCGTCTTCCGGCTACGCCTGTTCGTCAACCCCAACGACTCCGACGTGCAGGTCAACGACGTCGCGTACACGGTGCGCATGGCCCGCCGGGTCAAGGCGGCGGGCGGCAAGCTCCTGCTCGACTTCCACTACTCCGACACGTGGGCCGATCCGGGACACCAGACCACACCGGCCGCCTGGGCGAGCCTCGGCTTCGATTCCCTCGAGCAGCGGGTCCAGGCCTACTCCGACAGTGTGATTACCCAGCTCAAGCTGGCGGGCGCGCTGCCGGACATCGTCCAGGTGGGCAACGAGATTGACGGCGGCATGCTGTGGCCGCTCGGTCAGCTATACGTCACCGGCGCCGACACCACCCAGGAGTGGACCCAGTTCACCGGCCTGCTCAAGGCGGGCATCCGCGGCGTGCGCGCCGCCCTCGGCCCGGGCGATTCCATCCGCATCATGCTGCACTACTCGCAGGGCGGCAGTACCGGCGGTACGCAGTGGTTCTTCGATCACATGGTTGCGTACGGCGTCCCGTTCGATCTCATCGGCCTGAGCTACTATCCCTGGTGGCAAGGCACGCTGCCCGAGTTGCAGGCCAACCTGACGGCCACGGCATTGCGCTACGGCCGGGATATCACGGTCGTCGAGACGTCCTATCCCTGGCGCGCCGGCGGCTGGGAGAGCATGGTCACGAACAGTGCCGCCATGACCTGGCCCGTCTCGCCACAGGGCCAGGCGCAGTTCCTGCGGGATGTGCTCGACGCCGTCGCGGCAGTTCCGAACGGCCATGGCGCGGGCGTGGTGTGGTGGTACCCGGAGGCGATCCAGGTGCCCGGCCTCTTCGTCTGGGGAGGCGGTTCACTCACGCTCTTCGACTCCACCGGGAACGTCCTCCCCGCCGCCTCGCAGTTCGGCGCGCGCTGATACGTCGTCGGCGCCGCCGAACGGCCGTCACGCAACCGGGACGCCCATCCGGGGCACAGACCGCGAGCGATGACGGAGTTCCATCTGCGGGGCAACGAGCAACCCCATCTCGATGTGGGCACGCGGCGCGTGAGCGCATGGCTGTGCGCCGAGCTCCGGCGTCCGCGAACGGGCGCAATGTTGACGGGATTCTGCGGGGCGAGGCCACGGGTATCGTACCCGCGGAACCGGCTGAACTGCTTGCTGCGTCTACAGATGCGCCCAGAGGGAGTTGAACCCCCAGCCTTCTGATCCGTAGTCAGACGCTCTATCCAGTTGAGCTATGGGCGCGATGGGCGGTACAAGATTCGAACTTGTGACCTCTACGATGTCAACGTAGCGCTCTAACCAACTGAGCTAACCGCCCGCATACTTCGGCCGTGCGTCGGTGCGCCAGCGCGTCCGTGCGTGCGGCCACCAGGAGCGGGAAACGGGACTCGAACCCGCGACCCCAACCTTG
>PMIK01000198.1:5695-5933 GCA_003157095.1 Gemmatimonadota bacterium | reverse complement strand
CGAGCGCGTCGGCGGCCAACAGGTCAGCGTCAACCTCGCCGACCCCGCCGGCCGGCTGCGGGCGACCTGGCGTGGCATCCTACGCGACGGATCGGCGTACGTGCGGCAGGAGATCCGGCTGGAGGCCGCCGGCTCCGAGGTGCCCGTGCGCGAGATAGCGCTGGTGGATCTCGACCTTCCGGGCGCGGCCACCGACGGCGCCGTGCGTGGCTCTCCGATCGTGACCGGAAGCCTCTTC
>PMIK01000198.1:0-5688 GCA_003157095.1 Gemmatimonadota bacterium | reverse complement strand
CACTACAACTCGTGGTACGACATCGGATACGGGAACCCGTTCGACCAGGCTGCCGCGCTCGACGTCATCCGGATGTTCGGTACCGAGCTGAAGTCGAAGCGCGGCGTCACGCTCGACTCCTTCCTGTTCGACGACGGCTGGGATGACCCGCAGACGCTGTGGGCGTTCAACGCCGGCTTCCCGCACGGCTTCACGCCCCTCAGGGAGGCGACGGCGCGCTACGGCTCGGCGCCGGGCGTCTGGATGTCGCCGTGGGGCGGCTACGGCCGCGCGCAGCAGGAACGGCTCCGCTACGGCCGGGAACAGGGATTCGAAACCAACGAGGGCGGCTTCGCCCTCTCTGGGCCCAAGTACTACGCCCGCTTCCGCGACGTCTGCCTAGAGATGGTCAACACCTTCGGGGTGAACCAGTTCAAGTTCGACGGCACCGGAAACGTGTCGCGAGCCATTCCCGGCAGCGCCTTCGACAGCGACTTCGACGCCGCGATCCACCTGATCGAGGAGCTGCGGGCGGTGAAGCCGGATCTGTACGTGAACCTCACCACCGGCACATTCCCCTCGCCGTTCTGGCTGCGGTACGCCGACTCGATCTGGCGCGGGGGCGACGACCACGACTTCGCCGGCGTGGGCACCGACCGCCAGCGTTGGATCACCTACCGGGACGGCGACACGTATCACGGCATCGTCGGGCCGGGGCCGCTCTTCCCGCTCAACTCGCTGATGCTGCACGGCCTGATCTACGCGCGGCACGCCCACAACCTCAGCACCGATCCCCACGACGACTTCGGCGACGAGATCCGCGCCTACTTCGGCACCGGGACCCAGCTCCAGGAGATGTACATCACGCCGTCACTTCTCACCCCGCACGACTGGGATACGCTGGCCGAGTCGGCACGGTGGGCGCGTGAGAACACGGACGTGCTGGTGGACACGCACTGGGTGGGCGGAGACCCGATGGCGCTGGAGGCCTACGGGCACGCCGCGTGGCGCCCGGGTCGCGGCATCCTGGTCCTGCGCAACCCGAAGGACGCGCCGCAGTCCCTCACCCTCGACGTGGACCACGCGTTCGAGCTGCCCGACGGGGCGCCGCGGGAATATGCCGCGCGGAGCCCCTGGACCGCGGACCGCGGCCAGATGCCGCTGCGCCTCGAGGCCGGGGTTCCGTACCGCTTCGAGCTGCGTCCGTTCCAGGTGCTCACCCTGGAGGCGCAGCCGGTCGGGTGAGTCCCCAGGTGCGGCGGTAGCGGTGTCGCGGCTGGCGTGAGCGCGTTCGCGCTGGGCCTGCTGCTCGCGGCGGGCACACTGCACGCCGCGTGGAACCTGATCCTCAAGCGCGCCGCCAACCGCCTGGTCGTCATGTGGCTGGCGCTGCTGGTGGGCTCTTCTCTCTTCCTTCCCGTGCTGCTGGCAGCCCCGGTCCCGCGCCCGATCTGGCCATTCGTCGCGGCCAGCGCGGTGGTGGAGTGCGCGTATTACCTCCTGCTGACCTACGCATACGGCCAGGCTGACTTCTCGCAGGTGTATCCGCTGGCGCGTGGCGCGGCGCCGGCCCTGCTCGCGGTATGGGCGGCGGTGGTGCTGCGCGAATACCCGTCGGTGCTCGGGTTCGCGGGCCTGGCGCTCGTGGTGGGCGGTCTGGTGCCGCTGGGAGGCGGTGCGACGTGGTGGAAGTGGGGCGGACCGGCGTTCCGCTCGCGCGGTGTCGCGGCATCGTTCGGCGCGGCTTTCTGCACCTCCGTGTACTCGCTCATAGACGGGGTCGCCGTCCGGCGCACCAGCCCGGCGCCATACACCGTCGCCGTTCTCTTCGTGGCCGCGCTGCTGCTGGGACCGCCGATCCTGGTCCGGTACGGCGGCCGCGCCGTGCTGGCGGAGTTGCGCGGCCAGGCCGCGCGCATCGTCGCGGCTGGCGTTCTGATGTTGTTCGCATATACCCTGGTGCTGCGGGCGTACGCGGTCGCACCACTCGCATACGCGGGTGCGGTGCGCGAGGTGGGCGTCGTGATCGCGGCGCTCGCCGGCTGGCTGTGGCTGGGGGAGAGCTTTGGCGCGCGCCGGCTGGTGGGAGCGGTTGCGGTCTTTCTGGGCATCGTGGCGCTGGCACTCGCGCGCTGACCCGGCTCGGCTCGATCAAGGAGACGACGATGGCGAAGAACGGTTCCTCCCGCAGGCGATTCGTGCAGGACCTGGCACTGGGCTCGGCCGCCGTCGCGCTCGGCGCCGCCGCGGCGGCGCCTGCGGCGGGGGCGGCTGTGGCCGGTGCCGCGCTGGTGGACCAGCCGGGCCGCGCGCCAACGCCGGTGCCGAGGCCCGCGGATCAGGGCCTGGGCCGAGCCGCCCCACGCCGGGCGGCCGAGGCGAGCGGCATCCCGCTCGGCGGGATCGGCACGGGCTCGGTCGAAGTCCGCTCGGACGGGCACTTCCACGAGTGGATGATCTTCAACCTCGGCCCGTGGGCGTCGGACGGGCCGGTGCAGCTCGGCGCACCGCCGGACATGGCACCGGGCGCGCTGGCGTTCTTCCTCTGGGCCAGGCCCGAGGGAGGCGCTCCGCTGGTGCGCCGCCTGGGGACGCGCAGCGATCAGGAGGATCTGTATTCCCTGAGCTGGGCCAAAAGCGTCGAGGCGATCGAATACGACGCCTCGTTTCCCGCCGCGACCCTGCGCTACCTGGATCACACCCTTCCGGTCGCCGTCACGGCCGTGATGTTCTCGCCCATCGTTCCGCACGACGCCAGGACCAGCGGCACGCCCGGCTTCCACGCCGTGTTCACGGTGAAGAACACGTCGGCGCACCGGGTGCAGGTCTCGCTCGCGGGCAAGCTGAAGAACCCGCTGGCGTGGGGCGCCGCGGACCGTCGGCTGCGGCTCGCGGTGGTGCAGGACGGCGGCACGACCTACCTCACGATGCGCACCGACGCGGAGCTGGCGCAGCCGTCCACGGTGGGGAGCCTGGGCCTCTCGGTGACGGGCGGCCAGGCGAGCTGGATCGCGGGCGACTTCGAGCCCTACGTGGGCAACGGCTTCTGGAACGGGATCTGTGCGTCCTTCCTCAAGGACTTCCGTGAATCCGGGCGGCTGCCGAGCCTGGAGCCGCGGGAGTCGCCCGCGAAGCTGCTCCAGCTCACCAGCGAGCAGATCGCCGCACTGCCGCTGGCCGACAAGCAGGCCGCCGCGCGGCAGCTCCGGCAGTACGCCTCGTTCGCTGCGCTGTACGACCGCTTCGCGCGGGTGGAGGGCGCGGCCGTGGAAAGCGACGCGGCCCTGGGCCGCTACCTCACCCGGGCGCGCTCGTGGCTCGATGGGCTCGCCGGGCGCGACCGCCGGGGAGCGCGGTGGGGCGACGCGGCGCTGTGCTCCACGCTCGACCTCGCGCCCGGGGAGGAGCGCGAGCTGCACTTCACCCTGGGGTGGCATTTTCCTCACCACCTGAGCCCCAAGGGCACCGAGCTGGGGCATATGTACGAGCAATGGTTCGGCGACGCGGAAGCGGTGAACCGGTTCCTGGTGCGCAATCAGGCCCAGCACCGCGACGCGACGCTGGGCTTCGCGCGCGCGCTGGCGGGCAGCACGATGGGCGCCGAGTTGGCGGAGGCGTGGTCGGCGCAGGTGAGCACGCTGGTCAAGTCCACCTGGTGGACCCGGGACGGGCAGTTCGCGGTCTGGGAGGGATTCGGCTGCTGCGGGTTCCAGACCATGGACGTCTCGTACCAGGGCTCGGGCAGCATCGTCGCCCTGTTCCCGGAGCTGCAACAGCGGCAGCTCGAGATGAGCGCGCGGTTCCAGCGCGCCGACGGCCGCGTCCCGCACTTCTTCACGCCCGATTTCTCGCAGGTGGATGACTCGTTCGAGCGGGTGGACATGAACCCGCAGTTCGTGCTCATGGTATGCCGCGACTGGCTGTGGCGTGGCGACCGCGAGTACCTCACCACGATGTGGCCGCACGTCGCCCGCGCGATCGCGAACACCGCGCTGCTGGATACCGACGGCGACGGCCTGCCCGACAAGGACACCCGGCTCAACACGTACGACCAATGGGACTTCTTCGGCACGCCGTCGTACATCTCGAGCCTGTGGCTGGCCGCATTGAAGGCGGGCGTCCGCCTGGCCGAGGAGGTCGGCGACCAGGCCGCGGCGTCCCAGTGGCGCGACTGGCTCCGCAAGGGCGCCGCGTCGTTCGACGCGAAGCTGTGGAACGGAGAGTACTACAGTCTCTGGGTGGACGGGGACCGGCGCGACGAGTGCTGCATGAGCGACCAGCTCAGCGGTGAGTGGTACACCCAGCTGATGGGCCTGGGCCAGAGCCTGCCGCGCGAGCGTGTCGTGGCGGCGCTGAAGGCGGTCGTGCGCCACAACTTCTCGGCCGAGCAGGGGCTCATCAACGCGTCGTATCCGCCGGGGGCGCAGGCACGCTTCCCGACCTACGAGAATCCGCAGGCGTCGGGCAACTGGACGGGCATCGAGTACGCGATCGCCTCGATGATGATGGACTTCGGCCTGGTCGAAGAGGGCGTCGCGGTGGTCCGCTCGGTGCAGGACCGGTACGCCCGGGCCGGCCGGATCTGGAACCACGTGGAATGCGGCGATCACTACTATCGCGCGATGTGCAGCTGGGCATGCCTGCTGGCCGCGACGGGCTTCAAGGTGGACACGCCGCGCCAGGTGCTGACCATCGCGCCGGTCATCCGCGCGCGCGAGGTTCGGGCGCCGTTCTTCTCGGCCACGGCCTGGGGAGAGTTCACCCAGAGCGCCCGCCGCTTCGAGCTGCACTGCCGGTCGGGTGACATCGCGTTCCAGCGGCTGCGCTTGAACCTCGAGGCCCGCGGCCTCACCGCGCGGCTCAATGGCAGGAGGATTCCGTGCACGGTCTCGGAGGACAACGGATACCGCGCGCTGGACTTCGGCGCGCCCATCTCCCTCGGCGGCGGCGGCTCGCTGGCGGTCTCCTCGTAGCGCTCCTGCTCGCGGCCTCGCTGGCGGCGCGGAGGGCCACGGCGCCGGCGCCCGGCCGGTGGCGCCATCACCTGCTGCCGGTACCGGCGGAGCTGGCCGTGCGCCCGGGCCGGCTGGCGGTGGATTCGACCTTCACCTGGACCGTGCGCGGCTTCTCCGACGCGCGGCTGATGGGGGCGGTGGATCGCGCCCTGCGGCGGCTCGAGGGGCGCACCGGCCTGATTCTGCCGCGCGCGCCGGCGCATGACTCGTCGGCGACCCTGGTCGTCAGCGCTGACGGGCTGGGGATGGCGGTGCAGGGCGTCGAAGAGGACGAGTCATACACGCTCGATGCGGACGAGCACCGGGCCGTGCTCCATGCGCCCACCGTGGTCGGCGCGATCCGCGGCCTCGAGACGCTGCTGCAGCTGGTGGACGCGGACCATACGGGTTGGTACCTCCCGCTGGTGTCGGTCCAGGACCGTCCGCGGTTTGCGTGGCGCGGATTGCTGGTGGACGTGTCGAGGCACTGGGAACCGCCGGAGGTCATCAGGCGCAACCTGGACGCGATGGCGGCGGTGAAGCTCAACGTCTTCCACTGGCACCTCTCCGACGACCAGGGCTTCCGGGTGGCGAGCAGGCGTTTCCCGAAACTACAGCAGGAAGGCTCCGACGGCCTGTTCTACACGCAAGACGAAATCCGCGGCGTGGTGGAATACGCGCGCGGCCGCGGCATCCGCGTGGTGCCGGAGTTCGA
>PMIK01000244.1 GCA_003157095.1 Gemmatimonadota bacterium | reverse complement strand
CCACGCCGCCACGATGGTCACCGCGGGCGTCTACCTGGTCGCGCGCAGCAACATCCTGTTCGCGATGTCGCCCGTCGCGTCCGCGGTGGTGGCGGGCGTCGGTGCGCTGACCGCGCTGTTCGCAGCCACGATCGGCCTCAAGCAGTGGGACATCAAGAAGGTGCTGGCCTACAGCACCATCTCCCAGCTCGGCTACATGTTCATGGGCGTCGGCGCGGGGGCGTACGCCGCCGGCATCTTCCACCTGGTGACCCACGCGTTCTTCAAGGCGCTGCTGTTCCTGGGCGCGGGCAGCGTGATCCAGGCGCTGCACCGCGCCTACCACCACACGCACCGGCAGGCCGACGCGCAGGACATGCGCAATATGGGCGGCCTGGCCGCCTACATGCCGTGGACTTCGCGGGTGATGTGGGTGGGGACGCTGGCCATCGCGGGCATCCCGCCGCTGGCCGGCTTCTTCTCGAAGGACGAGATTCTCGGTGCCGCGTTCGCGCGGGGCGCCGACGACCCGTTCTACTTCGTGGTGTGGGCGTTCGGGCTGGTGGCCGCGTTCCTCACCGCGTTCTACATGGCGCGGCTGATGCTCTACACCTTCCACGGCCCCAACCGCACCGGCGACCTGGAGCGTCCGCACCTCGCCGAGGCGCCCTGGGTGATGACCTGGCCGCTGATCGTGCTCGCGGTCCTGACCGTGCTGGGCGGCGCGCTCAACCTGCCGCACGTCGCCACGCTGCACCGCTGGCTCGAGCCGCTGACCGATCGCAGCGCGACGCTGCTGCCGCCGCTCGCCCCCTCGACCGGCGTCGAGATCGGACTGATGACGCTGGCGGCCCTGATCGGTGCCGGCGGCATCTGGCTGGCCACGCGGGTGCTGAAGCCGGAGGCCCTCCTGACGCCGGAGCGCGCTCCGCGCGAGACCGGGTTCGCGAAGCTCCTCCTCGAGAAGTACCGGGTGGACGAGCTGTACAACGCGGCGATCGTGCGCCCGCTGGTCTGGTTCTCCCGGGTGGTGCTGTGGAAGGGCGTGGACGCGGGGGTGATTGACACGGCCGGCGTCAACGGCACAGCCGCCGTGGCGCGCGGCCTCGGCTGGATCGGCAGCCGCCTGGAGTCGGGGCAGGTCGGCACCTACGTGGTCTTCTTCGTCATCGGGGCGATCGCCGTGCTGGCGGCGCTGCTCCACTAAGGCACCGTGACCGAGTTCCTGGCCAACCTCCATTACGCGCGTTGGGCGCTCAGCGCCCTCCTGGTCATCCCGCTCGGCGGGGCGCTGCTCATCTGGCCGGCGCCGGCCGGCACGGCGAAGAAGATCGCGTTCTGGGTCGCCATCCTCGAGTTCGTCATGTCGCTGGGGCTGTGGTGGGCCTACGACCCTTCGGGCCCGGCGATGCAGGTCGGCGGATGGCTGCCCTGGATTCCCGCGTGGGGGATCGCGTACCGGGTCGGGATTGACGGCATCTCACTGTTCCTGGTGCTGCTCACGACGTTCCTGATGCCGCTGGCGGTGCTCGGCAGCTGGTCGGGAATCACCAGGCGCGAGAAGGGCTACTACGCCCTGCTGCTGGTCCTCACCACCGGCATGCTCGGCGTGTTCGTCGCGATGGACCTGTTCCTGTTCTACGTCTTCTGGGAAGTGATGCTGATCCCGATGTACTTCATCATCGGGGTCTGGGGGGGCAAGGGCCGGCTCTACGCCAGCATCAAGTTCTTCATCTATACGTTCGTCGGCTCGCTGCTGATGCTGGTGGCGATCCTGGTGCTGTACTTCAGCGCCGGCCGCGCAGCCGGCGGGGTGTACTCGTTCGCCTACGACCACATCCTCCAGTACGCGACGCTGCCGATGCCGACCCAGTTCTGGCTGTTCGGCGCGTTCTTCCTGGCGTTCGCGATCAAGGTCCCGATGGTCCCGTTCCACACCTGGCTCCCGGACGCCCACGTCGAGGCGCCGACGGCGGGCTCGGTGATCCTGGCCGGGATCCTGCTCAAGATGGGCACCTACGGTTTCCTGCGGTTCGCGCTGCCGCTGTTCCCATCGGTGGCGATGAACCGCACCGTGAGCGCGATCGTGATCACGCTCGCCGTGGTGGGGATCATCTACGGCGCGCTGGTGGCGATGGTGCAGCCCGACTTCAAGAAGCTCATCGCCTATTCGTCGGTGAGCCACCTCGGCTTCGTGGTCCTGGGCATCTGGGCGCTGACGCTCCAGAGCGTGCAGGGCGCGCTGATGGTCATGATCAACCACGGCATCTCGACCGGCGCGCTGTTCTTCCTGGTGGGGATGATCTACGAGCGCCGCCACAGCCGTCTGGTCGCGGACTTCGGCGGCATTGCGAGGGTCATGCCGGCCTACGCCGCGGTGCTGACCCTGGTGAGCCTCTCGTCCATCGGGTTGCCGGGCACCAACGGGTTCGTGGGCGAGTTCCTGGTGCTGCTGGGGGCGTTCCGCACCCATCCGCTGGCCGCCGGCATCGCGGCGACCGGCGTCATCTTCGCCGCCTGCTACCTCCTCTGGGCGCTCCAGCGCGTGATCTACTACAAGCTCGACAAGCCGGAGAACCGGGGCCTCACCGATCTCACCCGCCGCGAATGGGGCGTCCTCGTGCCGCTGGTGGTGGTGATCCTGTGGCTCGGCCTCGCGCCCGGTCCGGTGCTGCGGCGCATGGAACCGTCGGCGCGCCACTTCATCGAGGCGGTGCAGGGCAGAGCGGCGCCCGCCGTCGCTAGCGCGAGGCTGCCGTAGCCATGCTGCTCGATCTCGATTCCGGCTGGGGCCTCCTGCGGGCGGCGCTCCCGGAGACGGTCCTCTCGGCGTGGGCGATGCTCCTGCTGCTCGACGCCGCGTGGCACCACAAGGAGCCGGGAGCGCAGCGTCGCGCCGGCATGCTCGCCCTGGTGGGCATCGCCCTCGCCGCCGCCGCCACCATCTGGCTGTGGGTATCGGGCGCCCAGGTCGCCGGCATTCCGACCAGCCTGGCGCTGGACCCGTTCCGCTTCGCCGTGGACCTCATCGTGCTCCTCTCCGCGGCGCTGGCGGTGCTCTTCTCCGTGGACTACCTCGAGCGGGAAGCGATCCGCATCCCCGAGTACCACGTGCTGGTCCTGTTCGCCGCCGTGGGGATGATGCTGCTGGCCGGCGGGGAAGACCTGTTCGTCATCTTCCTTGGCCTGGAGCTGATGTCGGTGTCGGTCTACGTGCTGTCGGGCATTGATCGCCGCAGCCCGGTCGGCGGCGAGGCGGCGCTCAAGTACTTCCTGATCGGGGCGTTCGCGTCGGCGTTCTTCCTCTACGGCATCGCGCTGCTGTACGGCGCCACCGGCTCCACCAGGCTGCCGATGATCGCCGCCCAGATCGGGCCGCTGGGCCTGCAGGGGCACCCGATGCTGCTGGCCGGACTCGCGCTGCTCCTGATCGGCTTCGGCTTCAAGGTGGCGGCGGTGCCATTCCACATGTGGACGCCGGACGTGTACGACGGGGCCCCGACGCCGGTGACCGGGTTCATGGCGACCGCGGTCAAGGCGGCGGCGTTCGCGGCGCTGGTGCGCGTGCTGCTCGGGGGTTTCGGGAGCATTCACGTGGTCTGGGAGCAGGTGATCTGGTGGCTGGCGGCGGTCACGATGATCGTGGGGAACCTCGTGGCGCTCGCCCAGCGTTCGGTGAAGCGCATGCTCGCCTACTCGAGCATCGCGCACGCGGGCTACCTCCTGACCGCGCTGGTGGCCGGCTCGATGGCGGGGGCGGCGGCCTTCCTGTTCTACCTGCTGTTCTACACCCTGATGACGGTGGGCGCGTTCGCCATCCTCGCCCTGAAGGGCCGCGGCGGCGAGCGCGACGTCCTGATAGACGACCTGGCGGGCCTGGCCGAGACGCATCCCTGGCTCGCTCTCGGCATGACGGTGTGCATGCTGTCCCTGCTCGGGTTCCCGGGCACGGCGGGCTTCATCGGCAAGTGGTACATCCTGGTGTCCGCCACGGGGGGCGGCTATACGGTCCTGGCGGCGATCCTGGTGTTGACCAGCGTCGTGTCGGCGGGATACTACCTCCCGGTCGTCATGGCGATGTACATGAAGCCTTCCACCCACGAGCAGGCGCACGCCGGCGTGCTGGTGCCCCGCCTGACCGGCATCACCCTGGCGGTGATGGTCGTGGCGCTGGTGGTCTTCGGGCTCTGGCCGAACCGGGTTCTCGACGCTGCGCGCGACGGGTCGCATGCTTTCCTGCCCGCGAGCGTCACGACCATCGCCGCCCCGGTACCGGTCGCCAACTAGTGCCGGTCCAACTTGCGTCCTCTGGTGGCGAGTTGCGGCGCCACACGTTGGTCCGCCATTAGCGAGGGCACGCCGCGTCGGCGGCCCCTCGCTCCATCGCGATGCGCATAGACCCCGTCATCTTCCGGCAGTACGACATCCGGGGCACCGTCGGCGAGGACCTCACGGCGGAAGTCGCCCGGGCAGTCGGCGCGGCCATGGGCTCCGAGGCGCGCGAGCGGCTCGGCCGTCCCGCCACGCTGGCCGTGGGTCGCGACAACCGGCCCTCCGGCGAGGCGCTGATGGACGCGCTGGTCGAGGGCCTCCGCTCCACCGGCACCGCGGTGCTCGCGGTGGGGCTGGTCCCGACCCCCGCACTCTACTTCGCCATCCACCATCTCCAGGCCGACGGCGGCGTGCAGGTGACCGGATCGCACAACCCACCGGAGATGAACGGCTTCAAGATGGTCCTCGCCGGGCTCCCGCTGGCCGGAGAGGACATCCAGGCGCTGCGCGAGCGGATCGAGCACGGCCGGTTCGCCACGGGCACCGGCGACCTCGCGGTGCACGACGTCCTGGCCTCGTACGGGCGGGAGATCCTCCACCGCATCGGGGCGCTCGCGCGCCCGCTCCGGGTTGTCGTGGACTGCGGGAACGGGGTCGCGAGCCTCACCGCTCCCGCCGTCCTCGAGTCCCTCGGCGCGCGGGTAGACCGCCTGTACTGCGAGTCGGACGGCTCCTTCCCGAACCACCACCCCGACCCGACCGTGCTGGCCAACCTGCGCGACCTGCAGGCGCGCGTCACTGACGTGCACGCCGATCTGGGCATCGCGTTCGATGGCGACGGGGACCGCATCGGGGCGGTGGACGAGACCGGAACGGTGCTGTTCGGCGACCAGATCCTGGCACTCCTGGGCGAGGACGTCGTGCGGCGCCTCGGCAAGAGCCAGGAGGTGATCTTCGACGTCAAGTGCTCCGACGCGCTCGTGGAGGCGCTGGAGCGGGCCGGCGCCCGGCCCACCATGTGGATGACCGGCCACTCCTTCATCAAGAAGAAGATGAAGGAGAGCGGCGCGGTGCTGGCGGGCGAGATGAGCGGCCACATGTTCTTCGGGCCGCCGGATTACCTGGGCTTCGACGATGCGCTGTACGCCGCGGCGCGGCTACTCAAGATCGTAGCCGGTCAGGCGCGGCCGCTGTCGGCGCTGCGCCTCTCCTTGCCCCAGTACGTTTCCACTCCCGAGATCCGGGTGGACTGCCCCGAAGACCGGAAGGCTCCGGTCGTCGCGGCGGCGGCGCGATATTTCGCGGAGCGCTACCGCACGATCACCATTGACGGGGTGCGATGGCGTACCGAGGACGGTTGGGGGCTCATCCGCGCGTCCAACACGCAACCCATCCTCGTGCTCAGGTTCGAGGCGAAGAGCGCCGCGGGGCTTGAGGCCATCCGCCGCGAGGCGGGAGCGGTGCTGCGCGCTCAGGGGGTCGGCGGTCTGGATCCATGAGCCGAAGTCGCGTGGCGCTGTACGCCGTCGCGGCCGTCTTCGTGGTGCTGTTCGGTGGCCGCTGGGCGGCGCTCCGGTTCACCGAAGCTTCCTGGTACGCCGACCTGGGCCTGTCCGGCCTCTACTGGAACCGCCTGGTCCACGATTCCCTGTGGCAGCTCGCCGTCGCGGCAGCCGCCACAGGCTGGTACGCCATCCAGACGCTCGCCGTCTACCGCTCCATCGGCGCGGTGCACCTGCCGCGCCGGGTCGGCAACCTCGAGATCGCCGAGGCCGTGCCGCGGCGCGTGCTCCGCTGGATCGCGCTGGCGCTCGCGGTGGTGCTCGGCATCGTCACCGCCGGGACCTTCACGGACGTTCCCGCCCTGGTCGCGCTCTACCGGTCAGCCGTGCCGCTCGATCTCCAGGAACCCATCCTCGGGCACGATGCGTCGTTCTACGTCGCACGCTTGCCCCTGCTGGAGACCCTGCACCTGGCCGCCCTGTTGCTGGTGATCTTCGCGGCCTTCGTGGCCAGCGCCCTGTACGCGATGACCGGCAGCATCACGTTCGCCGAGCGGCGGCTGCGCATGACGCCGCACGCCAGAAATCACCTGGTGGCGCTCGCGGCGCTGCTGGCGCTCCTGATGGCGTGGGGATTCCAGCTCGACACCTTCGCCATCGTGGGCGGGGGAGGGAGCGCGGATGGAGCCCTCGCCGCAACGGACCGAGCCATCCGGCTCCCCGCGGCAACCGCGTTGGCCGCCCTCTCGCTGGTGGTGGCGGCGGGGACGACGCTGATGCTGCGCCGCAGCCGGCCCGGAGTCCTGGTCGCGATGTGGGCGACCTTGGCCGTCGGAACGGTGGTTGGACGGTACGCGGCCCCGTACCTCGTTGACGCGTGGCGCGGCAAGCCGGATCCGGCGGTCGCGCTCGGCCTCGGCGATTACGCGGACCGTTACTCGCGGGCGGGGCTGGGCGTGCTCGACGGGGTGCGCGGCGAGCGCCCCGCGGTCACGTCGGCGCTTCCCGCCGAGAGCCTCGACGTGCTACGGCGCGCCCTGGAGGGTCTGTCGCCGTGGGACGCGGAGCCCGGGCTTCTCGACGCGGCCCTCGATGCGGCGCAGAGCGACACCGCCCGCCCGCGCGCCTGGGCCACGGCGCTGGATCGGTACCCGGGGCCGGGCGGCGTGCCGGTCCTGGTGGTGCTCGCCGTCCCGGAAACCGACGTGCTCGCGGTGCGGCGCGCGGCGCGTCCAACCGACTGGGTGATGCTGCACCGGGGATCGCTTTCGTGGGCGGGTGACCCCGTTGCGGTGGCCGCGGGAGGGCCCGGCGCCGGCTCGCTCCGTTTCCTTGGCACACTCAGCCCCGCCGGTGGCGGCAGCACCATGCCGCAGCCGCTCGCTCGGGCGAGCGGCCGCATTCGCTACCTCGCCCACGGCGCCGAGCCCGCCGTCATCGGACCGGACGAGCCGGTGCCGAGTGCGGCGCCCTCGGGGCTGAGGCTGGGAGGGCTGCTGCGCCGGCTGCTGCTGGCCTGGGCGCTGCAGTCGCCGCCGCTACTGGACCGGCGCACCAGCGTGTCCGACCGGCTGCTCATCTGGCGCGACGTGCCCGACCGTCTGGCGCGCTTGTACCCGTTCGCGACCTTCGACGCGCCGCGACCGGTCCTCGCAGACGGCCGGCTGGTCTGGCTCGCCGACGGCTACCTGGCGTCGGCGCGCTTCCCGCTCGCGGACCACGTGGCCTGGAACGGCGACGAAGTGAGCTTCCTCCGCGCCGCGTACCTCGCGACGGTAGACGCCGTGTCCGGCGCCACGTGTCTCTATCTGCGCCCCCCCGACCTGACCTTCGCAGCGCGGCTCGCCGCCGGCACCGGGGCGCGCGCCCTGCCGAGCGACAGCCTGAGCACGGACCTGCGCCGGCACCTCGGCTACCCGGCGGGGCTGTTCCTCGCGCAAGCGCAGATGCTCGCGCGGCACCGAGGAGACACCGGGACGTCGGCGCGGCCGTGGGCGCTCGCGCTGCCCGGGAGCGCGACGCCCAAGGGTGCGGGCCCTGCGGCGCCGCGGCCGGTACTAGCGTTGCTGAGCATCGGTGGGGAGCCGCCGCAGTTGTGGCGCCTCCTCCCGCTCGCCGACGCCGCGGGGAACGCGCTCATCGGTATCGTCGCTGGAACGGCCAGGGCGGACGGCACGCTGTCGCTGCGCCTGGTGCGGCTGCCCGGCAACTCGTTCCCCACGATCGCCGCGGCCGAAAGCCGGATCTCCCTGTCGCCCGCCGTGGCCCGCGCAGTCGCGGAGGCTGCGGGCCCCGCGGGCACCGTGCGCCGGGGCGCGGTCGTCGCGATCCCGGTGGCGGGAACGGTGGCTTACGCCCAGTTCCTCTACGCCTCGTTGCGGCGCCAGGACGACCCGGTGCTTCCCTCGGGCGTGGCGGTGCTCGCCGCCGGGCGCCTCGGCGTGGGCGCCGACGCCGCGAGCGCGGTCCGCGCGCTCGCGGCGGCCGGGGAATCGTCCGCCGCCGAGGCAGGCACGCAGATCTCGCTCGCCGAGGCGAGGGCGGCATTCCTCGCCCTCGATTCCGCCGCGCGCCGCAGCGACTGGGTCCAATTCGGGCGTGCCTACGAAACGCTCCGCCGCGCGCTGGGAGCCGGCGGCACCGCGGCGCGACGCCCTTGAACACCGCGCGCACCTCCTCTAGTTTCGGCCGCCTGCGGGAGGCACAGTGACAGGACAGACGGTCGTCATCGCATTGGGAGGCAACGCGCTCGCGCCGGCCGGCGAACGCGCCACTATCGCCAATCAGTTCCGCCATACGCGGGAGAGCCTGGCACCGATCGTGGATCTGGCCCGCGAAGGGTGGCGGATCGCGATCGTGCACGGCAACGGGCCCCAGGTCGGCGACTCGCTGGCTCGCAACGAGATTTCGGCCGGCGAGGTCGAGCCGCTGCCGCTCGGCGTGCTGGTCGCGGAAACCGCGGGCTGGATCGGCTACATGATTCAGCAGTCACTCCAGAACGCGCTGGAGCGCGCCGGCATCGCGCGCGAGGTGGTGACGGTCATCACCCAGACCGAAGTTGCGCCCGGCGATCCGATGCTCCGGAAGCCGACCAAGCCCATCGGCCATGAGCTGTCGCCCGAGCGGCGCGAACGCCTGGCCAAGCACGGGGTCACGGTGGGCCAGGACGGGAGCGGCCGCTGGCGACGGATGACGGCGAGCCCGATCCCCATCGGCATCGTGGAAGCCCCCATCGTGAGGCGACTGGTCGAGCAGGATACGATCGTCGTCGCGGCGGGGGGCGGCGGCCCTCCGGTG
>PMIK01000193.1 GCA_003157095.1 Gemmatimonadota bacterium | reverse complement strand
CTGATCGTCCGCCCTCGCAAGCAGATCCTGCGCATGGGGATTGATTCGCTGTGCGTGTTGCTGATCTATATCCTGGGCACGATAGGGTTGTTATTCGTCCCGCACGGATAGGTGCGGCGGTCCGGGCGGCCTCGCCCTAGAGCCGCACGCCCACCATCAGGTCGGCTGGGCCGGGAAGCCGGATGCGGCGCACCGCACCCAAGCCGGCGGCCGTCAGCCAGGAAGCGTACTCCTCCTCCGTGTAGGTGCTCCCCGCCTCCGTTCCCACCAGCATGTTGAGGGCGAACAACACGGCTTGCCGCGGCCTGGTGCGGTCGGGCTCGAGGATGAAGTCCTGGATGACGACCCGCCCGCCCGGCGCCAGCGCCCGCGTGGCGCGCGCCAGCAGATCCCGGTTGCCCTCGGGCCCGAGCATGTGGCAGATGCTGGAGAGGAAGATGAGATCGTAGCTCTTGCCGAGATCATTCGTCCGAAGGTCGCCGGCCAGGGTCGTTACGCGCTTGGAGAGCCCCGCCTCTTCGATGTGGCCTTCGGTGATGGGGAGGACAGTCGGCAGGTCCAGCACTACCGCCTTCAGCTCCGGGTTGGCCTGGGCGAACGCGATCGCGTAGGCTCCCGAGCCGCCGCCCACGTCGAGCATCCGCTTCAGGCTCCCGGCGCCCACCGCGGCGACGACGGACGGAGCGCGGGCCGCGGCTCCGCGGTGCATCGCGGCGATGAACGGCACGGTCCAGTCGTCGTCCCGCTCGTGCATCTCGGCCCGGAGCGCGACGTGCCCCTCGCGGACCGCCTCCGTGAGCGACGACCAGGTGGCCCACAGGCTCAGGTTGTGCCGCAGCGCCGTGCGCGCGTCGTCGGGGGAGTTGGCCACGAGGAACCGCGCCGCCAGGGGCGAGTTCCGGTAGGTCTCGCCCTGGAGCTGCACGACACCCAGCGCCACCAGCGCGTTAAGCAGCAGTTCCGTGGCGCGCCGCTCCGTCCGGCAGCGCTTGGCCTCCTCCGCGGCCGTCGCGCCGCTGGCGATGGCGGTGAAGACGTCCAGCTCCACGGCCGTGAGCATGATCCGGCTCTCCTGATAGCCCCGGATCATGTCCATCAGCTCGTCGGGCACCACGCCGGCGGCCTCGCGCGCCTTCAGGGAGGCGAGGTACTTGGCCCGGTTGCTCTGGATCTCGGCCTTCACCGCGGCTTCGTCCGTCGCCGCCAATCGCGCCACGGGCCGCCCGCCGCCGAAGTGCTCCCGCACGATCTCGGGCACGTCCGCCGGCGTCACCCCCGAGTACCACGTGCCGTCCGGGTAGACGACCAGGTTCGGCCCCCGCTCGCACAGGCCCATCGAGCTGGTGGTGGTGAGCTGCACGGTGTCGTTGAGACCGGCCGCGCCGATCTCGCGCCGCAGCGCCTCGAGCACGGCCGCGGAGCCGCGGGCCGCGCAGCAGGGAACGCCGTCGGGCTTGTGCTGGTCGCAGGCCAGGACGTGGTACTTGAACGGTTGCATGGCGCTAGTCCGCGGCGTGGGCGGAAGCGCGTCCGCCGCCCGAGATGAACTGGCCGATCATGATCTTGCTGATCTCCTCACGCTGAATCTGGTTGGTGCCTTCGTAGATCTGCGTGATCTTCGCGTCCCGCATGTACTTCTCGATGGGGTAGTCGCGCATGTAACCGTAGCCGCCGAACACCTGGACGGCGTCAATGGTCACCTGCACCGCGACGTCGGCGGCGAAGCACTTCGACATCGCGGAGTACATCGTCGGCCGCTCCTTGGGCTGCGTATCTATGTACTTCGCGGTGGCATAGATGAGTGCGCGGGCAGCTTCGACCTTCATTGCCATGTCGGCCAGGCTGAAGCGCAGGCCCTGGAACGCCGAGACGGGGGACCCGAACTGCCGGCGCGTGCAGGCGTACCCCACCGCCAGGTCGAGCGCGCCCTGCGCGATTCCCAGCGCCTGCGCGCCCACGCCGGGCCGGGAGGCGTCGAAGGTCCGCATCGCCGTGATGAAGCCGGTGCCCTCGCGGCCGATCAGGTTGGCGGCCGGCACCCGGCAGTCTTGGAAGATGAGTTCCCGCGTCGCGGAGGCGCGGATCCCCATCTTGTCCTCTTTCTTCCCGAAGCTGAAACCGGGCGTGTCCTTCTCGACCACGATGGCGCTCGCGCCACGAGGCCCCTTGGCCGGGTTGGTGAGCGCGATGACGGTGTAGACCTCCGCCTCGCCCCCGTTGGTGATCCACTGCTTCGTGCCGTTCAGGACGTATTCGTCGCCGTCCTTGATCGCCGTCGTCCGGATGCCGCCCGCGTCCGAACCGGCGTCCGGCTCGGTCAGGGCGAACGCCGCGAGCCGCTTGCCCGCCGCGATGTCGGGGAGGAAGCGCCGCTTCAGCTCCTCGCTGCCCGAGAGCAGGATCGGCATGCTGCCCAAGGCCGTGCCCGCCAGCGCCAGCGCGATCCCGCCGCACGCCTTCGACAACTCCTCGGTCACCAGCACGAGATTGGTGACCGGCGTTCCGCCCGCGATGCCGTCGTACTCCTCTGGGATGAACGTCCGGAACAGGTCCGCCTGCGCCAGCGTGCGCACCACCGGCCAGGGGAACTCCCCGGTGCGGTCGTACTCCGCCGCGACGGGCCGGATCTCCCGCTCGGCGATCTCCCGCGCCAGGTCGCGGATGGCCTGCTGCTCTTCGGTGAAGCCGTAGTCCATCATGGCATCTCCCCCGTCAGGCTTCCGCGACCGCTGGCGCGCGGCTCGCGTCTTCCCACAACACCGGACGCTGCACCCACGTCTTCCCGTCGTCGAACCGGAAACGCAGGTGCTGCTCGGGCACGATCGCGGCGAACGAGCTGACCTCGATGTCGCCGGTCAGAGAGCCCGGCACCGCCAGCTGCTGCAGCCGCTCCACCAGGAGCAGCACGTCCACGTTGAGGTCGCGCACTTCCATGGCCACGCGGCCGGTCGAGCGGTCCACTTTGACGACGAGGTCGCCCTCGGGATAAAGCCCTTCGTAGCTGTCCGCCACCGACTCCAGCTCTCTCCCGGCCCGGATGGGGTCGCCGGTCTCGAACGTCACGCCTCCGTTCAGGCGCTGCACCCGCGGCTCGACCATCTCGACCCGCGCGCCGGTGTAGAGTTGGGGCTTGGACTTCGCGTAGTCGGGGTGCGCCCATTCGATCTTGATCGCGCCGCCCGCCTCCACCCGCAGCCGCACCAGCTGGGCCCCCACCTCCGTGTGCACGAAGAGGTCACCGCCTGGGATCAGATCTTGGGCGGCCTCCGGGATCTCGCTCAACATCCGCACCAGCTCGCCCGCGATCGTGGGCAGGGAGGGCCCGGCCGAAGGCTGGATGTGCCGGACGACAATCGTGCCGGTCAGCGGGTCGAATTCCAGCCACTCTCCCGGCAACGCCCCCAGTCGCTGCTGAACCGCATTCGGCAGGTGGCCCAGGTCAACTCGGCCGTAGCACCCAGCATCATAAAACATTGCAAATCCCCCAGTTACAGTCGGGATTACTCCCCTAATGAAGCACCCGTCGCGATCCGGTACCGTGGCGTGCGACGGGCAGGGGCCCCTGGCTGACATTGCCCTTGGTTCGCAAATTCTGGACCGCTCTAGTTCTTCTAGCCCTGAAAGGTTCGCTATGCCAAGGCTCGACCCGCATTCCTACTTCGACACCGATCAGCCGCGTACCCGCCACCTGGATCTCGATATCGCGGTTGATTTCGCTCGCAAGCGCGTTACCGGCCAGGTGACGCTGGTGCTCGATCGGCCATCCTCGGGGCCTCTGGACCTGGATTCCAAGGGGCTGGCGATCGCTTCGGTGCGCACCGACGCGGGCCCTCCCATCTCATACGAGCTGAGCCCTGAGGAGCCGATTCTCGGAAGCCGGCTGCGGCTGATGCTGCCGCCCGGCACCGGGAAGGTGGTGATCGCATACGAGACGGGGCCCGACGCCATCGGCCTTCAGTGGCTCGCGCCGGAGCAGACCGCCGGCGGGCGCCACCCGTTCATGTTCACCCAGTTCCAGCCCATTCACGCGCGCTCGATGATCCCGTGCCAGGACAGCCCGATGGTGCGGGCGACCTATCACGCCGCGGTCACCATGCCGGAGGCGCTCACCGCCGTGATGTCGGCGGGGCCGCAGGACGCGCCGGCCGGTTCGGCGCCCGGGACGCGGACGATGGTCTTCGACATGCCGCAGGCGATTCCGTCCTACCTGATCGCGCTGGCGGTCGGCGATCTGGCGTCGCGCGACCTGAGCCCGCGCGCGCGGGTGTGGGCCGAGCCGGCGACGGTGGAGGAGGCGGCGTGGGAGTTCGCCGGCGTGGAAGAGATGATCGTGCGGGCCGAGCAGTTGTTCGGGCCGTATGAGTGGGACCGCTACGACATGCTGGTATTGCCGCCCTCGTTCCCCTACGGCGGGATGGAGAACCCGCGGATGACGTTCCTCACGCCGACGCTCCTGGCAGGCGACCGGTCGCTGGTGGACGTCGTCGCGCACGAGCTGGCGCACTCGTGGACCGGCAACCTCGTCACCAACGCGACGATGGACCATTTCTGGCTGAACGAGGGGTTCACGGTGTGGGCGGAGCGCCGGATACTGGAGGCGCTGCACGGCGAGGGGGCGGCGGCGGCGAGCTGGTCCATCGGCCAGACGGCGCTCGCGGAGGCGATCGCGCGGTTCGGGGCCGATTCGCCGTTCACCGTGCTGCGGACGCACCTCGAGGGCGTGGATCCCGACGACGTCTATTCGTCGGTGCCCTACGAGAAGGGCTCGCTGTTCGTGGGGCTGCTGGAGCGCACCGTGGGGCGGAAGCGCTTCGACCGCTTCATCCGCGCCTACATCGAGCGGTTCCACTTCACCTCGATCACGACCGAAGAACTGATGGCCTTTCTCGAGGAGCAGCTGCCCGGCGTCGCGGCGAAGGTGGGTGCGGAAGAGTGGTTGGGGCAGCCCGGCCTCCCGGCCAACGCGCCCGTCTTCCGGTCCGCGTCGCTGGAGGCGCTGACATCGCTGGCGGAAGGATGGGCCACCGGAGCCCGGCCGGCGGCGGGACAGCTCGCCACGTGGAGCCCCGGCGAGCTGCTGGTTTACCTCCAGCATCTGCCGCGCCAGCTCGACGCGGCCTCATGCCGCTGGCTCGACGAGACGCTGAACCTCACGTCCCGTGGCAACTACGAGATCCTGGTCGAGTGGCTCACCATCGCGGCCGGATCGGATTACGAGCCGGTGTTCGGCCGCGTACGGGAAGTCCTGATGAAGGTCGGACGGATGAAGTACCTGCGCCCGCTGTACGGGGCGCTGGGCAAGCACCCGCGCACCCGGAAGCTGGGGCGCGAGATCTTCGCCGCCGCCGCGCCGACCTATCACGCGCTCTCCCGCCGCGTGGTGGAGTCGGTGATGGAGAAATACGATGGCTGACATCGAGCAGCTGCCCGACAACGCCTTCACCGAACTGAAGCCTGGCGAACGCTACCGGCCCGTGGTGAGCCCGGACGCCACGATCGCGGAGGTCACCCTGCGTTCCGTGGTGCAGGGGTTCTTCTGGTCCATCGTCTTTTCCGCCGCCGCCACGTACATCGCCCTGAAGCTCGGCCAGGGGATCGAGTCGGCCATCCCGATCTCGATCCTGGCGGTGGGCTTCTCGGTGTTCGCGGTGCGGTTCCTCCAGTCGCGCGCCTCCACCCTGCTGGAAAACGTGAACGTGCTGGCGATCGGTGCCACGTCGGGGATCATCGCCGGTGGTTCGGTGTTCACGATGCCGGCGATCTACATCCTCGGGCTTCAGCACCGCTCGTCGTTCTTCCAGATCTTCCTGGTGCCGCTCCTCGGTGCGATGCTGGGCGTGTTCTTCCTAGCGCCGTTCCGGCGCTACTTCGTGCGCGACCTGCACGGGAAGCTGCCCTTCCCGGAGGCGCGCGCCACGACGGAGATCCTCGTGGCCGGCAAGCGCGGCGGGCGCAGCGCGGTGGTGCTGTCGTACGCCGGGATCATCGCCGCCATCTTCGACTTCGTCGGGCCCTCGATGCGCGGCTGGGCGGAGAACTTCTCCACCGCGAGCATCGGCGCGCTCGCGCCGTTCACGGAGAAGCTGAAGGCCGTCTTCACGATGAACACCTCGGCCGCGGTCCTGGGGCTCGGCTACATCATGGGCCTCGACTACGCGGCGATCATCATGGCCGGCTCGATGGTGTCGTTCTTCGTGCTGGTCCCGGTGTTCGCCTACCTCGGCCAGTACATCCCCGGCGCCATCTCGGCCGGGGCGGAGCCGCTGCGCTCGCTGCCGCCGGAGCAGATCTTCTCGCTGTACGTGCGGCCGATCGGGATCGGCGG
>PMIK01000128.1 GCA_003157095.1 Gemmatimonadota bacterium | reverse complement strand
GGAGCCGGTGATGCCGCCCATGTGACGGGCGAGTCGGTATCGGGCGATTTCTTCAAGGTCTTGAGGATAAGAACGCTGCTCGGCCGGGCGTTTGTCGAGAGCGACTGCCAGCCCGGAAAAGACGGCGTAGTGGTGTTGAGTTACGGTTTCTGGCAAAAGAAGTTTGCTGCCGATCGCGCGGTGGTGGGGCACAAGATCGAGTTGGACCAGCACGCCTATACCATCATTGGGGTGATGCCCAAGGCGCTGCAGTATCCGTCGTGGACCGATGTGTTTCTGCCCTTGGCTCCGAACGCGCAGCAGCTTGCCAATCGCAGCGAGCACATCTACACGGTTGTAGGCCGCCTGAATCCGGGCGTGACTACGGCACAGGCGCAAGCGGAGATGCGCACTATCGCCGAACGGCTGGCCCACATCTATCCAGCCAGCAACCTTGGATGGTCGGCTCATGTCGAGCCGCTAGTGGACAACATTAACGGCGACAAGAATCCGCTTTACTTCCGGCTGGTGATGGGAGCAACGCTGTTTGTGCTTCTGGTGGTGTGTGCCAATGTAGCCAACCTACAGTTTGCGCGTGGTATCGCCCGGAGGCCGGAGATAGCCATGCGCAGCGCGTTGGGCGCCAGCCGCATCCGCCTATTGCGACAGTTGCTCACAGAGAGCATTTTGCTGGGGCTGGTGGGTGCGGCGGGCGGGCTGGCGCTGCTCGGCGTGGGCCTCGTGCTGATCGGTCTCATCCTGTGGGGCTCACTGTGCTAGCATGCCCGCGCTGGCCGTGGGCGATGGTCGCGTTGCTGGCCGTTGTCGCGGGCTGCGCGCGGAAACGGCCCGGGGCCGCAAACCCGCACCACGCCGTCGCGTGCGTCGGCTGCCACCGCGGCGGTCCAACGCCGTCGGGCCGCGCGGGCGTGCCCGACCTGGCCTGCTCGGCTCGCGGCTGTCACCCGAGCGGCGGGCCGGACACGGCGCACATCGCGATGGTCACCTTCCGGCACAGCGCACACCCGATGAGCGCGCACCGCACGGTGCCGTGCGCCGCGTGCCACACGCACGAGGCGGGCAGCACGGTGCTCCGGGCGGACCGCTCGACCTGCTTCCTGTGCCACTTCCCGCAGCTCTCGAGTCCGCGCGACGCCGGCTGCGCGACCTGCCATCCGCAGCCGCGGCACACGTCTACGACGAGCCAGGGCGTGTCGCTGTCGCACGCGATGCTGCAGCAGGCGCGGGTGCCGTGTACCCGGTGCCACTACCGGGTCGTCGAGGGCGACACCACGGTGGCGGTGGCGCGCTGCGCGGCCTGTCACAAGGCGAAGCCGCCGGCCAGGCTGCCGCCCGCCGACTCGGCCCACGCCAAGCACCCCGAGCTGTCGTGCCGGAGCTGCCACAGTCCCATCTCGCACCGCGTGGTGGCGATGAGCGGCTCGATCGACCTCCAGTGTCTCGACTGTCATGCGTCGCGCCACCGGCGTGCGATGCCCGCCGACACGTCGCGGGCGGCGAAGTGCGCAGACTGCCATGCCGGCGTGCACGCCGAACAGCAGCGCCTGATGCTCGGCCTCATGCCGGGCGAAGAGCTGAGCCCCAGCCTGATGTTCATGGGCGGCGTGACCTGCCGCTCGTGCCACGTCTCGCCCGATGCTCCGCAGCCGAGGCCGGGCGCCAGCCTCAAGCCGACCGCAACCGTGTGCATCGGCTGTCACGGCAGCGCGTGGAAAGGTGTGCTGGCGCGCTGGGACCGTGGCTACCAGCGGCGCCGCGGATGGATTGACGCCTACCTGCGCACGGCAGAGTCGGCACTCGGAGCCGGCGCGCCGGCCCCGGCGCTGGTCCAGCTGGCCGAGGCCCGTGGCCTCATGGCGTTCGTGCAGCGTGCCAAGCCCGCCCACAACCTCGGGGCTGCCGATCAGGTCATGCGCCAGGCACTGCGGCTGGCGGGCGGCGCCTACCAGCGGGCAGGGCGCACGCCGCCGCCGCCGCCCGAGCTCGGGCCGGTCGTGCGGGCGGGCAGTTGTTTCGCGTGCCACTACGGGATCGAGGAGGCGCCGACGGGCAGGGACAGCGCCACGGGGCGCATCAACACCCACGCGGACCATCTCTTCAAGGCCTACCTGCCGTGTGATGCCTGTCACGCCGCCGGAGCTGCGCCGCCCGGGATTCCGGACAGCCTCTGGATTGATACGGCTTCAGCGACCGGTGGCCCGCGAAATAGAGCTTTCCTGAAGCGCTGATCACGTAACAAATTGCTTGACATAGTGTTACGATTCGTCGTTGCCACGACCTTGACTCTTGGTCGTTGCAAAGGTACACTTCGCGCCATAGTATTAGCACTCTCTGGAGACGACTGCTAACACATCAATGGAAGCGATTCCTGCGAGGAGGTCGTAGAACCATGGCCACAACATCCAAGGCCAAGACGACAAAGGTGCATCCGCTGGCTGATCGTGTGGCGATCCGTCCGCTCGAGGAGACCGAGCAGATGCGCGGCGGGTTGTACATCCCGGACACGGCGAAAGAGAAGCCGCAACAGGGCGAGATCATCGCCGCAGGCCCGGGCCGGATCGAGAAGGGCGCTCATGTTCCGATGGAGCTGAAGGTGGGTGACAAGGTGTTGTACGGGAAGTACAGCGGCACCGAAGTCACGATCGAGGACGACACATTCCTGATCATCAAGGAGTCGGACGTCCTCGCCAAGATCGGCTGAGCGTCCGCTACGGGAGGAGACAGCAATGGCTGCGAAGGAACTGGTATTCGGCGTGGATGCGCGCGCCAAGTTGAAGCGCGGCGTGGATCAGCTCGCCGAGGCTGTGAAGGCGACATTGGGCCCCAAGGGCCGGAATGTCGTGCTCGACAAGAAGTTCGGGAGCCCCACGGTGACGAAGGACGGGGTCACGGTGGCCAAGGAGATCGAGTTGCCCGACCCGATCGAGAACATGGGTGCGCAGATGGTGAAGGAGGTCGCGACCAAGACCTCCGACATCGCGGGTGACGGGACGACCACAGCGACGGTGCTGGCCCAGGCGATCTTCCGCGAGGGGCTCAAGAACGTGACGTCGGGCGTGAACCCGATGGCCCTCAAGCGCGGCATCGACAAGGCGGTCGAGGTCGTGCTGGAAGAGCTGAAGAAGGTGTCGGTCGCGACCAAGGGGAAGAAGGAGATCGCCCAGGTCGGCGCCATCTCGGCCAACAACGACCACGATGTCGGCGACATCATCGCCGACGCGATGGAGAAGGTCGGCAAGGACGGCGTNNGACGGCGTGATCACGGTCGAGGAGGCGAAGGGGCTGCAGACGGAGCTGGAGACCGTGGACGGGATGCAGTTCGACCGCGGGTACCTGTCGCCGTACTTCGTGACCGATCCGGACAAGATGGAGGCGGTGCTCGAAGACGCGATGATCCTGATCCACGACAAGAAGATCAGCTCGATGAAGGACCTGCTGCCGGTCCTGGAGAAGGTGGCGCAGCTGGGCAAGCCCCTCCTCATCATCGCCGAGGACGTCGAGGGTGAGGCGCTCGCNNCGCCGCAAGGAGATGCTGCGCGACGTCGCCGTGCTGACGGGCGGCAAGGTGATCAGCGAGGAAGTCGGCTTCAAGCTCGAGAACACGGTCCTCACCGACCTCGGCAAGGCGAAGCGGGTCGTGGTGGACAAGGACAACACGACGATCGTGGACGGCGGCGGCAAGCACTCCGAGATCGACGGCCGGATCGGCGAGATCCGTGCGGCGATCGAGAAGTCCACGTCGGANNGAGACCGAGATGAAGGAAAAGAAGTCCCGCGTCGAGGACGCGTTGCACGCCACCCGCGCGGCGGTCGAAGAGGGTATCGTGACGGGCGGCGGCGTCGCGCTGCTGCGCTGCCAGCCGGCCGTGGCGAAGTTGAAGCTCGATGACGAGGAGCAGATCGGGGCCGAGATCGTGCGGCGCTCCCTCGAGGAGCCGATTCGGATGATCGCCCAGAACGCCGGGGCCGAGGGCTCGATCGTGGTCGCGAAGGTGCGGGAGTCGAAGGAGAAGAACTTCGGCTACAACGCCCTGACGGACACGTACGAGGATCTGGTGGCGGCCGGTGTCATTGACCCGACGAAGGTGACGCGCACCGCGCTGCAGAACGCGGCGTCCATCGCGGGCCTCCTCCTGACGACCGAAGCGGTCATCGTGGAGAAGAAGGAAGAGCAGAAGGCCCCGCCGATGCCGGGCGGCGGCGGTGGGATGGGCGGGATGTACTAGGACAGTAGGAAGAGTTGCAGAGTTGCAGGGTTGCAGTGGTAGTCAGATGTCAGTGGCAGAACAGACTCGGCCCCGGGCAACCGGGGCCGTTGTCTTGTCTGCATACTGCCTACTTCATCCCCCTGCAACTCTGCAACCCTGCAACTCTGCAACTCTCGCGCACGATCCTCGCGATGGTCGCGGAATCGGCGCTGAGCAGCCCCACCGCCGGCCGCCGCCACAGCAGTGTCGCCCACCCGGTATCCTGGGCGAAGGCGCGCGCAAAGAGCGGGATCGGCTCGTCCACCGAGCTGCCGACGGAGAACCAGTGCGACTGCACCGCGACGCCGATCTCCCCGGTGGCCGAGTCCACGGCGACAATGGAGAAGGTGTGGACAGGGGGAGCGAGCGCAAGCGCGCCGCGCGGTCGCCGGTGCGCCGCTGCGCGATTTCGCCTATCTTCTGCACCGCGATGACCGAGCCGGGCTCCCCTTCGCAGCCTGCCGCCCCACGGCAGTCCATGGTCCAGCGCGCGGCCCTCCCGCGCGAGCTGTCGGACTTCCTGATCGAGTTCTCCATCGCGCTGCACAAGCACTCCATGTACCCCGGAGGGCACCCGACGCTGGACCCCGCCTCGGAGGGCGTGGCACGCCGGCTCGACACGCTGCTGGTGGAGCGGGGAACGCTCTCGTTGGGTGTGGCCCGCGATCAGCTGGTGATCGAAGGCGTAGCGACCGATCCCCGGCATCCGGTGCTGAAGGACCTTGCCGACCGCCTGCACCGGCACCACCTGGGGGCGATCTCCTTCACCCGCGGCGTCGTGGGGACCGAGATTGACGAGTCGCTCAAGCTGCTCGCGGTGGATGCCGGGCGCGGCGGGGGCGAGCCGCTCGGCCTCCAGCCCTTGAGCAAGATCGCTTCGTGGCCGCACATCCGCCTGTACCCGCTCACGTTCGTCCGGCTCCAGCTGCTCGACGGGGAGGAGGGGGAGGAGACTGCCGGCTCGCCGGGTGCCACCAAAGCGGCCCAGTTGTGGGTGGGGCTGGCGCGGGCGGCGCTGGCGTCCGAGGACGTGGGCAAGGCGGAGCAGCGTCCGCCCGAGCCCGGAGTGTCCCATCCCGCGGCGCCGGCCGCGGCGCCGGCCACGGCGCCGCTGACCGACGCGGAGATTGATGCGGCGCTTGAGCTGGTGCAGCCGGCGGCGCCGATCGAGGCGGCGACGGCGGAGCCCACGCAGGTCGCGCAAGCCATCGAGGGCCACGAGCGCGGTACCGCCTATGACCAGGTGATCGTCGGCTACATGCTGCAGATTGCCGACGAGCTGAAGATCGCGGGCGGGTCAGGCGCGGTCGCGCTGAAGAAGCGGATGAGCAAGCTGATCGGCGCGCTGGACCAGGACACGCTGTCCCGTCTGCTCGAGATGGGCGGCGACCGGACCCAGCGCCGCCAGTTCATCCTCGACGCGTCGCAGGGGATGGCGGTGGACGCGGTGGTGGAGCTGGTGCGCGCGGCGTCGGGTGCGGGCGCGCCCGTCTCCCGCTCGATGCTGCGGATGCTCACCAAGCTGGGCCATCACGCGGAGCGCGGTCCGACCGCGGCGCGGGGGATCGCCGAGACCAACCTCAGGGACCAGGTGGCCGAGTTGGTGCGGGGATGGGCGCTGGCGGACCCCAACCCCGACGGCTACGCGGCGGCGCTCGAGAAGATGGCGCAGGTCGCGCCGGCGCTCGTCGCGCCCGGCGAGGCGCAGTTCGAGCCGGAGGCGGAACGACTGCTGAAGATGGCGTGCGAGACGGGGGCGACAGGCGATGCCGTGAGCCGCGCGGCCGACCATCTGGTTCTGGAGAACCGGCTGGCGGACGCCCTCGACGTGCTCGAGCACGCACCGCAGCCCTCGCCCGCCACCGAGGCCATCGCGGCCCGCATCGTCACGCCGGAGGCCGTGCGCGCGTTGCTGGCCGCCCAGCCGGTGGACTTCGCGCTGCTGGACCGCGTCGTAGCTCGGCTGGACGACACGGTGGCGGAGCCGATGCTCGACCTGCTGGCGGAATCGGAGTCGCGGCAGGTCCGGCGCGCGCTCATTGACCGGCTGATCCGGATCGGGCCCGCGCTCGGTCCGCGGCTGGTGCCGCGCCTGGGGGACGAGCGGTGGCACGTCGTCCGCAACCTGCTCCACCTGGCCGCCGAGCTGCCAACCGCACCGGCCGGCCTCAACGCGGCCCAGTTCGCGCAGCACACGGATCTCCGGGTGCGTCGCGAGGCGCTCCGTGTACTTTTCAAGGATCCCTCCGTGCGGACCCGCGCGATCTGCACCGCGCTGGCCGACGAGGACCCGCGCGTGATGCGGCTCGCGCTGTCGGCCGTGGCGGACAGCGGCTGTCCCGAGGCGGCGGTGCCTCTGGTGGTCGCGCTGGCCACGGGCGACGAGGAGACGGAGCTTCGGGTGGCGGCGATCCGGGCGCTCGCCGCGGAGGGCGGCCGGCTCTCGCTCGACGCGCTGCTCAGGATCACGCAGCTGCGGCGCAGCCTTCTGGGCGGAATGCGGCGCGGCTTCGAGGAGCCCGAATTCCTCGCCGCGCTGGGCGCGCTCGGGCAGTTCACGTCCGACCGCCGCGCCCGGGAGCGGCTGGAGCAGGCCCTCGCGCTGAGGGACCCGGCGATGAGCAAGGTCGCGAGCGACGCATTGAAGGGAGGCAAGTGAGCGATCCGACGCGCTTCCTGACGTCTCTCGCCCAGGCGCTGTCCACCATGTCGCTCTACCCCGAGGGACACCCCTCGCGTGAGGGCGTCGTGGACATCGCGTACGCCAACCTGCAGGCGCTCCAGAAGGTGGACCGCCGCGTGTCCTTCTCGTTTCTCGGGGACGACGTGGTGTTCGGGGACCGGCCGCTGCGCGAGATGCGCGGCTGGGACTGGAGCAATCGCCTGGCGGGGGCGGGCATCCAGCGCGTCGAGTTCGAGACGGAGGTCACGCGCGAGGAGTTCGAGAATTTCCTCACGCAGCTGCTGGCCAAGCTCACGCTGTTCGCCGTCCAGCAGTCGGGAGCGGTGCCGCGCGGCGGCGGCCCCATCAAGTTCGGGTCGGTGGGCATCCGGGAGCTGGAGGCGGCACCGGAACTCACCACCGCGACCATCGCGTTCTCGCTGCACGAGGAAGCCGAGACGGTGCAGTGGCTGCACCAGGAGATGCAGGAGGGGGGCGGCCTGCCTCTGGCCGAGGCCGAGGCGGTGGTGCGCTCGCTGGCTGCGGCGATGCACGGCGACCAGGCGGTGGTCCTGCCGCTGCTCGAGCTGCGGCGGTACGACGAGTACACGACCACGCATTCCCTCAATGTGTGCGTGCTCGCGATGGGGCTGGCCGAGTGGGTCGGACTGGGCGCGCGCGACGTGCGGGCGTTCGGCGTGGCGGGCCTGCTCCACGACATCGGCAAGGTGAAGATCCCGACCGACATCCTGAACAAGACGGGCCGACTGACGCCGGACGAGCGGGAGATCATGAACCGCCATCCGGTGGAAGGCGCGCGCATCATCATGGAGTCGCGGGAGAACCTGGACCTGGCGGCCGTGGTGGCGTACGAGCACCACATCATGCAGAACGGCGGCGGCTACCCGAAGCTCGATTACCCGCGCGAGTGCCACCAGGCGTCGAAGCTGGTGCATGTGTGCGACGTGTACGACGCGCTGCGCACCAACCGGCCGTACCGCGCCGCCTGGCCGGCAGGGAAGGTGCTGGACTACGTCGAGGAGCGGGCCGGGACGGAGTTCGAGCCCGATGTGGCGCGCCGCTTTGTCAAGATGATGTCGGAGTGGGAGCCGAGGCAGGCCGCGCTCGCGGACCAGGCCACGGTGCCGGATGTGCCCGCGCTCCCGCTCGCCGAACCGGCGCCGCGGGACGCCGCGCCGCCGGCGTCGCCCTCACCGCCTCCCGCGCAGGGGTAGCGCGAGCTGCTCCGGGTCCGCACCGACCTCGACGGCCGGGAGCGGAGCATCCTGCCGCGCAACCAGCAGCCGTCCCCGGAACGCCGTACCCTCGAGCGCCCGCGCCACGGCCTCGCGCGCCAGGTCGGGCGTGTTGCAGCGGTCCGAGAGGTGGGCCAGGACCAGGACGGCGAGTCCCGCGTGGGCTACCTCGGCGGCCAGCAGCGCCGCCTCGCGGTTGGAGAGATGGCCGCCGTGGCCGGCAATCCGCGCGCGCACCGCGGGCGGATAGCTGCTCGCGCGGAGCAGGACCTCGTCGTGGTTGGTTTCGAGCACCAGGGCGTCCAGCTCGCGGCAGGCGTGCTTCAGCGCCGCGGTGGGCGAGCCCACGTCGTAGGCGATCCCCACGCGCCGTCCTTCGCCGTCCTCCACGACCAGCATGATGGCGTCCGCCGCGTCGTGCGCGGTCGGGTAGGCGCGCAAGGTGAAGCCACCGCACGGGTACGGTGCAGTCGCCGCAAGGGCGCGGGTCTCGGTCCCCGGCTTGATGCGCGACGCCAGCGCGGTCAGCGTTCCGGCGCTGGCGAGAATCGGGATGTTCCACGCCGCAGCGGCGCCTGGCGCGCCGCGCGCATGATCGCCGTGCTCGTGGGTGAGCGCGACACCCACCAACCGCCCCGGATCGCATCCTGCCGTCGCCAGCCGCCGGGAGAGATCGCGGAGGGAGAACCCGGCGTCCACCAGGAGCGCGCCGTCGTGGGACTCCAGGAGCATCGCGTTCCCGCGGCTCCCCGAACCCAGTACGCTCAGCCGCACGGCGCCGAGCGCGTGGCGGCGCCCCAGACCGCGGCGAGGTAGCGCCGCGTCCGGTCATCGACCGCCACGTCGCGACGCGGCATCACCCGGGCCGCGATCTCCACGAACCGGCCGCACTCCAGCACCCGGCCGGGCTGGTCGAG
>PMIK01000155.1 GCA_003157095.1 Gemmatimonadota bacterium | reverse complement strand
GCGAGGTAATTGGTGAAACCCAGCGCCACGCCCAGGATCAGGAGCACCCCGCCGACCAGGACACCGGCTTCCGCCATGACGCGGGGGGAATCGCGGAACGGCCGCAGGTCCTTGTACACCAGGGTCTCGACCACGAAGGCGTAGAAGGCCGTGAGCGCGGCGGCTTCCACCGGCGTCGCCAGTCCGCTGAACAGCGCCCCGAGCGCGACCACCGGCACGAGCAGCTCCCACTTGGCGTCCCATGCGGCGAGTCGCGCCTCCCGCCACTCGAACTGCTCGCGCCCGGCCCCCGTGCGCGGCGCCTGGCTGATGCCCCACGCGGCCGTCAGCACGATCAGCAGTATCCCGGGAACGATGCCCCCGAGGAACATGGCCCGGATGTCCACGCCGGCGATGACACCGTAGAAGATCAGGGGCAGGCAGGGCGGGAGGAGGAGGCCTAGGGAACCGGCTCCGGTCAGAAGCCCGAGCGACGTCTTCTGGGAATACCCCGCGGCCAGCAGGACGGGCATCAGCAACCCGCCCAGCGCCAGGATCGTGACGCCCGAGGCACCGGTGAACGAGGTGAAGAAGGCGCAGACCAGGGCCACCAAGATCGCCGGGCCGCCGCGCAACTGGCCTACCAGCGCGCGGAACAGCCGGATCAGGCGCCGCGACGCGCCGCCTTCGGCGAGGAAGTAGCCGGCCAGGGTGAACAGCGGGACCGTGGGGAGCGTGGGATTGGTCACCAGGCTGTAGTGGTCCACGGTGAGCGAGGCGATCGGTGAGCCGTCGCGCCAGAACAGGATGAGTCCCGCGCCGCCGAGGACCGTGAAGATCGGCGCGCCCAGCACCGTGGCGAGGAGCAGCAGCGCGAAGGCCGGGACGGTGAGGCTCGCCACCGGCACCGGCGGTCTCACCACGCACAGCACCAGGAGGCCCGCCAGTGCGACGGTCACGGCGCGCCCCGGCCACGTGTCCGACGACCTCCGGAGGATGCGCAGCGCGATCAGCGCGAAGCCGATCGGCAGTGCCAGCTGCAGGATCCACAGCGGAATGTCGTACGCCCCTGTGCCGCCCGCCGCGCGCTCGCTCTGGACGAACTGCACGCTGGCCAGGCACAGGAGGGCGGTCACCGTCGCGGCGAAGGCGGCCGCGATGCTTCGCGCCACTCGCCGCCAGGTGCCCTTGAACAGCAGATCCACGGAGGAGAGGGACAGCAGCCGCCCCTCGCGGGCGGCGACGGCCGCTCCGATCATGCCCGCGATCAGCGTGAGGTGCTGCACGATGGAGCCCTGGCCCTTGATCTGCACGTGGATCGCGCGGAGCGGGACCACGAGCAGCGGCAGGAGCATCATCGCCGCGAGCGCCAGCGCGAGGGCCAGGTCTTCGGCCTGGACAGGCAGGCGGCGCCAGCCCGGCAGCGCAGCGCCCTTGGACACCGGAGGGGGAAGCGCGGTCACGGCAGCCGAACGTCTAGCGCGCGCCCGGCCGGGAGGCCCGGCGCGCGGCGAGCAGGCGCACCACCTCGTCGAACATGTCCGCGGGCACCATGGTGCCGCGGATCCTGGGATAGAAGGTCTCGGCCATCGTCCGCCATTCCGTCTCGGCGGCGGGTGGGAGCGGGATGACGGTGAGGCCGCGCCGTCGCATGGCGGCCACCGATGAATCGCTCTCGGCCCGGCCGCGCTCCTGGAACTGCCGGCCGGCTTCGGCCGCCGCCGTGCGCAGCGCGGCCTGCGCCTCGGGCGAGAGCGCGTCCCACGTCCGCCGGTTGATGATCGTGGCGCCCACCAGCGGGAGCCAGTTCACCTCGAGCATGTTGGCGGCCACGGTATTGAACTGCATCGAAAGCGCGAAGAACGGGATGGTGGGGACCGCGTCTATCATCCCCGTCTGGAGCCCGGTGAGCGCGTCGGACCAGTCCAGGAAGACCGGCGAGAATCCCGCCGACCGCATGAGGTCGAACTGCTGGTTGTCGCCGGCCGTGACGAAGATCTTGAGTCTCCTGAAGTCGTCGGGGCGCACCGCGGGGCGGCGCGTGAAGAAGCGCACCCAGCCGGCGTCGGCCCAGAAGAGCACCACGAACCCGCGCTCGCCCAGGCGCCGGGCCAGCTCGGGCTCGAGCTGCGCCCGCACGTAGTCGAACTCCTCCATCGTGCGGAACATCATGGGTATTTCCTGCAGCGCGCCGATCGCGGGATCAATGTCGCCGATCCCCACTCCGGTCAGCGTCGCGGCCTGCAGCTGGCCCAGCCGCATCCGCCGCACCAGCTCGACCTCGCTGCCCATGGTGCCGGCGTAAACGGTGAGCTGCACCTGGCCGTTGGTCGCGGTGCGCCACCGCTCGCCCATCGCCTGGAGGATGTGGTGATACGACGTGCCCTGCGGCACCAGCGTTCCCAGCCGGATGCGCACCGGAGCACCCTGCTGGGCCGCGGCGCGCGGGGAACTCACCGCTGCGGCGACGGCCGCGGCTGCCAGGACCAAGCGCCGGAATCTCATTGCTGCCTCCCATCCATGGCCATGTCACCAAGCGGGATCGCGACCGGCGGGCGGCTGGCCGAGCCGGGAGCGGCCGGCAGGAAGATCTGGTCCGCCCTGGCGAGCAGCCACCGCGCGCGCCGCTGCAGGATGAGATTGGCCAGCCGCCACTCGGGCCTCGCATCCGGATTGACGGCGAGCGCCTGGTTGAGGAGGGACTCGAACTCGGCTCGGTCCTGCCGGCTCACGCTCACGCCCTCCGCCAGGGCGACGTACGGCGAGGCCAACTGCCCGGCGCTCAGGGCGACGGCCCGGTCGAACTGCGCCCGCGCGCGCTCGTTGGGATCGCCGTGGGCGCCCTGGCGCACCAGCTCGTAGCTGATCAGGAAGCCGTGGATCGCGCCGTCGTCGAACCGTTCGTCGAGCGCGAGGGCGCGGTCAATCAAGGCCTCGACGAGCACCTGATCGGCGACGACGTCGGGGTTGTCCTTCGAGAGCGAGATCGCCGCGCCCCAGGCGGCGGCGGTCCAGTACAGCAGCGGCACGTCCGTCACCGTGGCCGCGGCAACCGCGCCGCGTGGGTCGGCGCGGAGCTGCTGGGCGAAGTGCTCGTGCCGCGTCTCGAGCCCGCGCAGGCCGTAGTCCCTGGCCCGCAGGTAGAGCCGCCTCGCGCGGCCGCGCGCCTCGGCGGCGCGCGCNNTCCATGAGCTTGAGGCTGAACGGCGTCGCCGCGGCGATCAGCTCCGGGTCGTCGTCGGATGCGAAGGTCGCACCGGACTCGGCCAACCCGTTGCCGAGCTGGTTGACCGCGAAGCGGTTGATCGAGCAGCCCCCGGTCGCCAGGCTGCCCATCACACCGCACAGCACGAGGGCCCCTGCGTGCGGCCCCCG
>PMIK01000051.1 GCA_003157095.1 Gemmatimonadota bacterium | reverse complement strand
GTACGCGGCGCAGGATCCGGCACGGCCTTCGCCCCTGCAGCGGCTGGCCGAGACGGTCGAGGACACGCTCCGGGCGGGGCGCGTTTCGGCCTCCGCGATCAAGGGTACGATGGACACCATGGCCGCGGCCGGACGCGTGATGGGCGGCCTGGCGGCGGCGGGGAAAGCGGTGGTGGACGAGGTCACCGGCCAGCGGCCCGCGCCTGGGGCCAAGGCGCCGCCCCCTCCCCCGCAGGNNTTTCGCCGCGCGGCGCCCAGTATCTTCCGCCATGGAAAGCCGTATCCGCCCCCTCGACGGTCTCGCGTTCGACGACGTTCTCCTGGTCCCGGGTCATTCGTCGGTCCATCCCCGGCAGGTGGACGTCTCCACCCGCCTGACGCGGAAGATCTCGCTCAACGTGCCGTTCGTTTCCGCGGCGATGGACACCGTCACCGAGGCCGACATGGCCATCGCCATGGCGCGGCTCGGCGGCATCGGCGTGATTCACAAGAACCTGCCCATTGACCGGCAGGCGGCCGAGGTGGACCGGGTCAAGCGGTCGGAAAGCGGGATGATCCTCGATCCGATCACCCTTCCGCCCGACCGGCCGATCCGCGACGCCCTGAACCTGATGGCGCGCTTCAAGATCTCGGGCGTCCCGATCGTGGATGCGGAGCGCCGCCTGGTGGGGATCATCACCAACCGCGACCTGCAGTTCGAGGACAATCTCGACCGGCCGATCCGCGAAGTGATGACGGGCAAGGGCCTGGTGACGGCGCCGCTGGGCACCACGCTCGAAGAGGCAGTCAAGATCCTGGCGCGCCACAAGGTCGAGAAGCTCCCGGTGGTGTCGGCGGACGGGAAACTCAAGGGACTGATCACCGTCAAGGACGTCTTCAAGCGGCGGGACTTCCCGCTGGCCAACAAGGACCATCTCGGACGGCTGCGGGTCGCCGCCGCGCTCGGCGCCACCAAGGACACCGCATCGCGCGCGCACGCGCTGCTCGATGCGGGGTGCGACGTCCTGGTGGTGGATTCCGCCCATGGCCACAGCGAGGGCGTGCTGCAGGCGGTGGCCGAGCTGCGCGCCGCCTTCCCCGACGCGCAGCTGGTGGGCGGCAACGTCGCCACCAGGGACGGCGCCGCAGCGCTCGTCGAGCGCGGGGTGGACGCGATCAAGGTCGGCGTCGGGCCGGGGTCCATCTGCACCACGCGCGTGGTGACGGGCGTGGGCGTGCCGCAGGTCACGGCCATCCAGGACGCGGTCGCCGGCGCCTCAGGCGTGCCGGTGATCGCCGACGGCGGGGTGAAATACTCCGGCGACGCCGTGAAGGCGCTTGCCTCCGGCGCCGACTGCGTCATGATGGGCGCGGTGTTCGCCGGCACCGAGGAGAGTCCCGGCGAGTCGTTGCTCTACGAGGGCCGCCGCTTCAAGGTCATCCGCGGCATGGGGAGCCTCGCCGCGATGCAGGAGGGTTCGGCCGACCGGTACTTCCAGGAGGGCGAGATGTCCGCCACCAAGCTCGTGCCGGAAGGCATCGAGGGCAGGGTCCCCTACAAGGGGGCCGTGGCGGACGTCGTCTTCCAGATGGTCGGGGGCCTGCGCAGCGGAATGGGGTACTGCGGCGTATCCACCATCCAGGAGCTACAGACCAAGACGGCGATGGTGCGGATCACCTCGGCGGGTCTCAGGGAGTCGCATCCGCACGACGTTTCCATCACGCGCGAGGCGCCCAACTACAGCCCGTGACGGCGGCTCGCTTGACACTGCCCGCCGTAAGCCGCTAGTCTAGCGTTCCTCCATCCCGGGGCCGGCGCCCGCCGATGCCCCGCTCCCACACGCCAAAGGTGCGGCGCATGAATCTCTGGGCGACGAAGTCGATTACTGCCCTGCGGGCCGAAGCGGACGCGGTGGGCGAGCACTCACTGAAGCGCGCCCTCGGTCCGCTGAACCTGATCACGCTCGGCATCGGCGCCATCATCGGCGCGGGGATCTTTGTGCTGACGGGCCAGGCGGCGGCGCTCTACGCCGGACCGGCCGTGCCCCTCTCCATGGTGCTCGTCGGCATCGCGTGCGCCTTCGCGGGGCTCTGCTACGCGGAGATGGCCAGCGCCGTGCCCGTCGCCGGCAGCGCATACACCTATTCCTACGCGACGATGGGCGAGCTGATCGCATGGATCATCGGGTGGGACCTGGTGCTCGAGTACGCCGCTGGCGCCGCGACGGTCGGCGTGGGCTGGTCGGGCCACTTCGTCAGCCTGCTCAACGACTTCGGGGTCGCGTTGCCCTCGACCCTGACCAACTCACCAACCCAGTGGTGCACGGCGGCGAACGTCCACGACCTGGTGGCTGGCTGCGCGCACTCCGGCCTCAACCTGACGGGGGCGATCCTCAACGTCCCCGCGGTCCTCATCGTCCTCCTGATGTCCACCGTGCTGGTGATCGGCATCAAGGAATCGGCCACCGTCAACAATTTCATCGTGATGCTGAAGATCTCGATCGTCCTGCTGATCGTCGTCGTCGGCCTCGGGCACTTCCATTCCGGCAACTTGAAGCCGTTCATCGCGCCGAATACAGGAGATTGGGGGACCTACGGTGTCTCCGGCATCCTGCGCGGCGCCGGCCTCGTGTTCTTCGCCTACATCGGCTTCGACGCCGTCTCGACCGCGGCGCAGGAGGCCCGGAACCCTCAGCGGGACATGCCCATCGGCATCCTCGGGTCGCTCGCGATCTGCACGGTGCTCTACGTCGTCGTCTCGGCGGTGCTGGTCGGAATGGTGCCGTTCAAGGACCTCAACGTCGCCGCGCCGATGGCGCTGGCGATGCAGCGCATCGGCGCCCCGGAATGGATCCGGGTGTCGGTGGACGTCGGGGCCGTGCTGGGCCTCGGCTCCGTCATCCTGGTGATGCTCCTCGGCCAGTCGCGCGTGTTCTACTCGATGTCCCGCGACGGCCTGCTCGGGAAGTGGGCCGCGTCGGTCCACCCGAAGTTCCGCACGCCGTACCTCTCGACGATCTTCACTGGGGTCGCGGTCGCCATTGCGACCGGGATGCTGCCGCTCCAGCTGCTCGGCCAGCTGGTGAACATCGGCACGTTGCTGGCGTTCGTGCTGGTCTGCATCGGCGTGATGGTGCTGCGCAAGACGCGCCCCGACCTCAACCGGCCCTTCAGGACGCCGTGGGTGCCTTTCGTGCCGATCATGGGGATCATCTGTTGCTTCGGGCTCATGCTGACGTTGCCCCAGGACACGTGGATCCGGCTGATAGTCTGGCTGCTCATCGGCCTCACGATCTACTTCGGCTACAGCCGCCGGCACAGCATTCTCCAGAGAGAGTTGGCGGCGGGAGTGCCCCAGCAGAAATAGCGCGCCGCGCTCCCGGACGGTGAAGCGGCCGGCTCCGATGCGGGGCCGGCCGTTTGGCGTGGGAGGACGCGAGATTGTCCACTTGCCTGCGGTCCCTGGCCCCTGTAGCGTGCAGCCGCAAATGGCATCCAAACCCAAGCTCGAGAGCGTGCCGGCGGGCCGGAAAAGGGGAGCGCGCGCCGTCGCGGAGGCACTGCTCGCCGCCCGGCGGATCGTCATGACGACGCACGTCAACTCGGATGGTGACGGCGTCGGGAGCGAGGTGGGGCTGGTTCATCTGCTGAAAGCGCTGGGCAAGGACGCCCGGATCGCGAACCCGACGCCGGTCCCCGCGCGCTATGCGTTCCTCGTTGATCCGCTGAAGAAGCACGACCGGACGGAACACGCCGTGGCCGCGCTTCGCGATGCGGATCTCTTCGTCGTTCTCGACATCTCCGACCTCAGCCGCCTGGGCCACCTGGCCGAGACGATCCATGGACGGGACGTCGTGACGGCGTGCGTGGACCACCACCTCCACCTCTCGCCGGGGACGTTGCCCCGCGGGCCGCGACTCGTGGATCCCGCCGCATCCGCCACCTCTGAGCTGATCTACGACTTGGCGGCGGTCGCGGGGTGGCCGCTCACGGCCGCCGCGGCGCGTGCTCTGTACGTCGGCCTGCTGACCGACACCGGCGGCTTCCGGTTCTCGAACACGTCGCCGCGCACCCTGCGTGTCGCGGCCTCGCTCCTGGAGTGCGGCCTGGATCCCGAGCACATCTACGAGCAGGTGTACGCCACCGCCCCCATCGGTCGCCTGCGGCTCACCGCCGAGGTGCTCGAGACGCTGGTCGTCGAGCCCGAGGTCGGCTTGTCGTGGATCACGGTGCCGGCGGGTTCGCTCGCGCGGCACCGCGTGAGCGCGGACGATCTCGACGGCCTGGTGGAGCTGGCGCGCTCGGTGCAGGGCACCCGGATGGCGTTGCTGTTCCGCACCCTCAGCAGCGGCAAGATCAAGGTGTCCTTCCGGTCGGTCGGCGACGTGGACGTCGCCGCCTTCGCCCAGCCCTTCGGTGGAGGCGGCCACGCGAAGGCCTCGGGCGCATCCATCTCCGGTTCACTGGACGAAGTCCAGCACGAAGTGCTCGCGGCGGCACGCCGCTTGCTCTCCAATGGAAGGGTTTCTTGACCCTTTTCCAAACGCCTGACTAATTTGCGACCAGTATGGTCGGAAATAGGGGAGCAAGCGGTGGCCACCACGGTAGAGAAGATCGAGGAAGTGCTGGGGATGGTACGTCCGGCGATACTCATGGATGGCGGCGACGTGGAGTTCGTGGACTTCGACGAGAGCGAAGGGCTCGTCACGCTGCGGCTGATGGGGCACTGCGTTGGTTGCCCGATGTCGCGGGCGACGCTGAAGAACGGGATCGAGTCGCGCCTGAGGATGGCGGTGCCTGAAGTCCGCTCGGTCGAGGCGGTCTGACGCGTGCCGGCTGACGACATCAAGGCGCAGGTTGAGGCGGCGCTGCGGCGGGTGGTGAACCCGCGCGTGGGCCAGGACATCGTCGCCGCCGGGATGGTGAAGGAGATCGCAGTTGACGCCGGCGGCAAGGTCCGGGTCGCCTTTGCGATCGAGCGCGAGGATGCCGCATCGCTGGTGCGCGAGGCGCGGCTGGCGGCGCAGGCGGTTCCCGGCGTGACCGGCGTCAAGATGGACGTCGCCGGAGGCGCCCAGCAGCAGCCGCAGACCACGCCCAAACCGGTACCGCCGCCGACCGCGCGCGAGTTGCCCAACCTCGGCCGGGTGATCGCCGTTTCGAGCGGGAAGGGCGGCGTGGGGAAGTCCACCGTCACCGTGAATCTCGCGGCCGCGCTCGCGGCCGGCCCTGGCGGATTGCGCGTCGGCGTGATGGACGCCGACGTTTACGGCCCCAACATCCCGCGGATGTTCGGCATCGGGGACCAGCGGCCCGACGTCGTGGAGGGCAAGATCCAGCCGATCACCGCACACGGCGTCAAGGTGATGTCGCTGGGCAACCTGGTCGAACGGGACGCGGCG
>PMIK01000177.1 GCA_003157095.1 Gemmatimonadota bacterium | reverse complement strand
CCTCCGGAAACCGGAGCTGGGTGAGCCGCGCGCTGGTCGCCGGGTCGCGGAACTCGTAATGGATCTCGCGCGGCAGCCCCCCGACCTCGAGACGAAAGCCGCTCAGGTCCGAGGTGAAGCGCTCGAGCAGGAGATCGTAGGTGGCGGTCGTCCCCAGGTCGGCCTCCTGGGAGAACTGGGACGACTCCACGCTGACGATGTTGGCGGTGGCGTCCTTCTCCAGGAGTACGCGCCGCTCGGACGACTGATTGGCGTAGCTCGCCGAGACGGTGATCGCGTCCACGTCCTTGAGGAGCCTGAACTCCAGCGTCACGGGCTCGCCGAACTTCAGCACGGGAATGCGGGCCTCGTACGGCATCGAGATGATGGCCCCGCCGTTGGGCGCATCGTCCTTGAGGGAGACGAAGACGTCGGGGATCTCGTCCGGGTGCAGCTGCCTGAGCAACGCCGAGTCAATGATGCTGGAGAGCTTGACGCCCTCGGCGCTGGACTGCGACTCGTTGCGGAGCGTCAGCCGGACGTAGGGCCGTCCGTCCCTCCGCTGGAACTTGATGGCCCGGTCGATGATGACGTGCGGCGTCGCGAAGACGATGGCGAGCGCGGCCTGGAGGTAGTTCACGCGCGCCGTTTCCATGTTGGTGCGCGCATGCTCGAGGTCGGTGTCCGAGATGAGGTTCTGGCTCCTGAGCTGCTGCTCGCGCTGATAGTCCCTCAGCGCCGACTCGTACTCGGACTGCGCCCGCGTCATCCCCAACAGCCGGTACTGGTCGTCGCGGGGGTTGTAGTTGCCGTAGTTCTGGGCGAGGCCTGCCGACGCCACGGCCGCCAGCAGTACGACCCACCCGGTCAGGGTCCGCAGCCAGAACCTCCAGACAGCCGGCCGGCTCGCGGGACGGGGGCCTGGCATCAGGCGACGGTCTCCGCTTCCATGTACTCGAGGTAGAGCCGCTCGAGGTCCTCGGCGGCCAACTCCTGGCGCGTCCGCATCATCACCAGGCGTCCCTCCTTCATGATGCCGACACGATCGGCGTGCTCCTTGGCGCGGAACACGTCGTGNNAGGCCGACCGTCGGCTCGTCGAGGAGGATGTTCGGGGCATCCTTGATGATGGCGATCGCGATGCCGAGCTTCTGCCGCATCCCCTTCGAGAAGAGCTTCAGCCGCTGCTCGAACGCCCGCTCCTGAAGCCCGACGCGGCGCAGCACGCCGTAGCAGTCGTCCCGCGTCGGCGAGCGGCGGCCATCGAGTCTGGCGAAGAAGTCCACATTCTGCCGCGCGGTGAAGTTCTCGTACAGCATGACGTTTTCGGAGACGTACGACAGGAGCCGCTTGGCTTCGAGCGGTTCCGTCGTGGCGTCCACCCCGTCCACCAGGCACCGGCCCGACGTCGGCTCGATGAAGTTCAAGAACAGGTTGATGGTGGTCGTCTTCCCCGCCCCGTTGGCACCGAGCAGGCAGAAGATTTCGCCCGGGTTCACCGTGAGATTGAGGCGGTCGAGCGCGAGCAGGCCGTCTTCATAGCGCTTAGTGAGGTCAATCGCCTGAAGCATGGGCTCTCCGGCGGTGGGCGGGACACACGGCAACCATGGTCTAGATGCAGTCCGGGGCGGGATCGTCGCACAAGCCCCTGCCCCACAACGGCTTCGCGAAGAAGAAGAAGGCCGGCGCTGGGAAGCAGCGCCGGCCTGGCTGGATCGTCGTGCGCAGAGCGAGTAGCGGCTACGCCTTGGGCGCCATCTGCTCGTCCCGCTCGGCCACCATCGCCCGCAACTCCTTGCTGGGCTTGAAGACCGGTACAGGGCGGGCGGCGACCTCCACCGGATCGCCAGTGCGTGGATTGCGAGCCATCCGGGTCTTCCGGCTGCGGATCTTGAAGGTCCCGAATCCTCGTATCTCGATGTTCTTCTGCTCGGCTAGCGCATCCTTGACCGCGTCGAGAAAGCTGTCCACGACGCGGGCGCAGTCCTTCTTGCTGATCATCGGGCCGGCCGTGCGCGCGATCTGCGCAGTGACCCTCTCGACGAGGTCGGCCTTGGTCATCAACTCCTCCCGAGTCCACAGGGTGGCCCCTCACAGGGGGCACGGGAGGGCTAATGTGGGAGCTTACTCGTTTAATGTCAAGGGGTTGAGGACATCAAGCGCACAAACTCCGCGAAGTGGTGCCTCGCGTCGTGCGGTCCCGGGCTCGCCTCAGGGTGGTACTGGACCGCGAAGATGGGCAATTCGCGGTGCCGCACGCCTTCTACGGTGTGGTCATTGAGGTTACGGTGCGTGACCTGCAAAGCTGGTGCCCCGGGCACGCCGACCGACTCGCTCTCCCCTTCAACTGCGAACCCGTGGTTTTGGGCGGTGATGAGCACGCGGCCGGTCTCGAGTTCCCGCACGGGGTGATTGCCACCCCGGTGTCCGTACGGGAGCTTGACCGTGCGGGCCCCGAAGGCGAGTCCCAAGAGCTGGTGGCCGAGACAGATACCGAAGATCGGCGTCCCACTGCCCGCAAGCTCGCGGAGGATGCCCGGCGCATACGCCACCGCCGCCGGATCGCCGGGGCCATTGGAGAGGAATACCCCGTCCGGTTTCCGTTCGAGCACGGCCGCAGCCGGTGTATGGCTCGGCACGATCGTCACCTGGCAGCCCGACGCTTCGAGCAGCCGCACGATGTTCCGCTTCATGCCGTAGTCGTATGCGACGACCTTGAAGCGCGCGTCGTCCCGGCCCACCGTCTCCCACTCCACGGACGTCACGCGCGATGCGAGATCGAGGCCTTCCATCCGGGGCGACGCCGCCAGGACGCGGCGAGCTTCGTCGGAGGGCTCGACTCCGGTCGCGAGCACCCCCTGCATCGCGCCCTTGTCCCTGATGTGGCGCGTGAGCCGCCGCGTATCCACTTCGGAGACGATCGCGATCCCGTAGCCGTCGAGCCACTCCCCGAGCGGGCCGCTCGCCCGCCAGGACGACGCCTGGCGGGACAGCTCGCGCACCACGACGCCCGCGACCATCGGTCGCTTCGACTCGAGATCTTCCTGGTTGATGCCGTAGTTCCCGATCATCGGTGCGGTCATCACGACTATCTGGCCGGCGTACGAGGGGTCGGTGAAGACCTCCTGGTACCCGCTCAGATTGGTGGTGAACACGACCTCGGCCGCCGTGATAGCAAACGGGGCGCGCGTGGCGCCCCGGTACCAGGTGTCGTCTTCGAGCAGGATGTAGGCCGGGAGCAGCCGGTCGCTCACTGCCTCAGCGTGCCGGCGTGGAAGACTTGGCCGGCGCCTTCTGGGTGCCAAGCGGCGGAGCCGCCGCCGGAGCGGGTGCCGCCGGCTTGGCGCCGTTCTGGAGCGGAAGCGGCGCGAGGGGCGCCGGCGCGGCCTGCTGGGCCGGCTGGTTCTCGAATACGGACCGCGGCGCCGACGAGCGCACGGACAGCATGGAGAGAATGAAGCAGATGCCCAGGAAGATCCCGCCGCCCCACCAACTCGCCTTGGTGAGCAGGGTCGCGGCCTGGCGGTTGCCGACGAAGGCGTCGGTGGAGGACGCGCCGCCGAAGGAGGCTGCGAGCCCGCCGCCCTGCCCCGACTGCAGCAGCACCGCGGCCGAAAGGACGAAAGCGTCCAGGATGAGCAGAATCAGGAAGAAGGTATACATGCAGCCTAAAATGTACCTGGGAAGGCGCTGTCTGGTCAACGGAAAGGTGAGAGGTGAAAGGTGAGGGGTGAGAAGGTCGAGTGAGAGGTGAGAAGCCCAAAGGCGTGAGAAGTCGCGGACGGCCCTCTCACGCCTTTAACCCTCTCACTTCTCACCCATACTTCTCACCTCTTACGTCTCACCTCTCACCGGTTGGGTTGTGGGGTGGAGAGGATTCGGATCCAGCTCTCCGCGTCCAAGCTCGCCCCACCGACCAGCACGCCGTCCAGCTCCTCTTCGGCAAGCAGCGCGGCCGCGTTGTCCGGGGTGACCGAGCCGCCGTAGACGATCGTATGGCGGGCGCCAGCCGGGGCACGGGCGGTGAGCCACTGCCGGATGGTGCGGTGCACCGCCGCCGCGTCGTGGGGAGTCGCGTGGGTGCCCGTGCCAATCGCCCACACCGGCTCGTAGGCGATCACCACCTGCGCCGTCGTCGCGGCGTCGAGACCCGCCAGCCCGGCGTCCAGTTGCCGCAGCACGACCTCCTCGGTACGGCCGGCTCTCCGCTCCTCGATCAGCTCGCCTACGCACAGCATCGCCTTGAGGCCGGCTGCGAGTACGGCGCGCACCTTCCTGCCTGTCTCGGCGTCCGTCTCGCCGAACTTGTGGCGGCGCTCGGAGTGCCCGACCAGGGCCCAGGTAGCGCCGGCTTCCGCGGCGATCGGCGCCGAGATCTCCCCCGTGAAGGCGCCCTTCGCCTCCCAGTAGACGTTCTGAACGCCGGCGGCGACGTCGCGCCTGCCCTTGATCTCCTCCAGCACCGCGGCCAGCGACACCGACGGAGGGAAGAAGATCTGCTCGCGGCCGGCCACGGGACGATGACGCGCCAGCACCTCGTGCACCACCTGCCGCGCCGCGGCCGGGCCATGGTGCATTTTCCAGTTGGCCGCGAAGAGAAGGCGGCTCATGGCGTGCGGTCGTCGAGCGCAGCGACGCCGGGCAGGACCTTCCCCTCCAGGAACTCGAGCGAAGCGCCACCCCCGGTCGAGACGTGGCTCACTTTGTCGGCCAGCTTCGCGCCCTCGATCGCCGCCGCCGAGTCGCCTCCGCCCACCACCGTAATCGCGCCCTTGGCGGTCGCGTCGGCGAGCGCGTGCGCCATGGCCAGCGTGCCGGCGTCGAATGGCGGCGTCTCGAAGACACCCATGGGGCCGTTCCACACGACGGTCTTCGCGCCCATGACGATGCCGGCAAAACTGGTGCGTGTGGTCGCGTCAATGTCGTACATCGCCCACCCGTCGGGGATCGCGTCCCACGCGACCTCTCGGCGCAACTCCGGCTTGTCCAACGCCGGTGCGATGACGCCTCCGCTCGGCAGCACGAGCTTGTCGCCGGCCGCAGAGAGCAGGTCCTTCGCCATCCCGATGCGGTCCTCCTCCACAAGGCTGGTGCCTGTCTTCACGCCCTTGGCCCGGTAGAACGTCGCCGCCATCGCGCCGCCGATCAGGATGCGGTCCACGCGCGGCAGCAGGTTCTGGATGACGTCTATCTTGCCCGAGATTTTAGCGCCACCGAGGATGGCCACAAACGGGCGAGCCGGGGTCTCGAGCAGGCGGCCCAGGTATTCCAGCTCCTTCTGCATCAGCAGACCCGCGACGGCGGGCTTGAGGAGGTGCGCCACCGCCTCGGTGGAAGCGTGGGCCCGGTGCGCGGACCCGAACGCGTCATTGACGTAGAAATCCCCCAGCGCGGCGAACATGCGCGCCGTCGCCGGGTCGTTGGTCTCCTCGCCTTTCTGGAAGCGGGTGTTCTCGACCAGGGCGACCGCCCCGCGCGGCAGCTTGTGGGTCGTCTCGATCGCCGCCGGCGTCGCCGGATCCTCGATGAACGTCACCGGCATGCCCAGCAGGCCCTCCAGCACCGGGACGACGGGCTTCAGGGAGTACTTGGACTCCGCCACGCCGCCCTTGGGACGCCCGAGGTGCGAGAGCAGGATGACCCTGGCGCCGCGGTCCTTGAGGTCCATGATCGTCGGGATCGCCGCCCGAATCCGGGTGTCGTCGGTGACCTTCCCGTCCTTGACCGGCACGTTGAAGTCCACCCGCACCAGGGCCCGCTGGCCCAGCACGGCCGCCGCATCGAGGTTCTCGATGGTGCGCTTGGCGATCACAGTCGCGCCGCCACGTATTCCAGCAGGTCCACGCAGCGCATCGAGTAGCCCCACTCGTTGTCGTACCACGACGACACCTGGAGCATGGTGCCATCCACCACGCTGGTGCTCAGCGCGTCCACGACGGACGAGAACGGGTTGCCGATGAAGTCGCAGGAAACGAGCGGCGCCTCGCACACGTCGAGGATGCCCTTGAGCGACCCGCTGGCGGCCTTCTTGAACGCCTCGTTCACCTCGGCGGGCGTCGTGGCCTTCTCGACCTGGACGATCAGGTTGACGGACGACACGTCGGCCGTCGGCACCCGCAGCGACATCCCGTCAATCTTCCCCTTGACCTCGGGAATCACCAGCGCCGTGGCCTTCGCCGCGCCGGTCGTCGTCGGGATGATGCTCAGCGCCGCGGCCCGGGCGCGCCGCAGGTCCTTGTGCGGGAAGTCGAGGACGTTCTGATCGTTGGTGTAGGCGTGCACGGTGATCATGTAGCCGCGCACCCAGCCGAAGCTGTCGCGCACCACCTTCACCACCGGCACCAGGCAGTTGGTCGTGCAGGAAGCGTTGGACAGGAGGTGGTGCTTGGCCGGGTCGTACTTGTCCTGGTTGACGCCCATGACGACCGTGAGGTCTTCGCCCTTGGCCGGCGCCGAGATGATGACCTTCTTGGCCCCGGCCTGAATATGAGCCACGGCTTTGGTGGCGTCGGTGAAGAGCCCGGTGGATTCGATGACGATATCC
>PMIK01000094.1 GCA_003157095.1 Gemmatimonadota bacterium | reverse complement strand
GGTGCGGGCGTGGACCCAGGCGGATTTCGCCGGCTTCGACCGCGGCGGCGCTCCGCTGATGGACGTCGTGACCATGACGGAGTACGACGCGACGCTGAAGGTCCCCGCAGTGTTCGCCCCGGTGGCGCTGCGCGAGATCCTGGCCGAGGTGGTGAGCCGCAACGGGCTTACGATGCTGCGCACCGCGGAAACCGAGAAGTACGCGCACGTCACCTACTTCTTCAACGGCGGCGTCGAGCAGCCGTTCCCCGGGGAGGAGCGGCTCATGGTGGACAGCCAGAAGGTGGCGACCTACGACCTCAAGCCCGAGATGAGCGCGCCGGGGATCACCGACATCCTGTGCCGCGGCATCGAGCAGCGGCACCATGATTTCATCCTGGCCAACTACGCCAACGCCGACATGGTGGGGCACACGGGCAAGCTCGATGCGGCCGTGCGCGCCGTGGAGGCGGTTGATGCGTGCCTGACGCGCGTGGTCGCGTCCGCCGAGCGCGCCCACGCCTCGATGCTCGTCACAGCCGACCACGGCAACTGCGAGATGATGATAGACCCCGTGACGGGCGGCCCCCACACCGCGCATACCACCAACCCGGTCCCGCTGGTGCTNNGGCCTCGAGCGGCCGGACGCGATGACGGGCCGCGATCTGCGGGAGGCGGAGTGATGAAGCGCGCGCGGTGGATCGGGGTCCTGCTCTGCGGCATCGGTGCCACCCTGCCCGCCACGATGCGGGCGCAGGAGGTGGTGGGGAACACGCCGGAGCAATCGCCCTACCGCGACATCATCAACCCGCAGAGCATCACGTTGTTCGTCGGGCGGTTCGCCGGCAACGCGGGGGCGGCGGAGGTCGGCGCGCTGCCCAGCATCGCGTACGGGCTGCGGCTGGCGATCAGGCTGTCCGGCCCGGTGGAGTTATGGGCCACCATCGGCGAGGCCGCGAGCAGCCGGCACGTGATCATCGCCGACACGTCGGTCACCCACACCGACTCGGCGAGATTCGGCCCCGACATCAAGCTTCCCCTGATGCTCGGCGACCTGGCGCTGGTCCTGAACGTCACGGGCGACAAGACGTGGCACCGCCTCGCTCCGTACCTGGGACTGGGCGCGGGGTTCGTGGCGCCCACCCACAACGTGACCGACCCGGGCGGGTACCAGATCGGCTTCAACTTCGCGCTGGTTCCGACGATCGGGACCCGCTGGTTCCTGTCGGACGCGCTGGCCATCCGGATCGAGGCGCGCGACTACTTCTTCCGCTACCAGTACCCGCTGGCCTACTTCGATTCGCTGAACCTGCACTTCGCCGGCCCGCCGCCGCGCTCCGCCGTGCTCCCCTTCGGGTCCACCGACCGGCGCTGGGCGAACCACCTCACGCTGTGGCTCGGCGCATCGTACGGGTTCACCTTCTGACCGCACCGGGGTAAGCACCCTGCAAGGCGAAATCCTCGGGATCGCGGCGCTCTCCCTCAAGGTCGCCCTCACCGCGACGGTTTGTTCCTGTCTGATCGGCATCCCGCTCGGCTTCGCGCTGGGCTGGAGCCGGCTGCGCGGGCGGCGCGCGGTGCTGGTGCTGCTCAACACCGCGCTGGCGTTTCCGACGGTCGTCATCGGACTCATCATCTACGGGTTGCTCGCCCGTCGTGGCCCCCTGGGCGCGCTCGGCCTGCTGTTCACCTGGCAGGCGATCGTGGTTGCCGAGGTCATCCTGGCGCTGCCCATCGCGACCGCGCTGAGCGCAGCCGCGGTGCAGGCCGTCGATCCCAGGGTCCGGCGCACCGCGCTCACCCTGGGCGCGGGGACGCTGCGCACGGCGTGGGCGGTGGCGCGCGAGGCGCGCTTCACGCTGGCCGCGGCGGTCGTCGTGGCGTTCGGGCGCGTGCTCTCGGAGGTCGGAGCCGCCCTCATCGTCGGCGGCAACATCCGCCACGAGACGCGCACCCTGACGACGGCGATCACGCTCGCGACCTCCCAGGGCAACTTCTCGCTCGCCGTGGGCCTTGGCCTGGTGCTGCTCGCCCTCGCCCTCACCGTCAACGTGCTGATCCAGCTGCTGCAGGGCCGTGGCGACGCTTGAGGTTGCGGGCCTCCGCCAGATCTACGGGGGCCGCACCGTGCTCTCGCTCGAGACTCTGGCCGTCGAGCCCGGCGCCCGCCTCGCCCTGGTGGGGCCGAACGGAGCCGGCAAGAGCACCCTGTTGAGGCTCCTCGCCTTCCTCGAGTCGCCGGCGGCAGGCACGATCAGCCTGGAAGGACACCCCGTCGCCGGCGGGGCGGCCCGCCGGGCCGCCCGCCGCCGCGTCACCCTGGTCGAGCAGCGGCCGTACCTGTTCCGCGGAACGGTGGCGGGCAACGTCGCCTTCGGCCTGAGGGCCGCCGGCCTCAGGGACCCCGCGGTCGAGCAGCGGGTGCGCGCGGCGCTCGAGAAGCTCCAGCTCCAGGCGCTGGCCCTGCGCGACGCGCGCCAGCTCTCCGAGGGTGAGATCCAGCGCGTCGCCGTGGCGCGCGCCCTCGCTACCGAGCCGGTCGCGCTGCTCCTCGACGAGCCGGCCTCGAGCGCCGATCGCGCGGCCCAGCAGGCCATGTTCTCGGCGCTGGCCGAGGAGCAGTCGCGGCGCCCGCTCACGGTCGTGTTCGCTTCGCACATGCTGGAAGACGCCTACCGCTGGGCCGACCGCCTGCTCGCACTGCACCAGGGCCTCCCCTCGCCGGTCACGCCCGAGAATCTGTTCCGCGTGGACCTGCCGGGAGGCGCGACGATGCAACGGGTGGCGGTGGGCCCGCTCCGGATTGACGTGGTCAGCGACCGGATGGGACCGGCGACGCTGGCGATCGCTCCGGACGAGATCGTGCTGTCCGCCGCGCCCCTGCAGTCGTCGGCCCGCAACGTGTTTCGGGGCCGCATCGTGCGGCTGGCGGAACACGGGGCCGAGATGCGGGTCACCATAGACGCGGGTATCGAGCTCGTGGCGATCATCACCCGCCGCAGTTTCGATGAGATGGGGCTGGCGGTCGGCGGGGAGGTGTATGCGTCGTTCAAGAGCGTGGCCGTCAAGGTGTTCTAAGGGGTATCTTCCTCTCATGCCCGCAGCGTATCTCACCCGAACGGTGCAGTTCAGCGCCGCGCACCGCTACTTCCGGCCGGAGTGGAGCGAGGCGAAGAACGCGGAGGTGTTCGGCAGGTGCGCCGCCCCGCACGGGCACGGGCATACGTACCAGTGCATGGTCACCGTCCGGGGCGAGGTGGACGGGTCAACCGGGATGGTGGTGAATCTGGCGGCGCTCGACCGGATTCTCGCGGAGGAAGTCGTGCAGCGGTTCGACCACCGGCACCTCAACCTCGATCTGCCCGAGTACGCGTTCGGGCGGGCGGTGCCGACCGGCGAGGAGCTGTGCCTCGACATTTGGCGCCGCGTGTCGGCGCGGCTGCCCGGCGGGTGCGCCCTGGCCACGGTGCGCGTGCAGGAGGAGCCGGCGCTGTTCGCGGAGTACCGCGGCGAGTCGTAGCCGGCGGTGAGCCGCAAGATCGAAGCGGGCAAGCTCGCCGCGGTCGAAGAAACGCCGGTCTGGCTGGAGGTGAACCACCGGCCCGCGGTGACGTGGATGTGCACGCCGGACCAGCTGGAGGAGCTGGCGGTGGGCTGGCTCCACGGCGAGGGATACATCGAGCGGCTGGCCGATCTGCTCTCCCTCACGCCGTGCGCGACGGATCTGGGGTTCTGGGCCGAGCTGGCGGCCGAACGGGTGGACGCGATCGGCAGGGACACGCGGCGCCGGGTGCTCGCGTCGGGGTGTGGCGCGGTGAGCGTGGCACTCGCGGACCCGCAGTCGCTTCCCGCGTCGCCGCCGCGCGGCGCGGCTCCGCCGCCGGAGACGATCCGGGCCCGGTTCAAGGAGCTGTATCAGCGCGGCGCGCGATATGAGGAAACCGGCGGGATTCACGCCGCCGCGCTGACCGACGGCCAGTCGCTCCTCCAGCACGCGGAGGACATCGGGCGGCACAACGCGGTGGACAAGGTGATCGGGGGGATCTTGATGGCGGGACGGTCTCCGGCGGGTCTCGGGCTCCTGGTGACGGGGCGCATTTCTGCCGAGCTCGCCTTCAAGGCGGCGCGCGCCGGCATCGTGTACGTGGCGACGCCATCGGTGCCGTCCACGCTGGCGCTCACGATCGCCAAGCGCGCCGGCGTCGAGGTGGTCGGGCGCGCGGTGTCGGGATCGCCGCAGGTTCACCGCCCCGATGCGTGATGCCCGCCGCGTCGCCGGTCTCGCGCTCGCCGTGAGCGCCGTCTGCGCGGCCCGGGCGCCCGCGCAGACTTCCGAGCAGCCGAACCTCATCTTCACCATCTCGGCCGGGTACCTCACCGGCGGCAACCTGTGGAACATCAGCCGGCAGTTGGCGTTCGTCGCCAACAACGGCTCCGGCAACCTCTGGGATACGGTGGCGCTGGGGCGCAAGCTGCGGCCCGGTTTCGCGGCGACCCTCACGGCCACGTATTTCCGGTCGCCGCACTTCGGCTACAGCCTCGAGGCCGGCTTCTTCGGCATCGAGAGCGAATCGGAGTGCGTACCGCTCGCCCCCTTCACGCCGAGCACCGACAACGAAAACCAGCAGGCGTGCAGTTACCTCCAGGGGCAGAACCAGCGCGGTGACGCCGTGGGGTTCCTCGCCGGAATCATGTGGCGACTCTCCACCCGCGGCGCCCAGCCATACATCCGGGTTGCCGGGGGCGGCGCAATCCTCGGCAGCTCGTATGTGGAGTCGGCCGCCCAGGTGATCACCAGCGGGCTCCCGGGCGCGACCGTGTTCTTCCTCGCCGACCAGAACCACAAGGAACTGACGTGGATGCTGTCGCTCGGCGCGGGGGCCATGCTGCCCCTCGCCCCGGGATATCAGCTCCGGATCGAGGCGAGAGACCTGATCGTCCCGCTGCCACGTCCCACCGGGCCCGCCACCGATACGGCGGCGGTCGCTGCCGGCAGCGAACTGCCTCAACCGCCCGTCGGCTTCAAGGTGATGCACATTCCAACGATCACCGTCGGACTCGACGTCGTGCTCGAGCGCCGGAGGGGCCGCCGCTACTGACGCCCCGCGGCGCGGTGATCGCGGGAGGCGAGGCCTCCCGGTACGGCGGCGCTCCCAAGGGCCTGCTCGAGGTCGGGGGCCGCAGGATTCTCGACCGGGTGGTAGGGGCCCTCGAGCGTGCCACCGGCCAACTGCCGGTGCTGATCGCCAACGCACCCGAGGCCGCCGCATGGCGGCCCGGGCTCGCAGTCGCCTCCGATTTGCTCCCGGGTCACGGGTCGCTGGGCGGGATCCTCACCGCGGTCGAGACGCTGGGCACCGCCCTGTGCGTGGCGTGGGACATGCCGTTCGTGCCCGCGGAGCTGCTGGCCGCGCTGGGCGGGCTGCTGGCAGGCGCCGACGCCGCGGTGCCGGAAAGCGACTCCCGGCGAGGACTCGAGCCGCTGTGCGCGGCCTACGGCCCCGCCTGCGGGCCCGCCATCCGCGCCGCCGTCGCCCGGGGCGACGTCCGGGCCATCGGATTCCACGCCGACGTCCGTGTCGCCCGCCTGCCGCGCGCCGCCGTGTTGCAGTACGGCGACCCGGCGGTTCTATTCTTCAACGTCAACAGCCCCAATGACCTGGCGCGAGCTGAAATACTATGCCGGACCCACGACTCGTATCGGTAGTCGGGAAGAAGAACTCCGGAAAGACGACGCTCGTCGTCGCCCTGGTGCGCGAGCTGGTGCGCCGCGGCCACCGGGTGATGACCATCAAGCACGGCGCGCATGCCTTCGAGATGGACCAGAAGGGCCGCGACACGTGGCGCCACATGCACGAAGGTGGCGCGGAGCGCGTGGTGATGGAGACGCCCGGCTCGCGCATCCTGATCGCCCACACCGAAACGGAAGCCGGGCCGCGCGAGCTGGCGACGCGGTTCCTCGGCGACGCTCACTTCGTGGTGGTCGAGGGGTTCAAGAAGTCCGACCTGCCGAAGATCGAGGTGTACCGGCGCGCGGTGCACGCCGCGCCGCTGTATGATCCCGCGGCGCCCGAGGCCGCGCAGTACATCGCCCTGGTCACCGACGCGACCGACTACCGGGCGTCCATCCCGGTCCTCCGGTTCAGCGACACCAACTGGCTCTACCGGCTCGTAGACCTCGTGTCCCAGGGCGCGCGCTGAGGCGCGCCGGGCGCCCGCTCGCGGCGCTGCTCCTGGCCGGTTGCGCCGCCCGCGGCGCCGTGCGCCCTCTCTCCCCGCAGGTGGCCGCCCTCGCGGCCGAAGTGGACAGCGCGCTCGCCGAACCGGCGTTCGCCCGGGCGTCGTGGGGCGTCGTCATCCAGTCGCTCGACAACGGCCAGGTGCTCTACCGGCGTAACGGCGAGCGGTTATTCCTCCCGGCATCCAACCTCAAGCTGCTGATCGCGTCGGCCGCGCTGGTACGTCTCGGCGCCGACTTCCGCTACCACACGCCGGTTCTCGCCCGCGGCGCGCGACGCGCGGACACGCTCATCGGCGACGTCGTCGTGGTCGGTCGCGGCGACCCGACGCTCGCCGCGGACGCGTCTACCGGGGCCGATCCGCTCGGGCCACTGCGCTCCTGGGCGGATTCGCTGCGCGCGCGCGGCATCCGCGCGGTGCGGGGGCGCGTCCTCGGCGACGCGTCGCTCTTCACCGACCCGCCGCTCGGCCCCGGCTGGGCGTGGGACGACCTCGACGCGGCCTACTCGGCGCCGGTCGGCGCCCTCCAGCTCGACGACGACGTTGCCTGGATCGAGGCCACCGCCGGGTCGGCGCCCGGCCAGCCGGTGAGTGCCGCGCTGCTCCCGCGCCACGCCCCGCTGCGCCTGTTCAACACGGCGACCACCGCGCCAGCCGACTCGAACGTCCACCAGCTCACCTGGAGCCGCGCGCCGTTCAGCGACTCGGTCACGCTCTCGGGGCGCCTGTCGGCGGGACGCCCCATGGCGCGCCTGCCCGTGTCGGTTCCGGATCCCGCGCGCTACTTCGTTTCCGCGCTCGGTGAGGTGCTCGGCGATGCCGGCGTGGCGGTGCGCGGCGATACGCTCACCGCGGATTCGACCACCGATACGCTGTTCACCTGGCAGTCGCCTCCGCTCAGCGCCATGCTGCCCCTGTTCCTCAAGCCCAGCCAGAACCAGATCGGCGAGACGCTGCTGCGCACCCTCGGCGCGCAGGTCAAGGGCGTCGGCTCGATGGACAGCGGCCGGGCGGTGGTCCGCGAGGTGCTGAGCGGCTTCGGCGTGCCGCCGGATGCGTACGTACTGGCCGACGGCTCCGGCCTCTCCCGCTACAACTACGTGGCGCCCGAGGCCGTCGCACTGGTGCTGGAGGCGATGTACCGGCGGCCCGACTTCGCGCCGCTGTTCGACGCCCTCCCCGTCGCGGGCGTAGACGGTACGCTCGCCGGACGACTCAAGGGCACCCGGGCCGCGGGAAACGCGCACGCCAAGACCGGCTCGCTCAGCAACGTGCGCTCCCTCTCCGGCTACGTGCGCTCGGCCGACGGCGAGGTGCTGCTGTTCGTCCTCCTGGCGAACGGCTTCACGGTGCCGCAGCGGGTGGTGGAGGCCGCGCAGGACCAGATCGTCGAGCGGCTGGCCAACTTCAGCCGCGCAGGCGGACGCGGGCGGTGAACAGCGCCCGGGAGGCAATGGACCTCGTCGTCGCCGGAGTGAGCGTGCTCGCGGCGGAGGAGGTCGCGCTCGGCGAAGCGCTGGGACGTGTGCTCGCCGAGGACGTGGACTCTCCGCTCACGGTCCCGGCGCGGACCAATTCCGCGATGGACGGTTTCGCCGTGCGCTCCGGCGATGTCCGGGGCGCGGCGAACGGCGCCCCCCACCGCCTCCGGGTGCTGGAGGAGGTGCGGGCGGGCGCGGTCCCGACCCGGCCGATTGGCGCGGGCGAGGCGACGCGCGTCTTCACCGGCGCTCCGCTTCCCGATGGCGCGGACGGCGTCATCCGGCAGGAGGACACCAGCTTCGACGGTGCCGTGGTGTCCGTCCTGGACGACCGGGACGCCGGGCGCAACGTGCGGTTCGCGGGAGAGGATCTCAAGCGTGGCGCGCGCGTGCTCGATACCGGTACGCCACTCGGGCCCGCGCACATCGGCGTGCTGGCCTCGATCGCGCGCGCCCGGGTCCGGGTGCGGCGGTGCGCCCGGGTCGGCATCCTGGCTTCGGGGGATGAGATCGCGGACCTCGACGAGGCCGATGCGATCCTGGCCGGGCGCAAGACGGCCTCGTCCAACAGCTACACGCTCGACGGCCTGATCCGCCTCGCGGGTGCGATCCCCGTCCCGCTCGGCATCGCCGCCGACACGCCGGCCAGCGTGCGCGAGAAGATGGAGCGCGGCATCGCTAGCTGCGATCTCATCGTCTCGACGGCGGGTGTGAGCGTCGGCGAGTACGACTATATCCGCAGCGTCCTGGAAGAACTGGGCTGCCGGATGGTGGTCACCAAGGTCCGCATGCGGCCCGGCTCGCCCACGTCATTCGGGATCGTGCGTGGCGTACCGTGGGTCGGGTTGCCCGGCAACCCCGTCTCGACCATGGTTTGCTTCGAGTTGTTCGTGCGGCCGGCCGTGAGAAAGATGCAGGGACACACGCTGCTCCATCGGCGCACCGTGCGCGCGGTCACGGACGAGCCGCTCCAGACACCGGGCCGCCTCACGCACTTCCTGCGCGCCGTGGCGCGCGAAACCGCGGACGGCTGGCGGGCGAGGCTCACCGGCCCCCAGGGCTCGGGCATCCTCACCTCGATGACGAAGGCGAACGCGCTGCTCATCGTGCCCGAAGAGGTCGAGGAGCTGCCTGCGGAGTCGGAGGTGAAAGCCCTGCTGCTGGACGATTCGCGAACCCTGACGGCGGAGCCGCCGGTATAGCGGGAAGGTGATGAAGTGAGGAAGGTACTGGAGGCAGCATGGAGATTCGGCTCAACCAGGAAATGCTCGACGCGCTGAAGCAGGCCAAGCACATCCCGAACGACGTCCAGAAGGACATTGACGCCGCTCGGCCCGAGCCGGGCGTGTCGCCGCCGCGCTATCGCCTGCACCTCTCGGACGACGAGGCGATGGAGCTGTCGGAGCTGTTGCAATGGCACGTGCGGACCGATCCCGCGACCGGTCAGGCGAGCGTCGAGACGGCTGCCTACGCCGATCTCATCCGGCTGATCATGGAAACGCAGCTCTGAAGGAGCGGCCATGAGCCCAGCGATGGTGCCCCTCGCGTTCGCGGCCTTGGCGGTCGTCGGCGGGGGCGTGGTGGTCTACCTCTCGGTCATCGCAGAGAGGAAGCGGCGCGGCGCGCTGGCGCAGGTCGCGCTCACGCTCGGCCTCAGCTACCTCGACAAGGTGCCCAAAGCCAGCGTGGCCGGGCTGGGCAATTTCCATCTCTTCCGGCATGGTCGCAGGAAGATGGGGCGCAACCTGATGGAGGGGAAATCCGGAGACACCCAGGTCACGCTGCTCGACTATCAGTACACGGCCGGCGGCGGCAAGGACTCGCGCACCTGCCGTCAGACGGTCGCGGTTTTCCGGGGCGTCGCGACGGGCCTGCCCGAATTCACCTTCGCTCCCGAGCATTTCTGGCACAGGATCGGCGCGCTGTTCGGCTACCAGGACATTGACTTCGAGGCGAGCGAGGAATTCTCCAAGCACTACGTGCTGCGCGGACCCGACGAGAGCGCGATTCGCGCCGCATTCGGGGCCGACGCGCTCGGTTTCTTCGCCCAGAACCCGGGCTGGTCCGTGGAGTCGTTCGGCGGCTCGCTCGCCGTCTACCGCACGGCCAGGCGGTGCAAGCCCGAGGAAATCCAGCCATTCCTCGCCGAGGCCGCCAACGTGCTGCGGGCACTGGTCAAGACCCAATGATGAAGAGTTAGCCCGCCCTCGCTCTCGCGATCTCCTCGGTCAGCCGCGGCACGATCTCGAACAGGTCGCCCACGATCCCGTAGTCGGCCACCTGGAAGATCGGCGCGTCCTTGTCCTTGTTGATCGCCACGATGACCTTGGCCGTGCGCATCCCCGCAAGGTGCTGGATCGCGCCGGAGATGCCCACCGCGACGTAGAGCTGCGGGCTCACCGTCTTCCCCGTCTGCCCCACCTGCTCCGCGTGCGGCCGCCAGCCCGCGTCCACCACCGCCCGCGACGCGCCGACCGCCGCGCTCCCGAACGCCCTGGCCAGGTTCTCGATCAGCGCGAAGTGCTCGGGCCCCTTGAGCCCGCGGCCGCCGGAGACGACGACCGAGGCCTCCGCCACGTCGAGCTTGCCCGGCTCCGCGGCCTTCACCTCGCGCACCACAACCCGCGCGGCGGTGACCGCCGCGACCTTCGAGACGGTGCCGGCCTTGCCCGCGCTCCCGGGCGCAAACGTGTTGGGCCGCAGCGAGATCACCGCCACCGGCGCGTCGAACCTGAGCTGCTGGATCGCCCTGCCGGCGTACACCGGCCGCGAGGCCGTCACCTTGCCATCGGCAAAGCTCACGCCCGTGGCATCGGTCGCGAGCGGCGCATCGAGCCTCGCCGCGATCCGTGGCGCGAGGTCTCTGCCGCCCGCCGTTGCGGCGACCAGCACGACTCCGTAGCCGCCCGTCTTGGCCACCGCCGCCGCCGTGGCCGCGTAACCGCAAGGCGCGTACTTCACGAAGCTCGCGTCCTCCGCCACCAGCACGCGATCCGCGCCCGCTTCCCCCAGCTTTGCCCCAGCCGCATCCATGCCAGGCGCTCCAAGCACCAGAGCGTCCACCGTGCCGCCCATCGCGTCGGCCAGCAGGCGCGCCGCCCACACGACCTCGTGGCTGGTCTTCCGCAGCGCGCCGTCGCGCTGCTCCGTCACCGCAAGGACGTTCATCAGAGCACCTTCGCTTCCGTGCGGAGCAGCCGTACCAGCTCGGGCACCGCGTCGGGGCCCTCGCCCACGATCCGCCCCGCCTTCCGGTCGGGCGGCAGGCTGAGCGACGTCACGATGGCCCGCGCCTCTCCCAGCGCCGCCGGCTTGATCTCGATCGGCTTCTTCTTCGCCGCCATGATTCCCTTCAGGGCCGGATAGCGCGGCGTATTGAGCCCCTTCTCCGCCGTCAGTACGGCAGGAAGCGCGAACTCCACGACCTCCACTCCGCCCTCGATTTCCCGCTCCGCGACGCCCTTCCCGCCCTCCAGCTCCAGCTTCGAGATCGCGGTGACGCACGGCAGGTCCAGCAACTCGGCGACCATCGGTCCCACGCCGTGGTGGTAGTCGTCCGCCGCCATCTTACCGAACAGCACCAGGTCGTAGCCGCCGTCCTTGAGTTCCGCCGCCAGCGCCTTGGCGACCGCCAGCGCGTCAGCCGGGATCCGCTCGGCCTTGAGCAGCACCCCACGGTCGGCGCCCATCGCCAGCACGCTGCGGATCGTCTCCTGCCCCGCGTCGGGGCCGAGGGCGATCACCACCACCTCGCCGCCGCCCGCCTTGTCCCGGCGCTGCAGCGCCTCTTCGACCGCGAACTCGTCGTACGGGTTGATAATGAACTTGACGCCCGTCTCGTCAATCGAGGCGCCGTCGCCGGCGATCCGGATGCGGGTCTCCGTATCCGGGACCCTCTTGATGCAGACCGCGATCTTCACTCGCCGCCCTCGCTCGGAATGGACGTCACTCGAACGCGCCGATCCCGGTGATCTCCTCGCCCAGGATCAGCGTGTGCATGTCGTGCGTGCCCTCGTAGGTGTACACGCTCTCCAGGTTGGCCAGGTGCCGCATCGCCGAGTACTCCGCCAGAATCCCGTTCGCGCCCAGCAGCCGGCGCGCCTCGCGGGCGATGTCGCACGCCATGTCCACGTTGTTGCGCTTGGCCAGCGATACCTGCTGCGGCGATGCCTTGCCCTGGTCCTTGAGCCGGCCGAGCTGCAGCACGAGCAGCTGAGCCTTGGTGATCTCGCTCAACATCTCGACCAGCCGCTGCTGCTGCAGCTGGAAGCCGGCGATGGGCTTCCCGAACATCACCCGCTGCTTGGCGTAGCGCAGCGCCTCGTCGTAGCACCCCATCGCGGCACCCACCGCGCCCCACGCAATGCCGTAACGCGCCTGCGTCAGGCAGCTGAGCGGGCTCTTGAGCCCCTTCGAGCCCGGCAGCAGCGCGTCCTTCCCCAGCTTCACGTCCTCGAGCACCAGCTCGGAAGTATCCGACGCCCGGAGCGACAGCTTGCCCTTCTGGTCCTTCGCGCTGAAGCCCGGCGTGTCGGTCGGCACGATGAAGCCGCGGATGCTCGAGGCGTCGTCGAGCGCCCCCGTCTTGGCCCAGATGATCGCCACTTTGGCCGTCGAGCCGTTGGTGATCCACATCTTGGCGCCGTTCAACACCCAGCCGCCTGCGGCTTCCCGCGCCGTGGTGATCATCCCGCCCGGATTGGAGCCGAAGTCCGGCTCCGTGAGCCCGAAGCAGCCGATCACCTCGCCCGACGCCATCTTCGGGAGCCAGGTCTTGCGCTGCTCCTCGGAGCCGAACGCGTGAATGGGATACATCACCAGCGCGCCCTGCACCGACGCGAAGGAACGCACGCCGGAGTCGCCGCGCTCCAGCTCCTGCATGATCAGGCCGTACGCGACGTTGTTGAGGCCGGCGCAGCCGTACTCTTCCGGCAGGTTGGCGCCGAAGAGCCCCAGCTCCGCCATCTGCGGCACCAGCTGGAGCGGGAACCGGCCCTCCAGGTAGTGCTGGTTGATGACGGGCAGCAGCCGGTCGTCCACCCACTGCCGGACGGTGTCCCGGACCGCGCGCTCCTCCTCGGAGAGCAGCGAGCCGACATCGTAGAAATCAACGCCCTCGAAACGCGGAGCCATGGGCTTCCTGGATGAGGTGGATCAGTCTATCCGGGCGGCGCGGTCGCGACTCGCCCTCGCGCGCACCGTGCGGCGCGCCGACCCCGCGATCCCCAGCTCCTCCGCCTTCCGGCGGAAGGTGGGACCGTGATCCACGGCGTGGCCGCTCTGGTGCTGCCACAGATGGATCATCTCGTGCAGCAGGGTGTGCGAGGCTTCCGCCCAGCCGTGCCGGTCAATGTGCCCGCGACTCAAGGTGATCTCGTACGGCTCGCCGGTCTCGTGCCGAATGCACAGCTGCCCGAGCCGGGTGCGCATCCGCCCCGAGAGCCGGAACGGCAACGCCGGAAGTGAGCCGCCGAAATGGCGTCCGTTATGCTCCGCGAACAACTGCGCAAGGCGCTCGATTCGTTCGACGTCCCCGGGCTGGGCGCGGTCGCCGGAGCGCCGGCGGCGCGCAGGCCCGATCGCGTGGTCTTCCGGCCGGAACGAGAGGATCTCGTGCTCCGCGGCGCGCCGCAGGGCGCGCGGAGTGCGCGGCGCCACGAACCGCACGACCGCCTTGAGGATCCGATCCGGCGCGCGCGCGTAACCTCGATGGATGCGCAGCACGCCCCTGGGCGAGAGGCTGACCATCACGCTGCGGTTGTCCGTCACCCGGATCCCCTCCACCGTATGCAGGCCGAGCAACTCGAGCCGGCGCGCCAGCAGCCTCTCCTCGGGCATCCGGAACCGCAGCGCCTGCTGAGCTTCCGGCTCCGGGCGGCGGGCACCCGGTCGCAGCCAGCGGGGCAGCAACCTATCGAGCAAAGTCCCGCCCTTCGAGCACCGTGAAGGTGCCGGAACCACGCTCGAACCCGTGTATCTCCACGCGGATCGCAGCGGACGTCACCTGCAGGACGTTGAAGCTCGGCGGCCGGTGGTTGCGGCCGCGGGTCGAGAGCGTGCCCGCCGTCGAGACGANNGGAGATGCGTCCCTTGAGCACGTTGTGGTGAACGACCAGCACGCGCAGCGCCCCGCTGTCGCGGGCGAACACCGTGGCCGCCCGGGCCAGCTCCGCCCGCGGCAGGTTCCCCCTGACCGTCAGGTCGCGAGGGTTCCACGTCATCGAGCCCCACGACAGGCCGTGCGCCGAAGCGGCGCCGCAAATGACGGCGCCGTCCACCGTCAGCGCGGGGGCCACATCGTCCGCCACGTACCGCCGGTACTTGGCCAGGCGCGCCCGGCCCAGGAGCGGAATGTCGAACGGCTCGCGCCACCACTGGACGTCGTGATTCCCGGCCACCGTATGCACCGGCGCGATGCGTGCCGCCGCGCGCAGAAAGGCCCGCGCCCGCTGGAATTCCCCCGCCCGCGCCCGCTGGCAGAAGTCGCCCGAAACGATGATCGCGGTGGGGTGTAGCGCGGGGAGCCGCTCCTCGACCGCCTCGACGGCTGCGATGTCGGCCAGTCCGCCGAAGTGAATGTCGGAGAGGTGGACGAGCGTGGTCACCAGCGCGCGCGCACCCGGTACTCGAGCGTGGCCTCGCCGCCCGCCGCCACGACGACCGGGAAGCGCACGCTGGAGGCGCTCAGCCGCTCGGCGGGCACGCTGCTGGAGAGCACCTCGAACTCCCCGGAGAACTGGTCGAGCACCTGCACCGTGACCGGGTCGTTCTTCGCGTTCTGGATGCTGACCCGATACGACGATACGGATGAGTTCTTGCCGCTGAGCTCGAAGCTGACCTGGGCGCGCTGGGCTGTGACGTCGAACGCGGTGCCGGTCGTCAGGTGCAGCTCCCGCCCCGCGGGCGTGTGCTGGATCTGCGCTTCGCCCAGGAGCTGGAGCCGTCCGGCCGAGTCGGGCGACAGTACCCGCACCGTGCCGGCCGGCAGCGGTGTGTCGCCGAACATCGTGCCCCTCGGGCGCCGCACCAGGTAGCTCACTTCGGCGTGCAGGTCCTGCTCGGGCTGGCCCTGCTGCACCTGGAAGAAGTACTGCGAGTGACGCAGGAGGTATTCCGGCTCCGCCGCAACGTCGGCTGGCGCGAAGAGCGCGACGGTCTCGCTCTGCCCCGGCAGGAGATCCACGGCGCCGGCCAGCGTGTACAAGTGAGTCTCACCAATCGCTTCCTCGGCAGGCGCCGCGGGGGCCGCGGTCGCGCGCATCATGACGGCCCCTTCGGCGTATCCCGGCCTCGATACGCCGCCGTTCCTCCGCACGTCGCCCGCCAGCAGCTGGACCTCGGCCCTCTGGAACGTGAGTGCCCCAGGGTCCTCAATCGTGGCGAGGCCGGCTATCCGGCTCCTGGCGCCCGGGCCGCGCGGCACCACCAGACTGTACGACGCACGCCACTGCACGCCGTCCGCCTGATACGCGAGCCGGAGCGAACGCTGCGCGCGCGCCGCATCCACGGTGAGATCGACCCGCGGCGCCAGGGCCACGAGGGAATCCGGAAACGCCGGCACTCCCGGGAACATGTAGATCACGCGCCCGTCCACCCGCACCGTCTGCGGATCGAGCGAGAGCAGCGTGCCGCGCACGAACCGCGGCGACGAGTCGCTGCGCAGGATCATGAAGTCGAGATCCTGCCCGACCGCCCGCCTCAGCGCGGCCTCCGGCCCGCTGGCGGCCGACACCGTGACCCCGCGGATCTCCACGCCGTCGTCCAGGGCCACGAGGGTGCCGGGGTCCACGTTCCGGGTCCCCAGATCCACGCCGAGCGTGCTGGTTCCACGCGGGACCGGCGCCGGAATCGTCCGCCGCACCACGACCCGACCATCCTGATAGATGGTCAGGCTGGTCTCCTGGGCCCGAAGGACGCCGGAGATCAGAGACAGTGCAGCGGCAAGCATCCCAATCAGCGAACCCGTCTTGCGGCTTACGGCTGGTAACCACTGCCCACTTTGCCGTCTGGCAACTTCCCTGTCTTCTGTCATTCCGTCACCCTCTCACCATCTTGGCCACGTGGTCCGCGAATTCGGACGTCGTCGCTTCCCCGCCCAGATCGTGCGTGAGCACGTCGTCGTCGCGGATGGAACGGATGACCGCGTCCTGGACCCGCTCGGCCGCTTCATGCTCGTCCAGGTAGTCCAGCATCAGGCTCGCGCTCAGCATCATCGCCGCGGGATTGGCGAGGCCGCGCCCCGCGATGTCCGGCGCCGTCCCGTGCACCGCCTCGAAGATGGCGGTCTTCGGCCCGATGTTCGCGCCGGGCGCGAGGCCGAGCCCGCCCACCAACCCAGCCATCTCGTCGGAGAGGATGTCGCCGAACATGTTGGTGGTGACGATCACGTCGAACTGCTGCGGGTGCAGCACCAGCTGCATGGCCGCGTTGTCCACGATCCGGTCGTTGAACCCGATCCGCCCCTCGTATTCCCGCGCCACCGCCCGCCCCGCCTCCAGAAACAGGCCGCTCGCCATCTTGAGGATGTTCGCCTTGTGCACCAGGGTCACCAGCTTCCGGCCGTGCTCGAGCGCGTACTCGAAGGCGTAGCGGACGATCCGCTCGCAGCCCAGGCGCGTCACCACGGCCGTGGATTCCGCCACCGCCCTCGGGTCGTCGCCGATCGCCACGAAGTGCTCGACCCCGACGTACAACCCCTCGGTGTTCTCCCGCACCATCACCAGGTCAATGTCCTCATAACACCGGCCGGGAATGATCGTCTTCACGGGCCGGAGGTTGGCGAAGAGATCGAACTCCATTCGGAGCGCCACGTTCACCGAGCGATGGCCCGGCCCGACCGGCGTCGCGAGCGGGCCCTTGAGCGCGACACCGGTGGACCGGATGGACTCGATCGCGGGATCGGGAAGCGGCTCTCCCCGCCGCTCCATGCCCTCCGCTCCTGCCGCCTGCTGGTCCCAGGAGAATCGGATGCCGGTGGCCTCCAGCACGTGGATCGTGGCAGCCGTGATTTCGGGGCCGATGCCGTCGCCGGGGATCAGCGTCACACGATGGGTCATCGCAGCGGGCCCTAGCGATTCGCGGGGGGGGGCACCGTCGCCGCAGCGCCGCTCGACAGCGCCGCTTCGGGTGTGGCGGCCACCGGCCCCACCGTACGGCCCCGCCCCAGCACCTTCCCGCTCCGTGCGTCCACCAGAACGAGCACGTACTCCGAAGCATAGCCGCCGCCACGGCGATCTATCCGCACTCCCGCCGGCGCCACTGCCGTCCGCGTGTCCATCAGCGCCGTCAGCGTTCGCAGTTGCGCCCACAGCGGGTCAACCATGGACTCGACGCGCGGATTCAGGAGGTAGTCGGTCTCCAGGCGAGCGGGGTCAATGCCCAGGGCCGGCGCCATCCGCAGCGCGTGCCGCTGCTCGGCCAGTCCGAGCCACTTCACCCCCGGCGCCCCGCGCCTGAGCGCGCTGTCGAGATCGGCCCCGGCCACCGCCGCAAGGCCATATCGCCGAGCCACGAGGTCGGGATTCACAGCCGCCGAATCGCTCAGCACCAGCGCGCCGATTGGCAATATGAGCACGCTGCCGCCCGCCAGAGCCTCAACAGGCAGAGGAGCGATGCCGATAGCCTGGAATGGATCCTCAGGCGTGGCGGAGCGCTGGGACCTTCCACAGCCGACAACTGAAAGTAATGTCACCAACGCGACAGCGTAGCGAAACTTATGCGACATTAGAACCACCGATGGGGTAGTCGTGGAGCGACAGCCAGGAAAACTAACCCAGGGTCTGGCCTCCGTCCACGCGGATGACCTCGCCGGTGATGTGGCGCGCGGCGTCGGTGCAGAGGAACGCGATGACCTGGGCGACGTCGTCGGGCTCGGCGAGGCGACCCAGCGGCGTGTTGCCGCGCGCGCGGGCGACCAGTTCCTCCGAGAGGTGCTGGGTCAACTCCGTCTTCACAAACCCCGGCGCGACGGCGTTGACGTTCACGTTCGCGGGTCCCAGCTCGACGGCGGCCGCGTGCGTCAGACCGATGAGACCCGCCTTGGACGCGGCATAGTTGGCGATGCCAAAGCCCGCGATCATGGCCTGCACGGCGGCTACGTTGACGATCTTGCCGTAGTGCTGAGCGCGGAACAGCGGTGCGACCGAGCGAATCATGTTGAACGCGCCGGTCAGGTTGGTCTCCACCACGTCCTGCCAGGCCGTGTCATCCATCCGCCACAGCGCCGCGTCTCGCGAGATGCCGGCGTTGTTGACCAGGATCTGGACGCCGCCCAGAGCGTTGTTGGCGGCCTGGACGAAGCGGTCCACCTCGTCCTTCCTGCGCACGTCGCACCGGTCGCAGAAGACCGGCACGTTGAGGCTCTTCAGCACGGCCTCGGTCATGGCCGCCTGCACCGCGACGTCGCGCCCGGGGAGCTCGACGTAATTGAACGCCACTCCGCAACCTCGGCGTGCGAATTCGAGCGCCACCGCCCGGCCGATGCCGGTCGCGGCGCCGGTGACAATCGCGCCCCGGCCCTTGAGATCCGCCTTCGCGCCGACGGGCTGCGGCTGCTCCTGGTGCGCGACCTCGTCGAGGAGTGCGGAGACGGCGTCGGAATGGGCTTTCGGCACGGCGCGAACATATCCGCACCCTGGGGGAGTGGCAAGGTGGCCTCATTGACTCTCGCGACGGCCCAAGGCTATGCTAGCGCTCAAGATGCGCCGATACCTGGCTCCGATCGTCTGGATCGCCGTGGCGGCTGTCGCCGCCGCCGGCTTCGCCGTGCTCGCGCTGTCGCGTGGGGAGAGCATCAGTGCGGCGTGGATACTCGCCGCAGGGATCGCGAGCTACGTGATCGCCTACCGCTTCTATTCGCGGTTCCTCGCTGTTCGGGTGTTCGCCCTCGACGATCACCGGGCCACGCCGGCGGAGCGGTTCAACAACGGCCGCGACTTCGTGCCGACCAACAAGTGGGTGCTGTTCGGGCACCACTTCGCCGCGATTGCCGGCGCGGGCCCCCTGATCGGGCCCATGCTGGCGGCGCAGTTCGGGTTCCTCCCCGGCACGCTGTGGCTCATCGCGGGCGTGGTTGTGGGCGGCGCCGTGCAGGATTTCACCATCCTGGTCGCGTCCATGCGCCGGGACGGGAAATCGCTCGGCCAGATGGCCAAGGAAGAGATCAACCCCGTGGCCGGTATGGCGGCGATGATCGCCATCCTGGCCATCATGATCATCCTCCTCGCCGTGCTGGCGCTGGTCGTGGTCAACGCGCTGAAGGCGAGCCCCTGGGGGCTGTTCATCATCGCGTGCACCATCCCCATCGCGCTGCTGATGGGGTGGTGGATGCGCAGCCTCCGGCCGGGACACGTGCTGGAGGCCTCGGCCATCGGCATCGCGCTGCTGCTGGCGGCGCTGGTGGCGGGCCGCTGGGTCTCGCTCGATCCCACCTGGTCGCGTTGGTTCACCTGGTCGGGCACCGGCCTGTCCTGGGCGATGATCGTGTACGGCTTCTTCGCCTCGGTGCTACCGGTGTGGCTGCTGCTGTCGCCGCGGGACTACCTCTCGACCTTCCTCAAGATCGGTACGGTTCTGGCGCTGACCGTGGCGATCTTCCTGATCCTGCCACGGACCCGGATGCCCGCGCTGACGCAGTTCATTGACGGGACGGGGCCTGTGTTCGCCGGGAAGGTGTTCCCCTTCGCCTTCATCACCATCGCGTGCGGCGCCATTTCGGGGTTCCACGCGCTGGTGGCGAGCGGCACTACGCCGAAGATGGTGACTCGAGAAAGTGATGCGCGGCTGATCGGCTATGGCGCGATGCTCATGGAATCGCTCGTGGGGCTCATGGCGGTCATCGCCGCCGCCACCCTGGAGCCCAGCGTCTACTTCGCGATGAACGTCCCGGCAAGCACGCTCGGGCCCACGACGGAGAGCGCCGCCCGGGTGATCGGCCAGTGGGGGTTCACCCTCCACCCCGGGCAGATGGAGGCTCTGGCGCGCCAGATGGGCGAGGCGACGCTGCTTTCGCGGACCGGCGGCGCGCCGAGCCTCGCCGTGGGGATGGCCGCGATCCTCGGCCGCGTCGTGAAGGGCTCGGGCCTCGCCCTGTGGTACCACTTCGCCATCAT
>PMIK01000296.1 GCA_003157095.1 Gemmatimonadota bacterium | reverse complement strand
CCCCCTCCAGCGGGGACAGCACCGTCACGGATGGGTCCTTCGCCGTGTCGTAGCCGAGGGCGAGCTCGTGGCTCGACAGCGTCGTGCCGCACCGCGGGCAGTAGGGGAGGACCTTGTGCCCCTTGACCAGCAGTCCCTTGTCGTGGAGCTGCAGCAGCAACCACCACACCGACTCGATGTACGTCGCGGTGTAGGTGACGTATGGGTGGTCGTAGTCGAGCCAGTAGCCGATCCGGTCGGAGAGCGACTCCCACTCCGCCTTGTACTTCCAGACGCTCTCCCGGCACAGCCGGTTGAACTCCGCCACCGAGACCTTCGCGCCGGGGCCGTCGCCGATGTCCATCTTCCCGCTGAGCCCGAGTTGCCGCTCGACCTCGATCTCGACCGGCAGGCCGTGCGTGTCCCAGCCCGCGATGCGGCCCACGCGGCGGCCGTGCATCACCTGGAAGCGGCACACCAGGTCCTTGATGGTGCGCGCCACCACATGGTGGATGCCGGGGCGCCCGTTGGCGGTCGGCGGGCCCTCGTAGAAGACGAAGGGCTTGCCTCCGGCGGTGCGGCGCTGGGTCTCGTGGAACAGGTCCTCGGTCTTCCAGCGCGCCAGAAGGTCCCGCTCCAGCGCGTCGGGATCCGTGGCGGAAGCCGCAAGCGGGAGGTAGCGGTCGGCGCTCACGCGGCGAGCCGCTCCATCACGCCACGGAACACCGTCGTGAGCCGCGGCTCCGCCTCGGCCGCGGTGCGGATGATCCTCTGGATGTCGGCCGGCTCGAGCGCATCGGCGAGCCCCATGTCCGTGACGATGGAGATGCCGAGCACCCGCATCCCCGCGTGGACGGCGGCGATCACCTCGGGCACGGTGCTCATGCCGACCACGTCGGCGCCGCTGAAGCGCAGCATCCGGTACTCCGCCCGCGTCTCGAGGTTGGGGCCTCCCACGGCGGCGTACACGCCCTCGCGCAGGGTGATGCGCCGCTCCAGAGCCACGGCGCGGGCGAGCCGGCCGAGCTCCGCGTCGTACGGGGCCGACATGTCGGGAAAGCGCGGGCCCTCCCGTTCATCGTTCGGCCCCACCAGCGGATTGTCGCCCAGCAGGTTGATGTGGTCCGTGAGCAGCACGAGGTCTCCCGGCGACCACAGCGGATGCAACCCGCCGCATGCGTTGGAGATCATCAGGATACGCGCGCCGAGTGCGCGCAGCACCCGGACGGGGAACGCGACCTGCTGCAAGGCGTAGCCCTCGTAGCGATGAAACCGCCCGGCCATGGCCACCACGGAGCGGCCGCCGAGGGTGCCGCACAGCAGCCGGCCCGCATGCGACTCCACCGTCGCGAGCGGAAAGCCCGGGATGTCCTGGTAGGGGATCTCCGTCTGAACGGCGAGCTCCCGGCCGAGTCCGCCCAACCCCGTGCCGAGGATGATGGCCACCTCCGGCGGGCGCGCGTGCCGGGCGCGCACCGCGTCGGCGGCGCGATGAACCGCCGCGTCGCTCACTCCTCGACGATGTTCTTGATCCACTTGGGAGAGGACTTGCGGCCCTCGCGGGTCCGCTCGCCCTCGGCGGGCTCCGCCGGCTGGATCGCCCCCGCCACCTTGCCGAACGGCGCGGGTTGCGCGTCCGCCATCGCGTCGAGTTCAGCCTTCTGCCGCTCCACCAGGCCGCGCAGCACCGCGAGATACGCGTGGTTCTGGCGCGCGAGGTTCTGGGCCGCCGTTTCCAGGCGCTCGAGCTCGCGCCGCGCCCGGTCCACGCGCCGCTCGGCCTCGGCCTCGGCCTCCCGCACAATTATCTTAGCCTCGCGCTCCGCCTGCTCGCGCGTCTCGGCCCGCAGCTGCTGCGCTGCGACCAGGGCGTCGTTCATCGCCTTCTCACGCTCCTTGAAGGTCGCGAGCTGCTCCTGCAGCTGCTTCAGCTTCTCCTCGAGCGCCAGGCGCTCGCGCACCACCCGTTCCAGCTCGTCCGCGGCCCGGACGCGGAAGTCGTCCACCTCCGCCGGGTCGAAGCCGCGCATCACCTTCCGGAACTCCTGCTTCCGCAGGTCCAGCGGTGTCAGGCGGAACACGTCGTCGGTCATGACGTACGCTCCCCAAAGAGAACCGTACCGAGGCGCACCATCGTCGCCCCTTCTTCCACGGCGACCTCGAAATCGCCCGACATGCCCATACTCAGGGCGGCAAGGTCGCAGTCGGCCGTCGCCAGCGAATCCCGCAGCAGGCGCAGCTCCCGAAAGGTGCGGCGCTGCACCGCTACGTCGCCGGTGAACGGCGCAATCGTCATCAAGCCGCGGACCGCCAGGTGCGGAAGCGCGACCGCGTGCGCAAGCAGGAGCGGCGCCTCGTCGGGCAACGCGCCCGTCTTCTGCGACTCGCGTCCGACGTTCACCTCGAGCAGCACGTCCTGCACCACACCCGCCGACGCCGCGGCGGCCTCGAGAGCGTCGGCGAGCCGGATCGAATCGAGCGAGTGAATCAGGACGAAGCGCCCGACGACCAACTTGGCCTTGTTGCGCTGGAGGTGCCCGATCAGGTGCCACCGCACCGGGGCGTCCGGCCATTCCGCCTGCTTGCCCAGCGCCTCCTGCACCCGGTTCTCTCCCAGGTCCAGCAGGCCCTCCGCCACCGCCTCCCTCGCCCGGTCAAGGGGATGGCCCTTGGTCACGGCCACGATCCGCACGTCGTCGGGCGACCGCCCGGCGCGCGCCGCCGCGGCGGCAATCCTCGACCGTACGGGCGCGGCATTCATCAGCCTTGAAAGATAACCGGCCCTTCAACTGGGAGTCAGTGACCGGGGTGTTGGGGATTCGAAATCACACCATTGGGCTGGCGAACAGAGCTGAAGGGCTAGGGGCTCGGGGTCAGGGGAGGCACCGGCGCCAGGCCGGGTGCCGCCGCGCGGGCGAAGGGCCCGGTCGCCAGGAGTTCCTTGAGCCGCGCCACGCCAACCCCGCGCTCCAGGCTGCCGCGGTGCGCCACCGAGATCGCGGAGGTCTCCTCCGAGATCACGATGACCATCGCATCGGTCTCTTCCGAGAGCCCGAGCGCGGCCCGGTGCCGCGTGCCGAGGGTCTTGTCGTCCACCGGAAACTGGGTCAGCGGCAGGATGCACCCCGCCCCGACGATCGTATCGCCGCGCACCACGAGCGCGCCGTCGTGGAGCGGCGAGTAGGGCGTGAAAATCGTCGTCACCAGGTCGGCCGCCACCTTCGCGGAGAGCGCCGTGCCGCTGGTGATGTAGTCGCCGAGCCCCACCTCTCCCTCCACCGCGATGATCGCGCCGGTGCCGGCCCGGCTCAACCGGTCAGCCGCTTCGGCGATCTCCTCCGCCACCTGGTGCGACTGGCCCCGATAGAAGAAGCGCATCACGCGCGACTGGCCGAGTCGCGCCAGGGCCGCCCGCAGCTCCGGCTGGAAGACGATGAGCAGCGCGAACGCGCCGTACGTGAAGACCACGCCGAGCAGGTAGGTGATCATCGCGAACTTGAGCAGCACGGCCGCCACGTATGCGGCACCGAGCAGCACCAGACCGAGCAGGATGTGGAGCGCGCGCGTGCCCACCACCAGGAGCAGCGCGCGATACACGACGTACGCGACGATCAGGATCTCCACCACGTCGCGCCAGTGCGGCAGGAGCAGCCGGAACCGTTCGTCCATCGTCTAGGCTCCCGCTCCCCCGGCCCCGAGCACGGCATCGGCCACGGCGAGCGCCTCGCGCGCGGTGGCCACGTCGTGCACCCGGAACAGGCGCGCCCCGCGCATGCGGGCCACGACGCAGGCCGCCGCCGTCGCCGCATCCCGCTGGTCCACCGGCCGCCCCGTGACGGCGCCGAGGAAGCGTTTGCGCGATGGGCCCACCATCACCGGGTGCCCCAGAGCCGTGAGGCTTCCCAGGCGGTCCAGCAAGGCGAGGTTGTGCTCCGGCCGCTTGGCGAAGCCGAGCCCCGGATCGAGCACGACCGCGTCCCGGGCGATGCCCGCGGCCACCGCCAGGTCCCGGCGACCGGCCAGCTCGGCCGCCACGTCCGAGGCGACGTCCCGGTAGTGCGCGCGGGCGTCCATGGTCCGGGGATCGCCGCGCATGTGCATGATCACGACCCCGGCGCCGCTGGCCCGCACCACCTCCATCATCCGCTCGTCATCCGCCAGGCCCGACACGTCGTTCACGATCTCGGCACCCGCGTCCAGCGCGGCCTCCGCAACCCGGCTGCGGCGCGTGTCCACGCTCACCGGGAGCCCGATCTGCTCCACCAGCAGACGCACTACCGGCACGACCCGCCGCAGCTCTTCCGCCTCGTCGGGCCGCGCCGCGCCCGGACGGGTGGACTCGCCGCCCACGTCCAGGANNTGCGCCAGGCGTGCGGCGGATCCTGGAGATCCATGAGAAAACGCCCCAACTCGATGCTGAGGCGTTCGGGGAGACGCGACGACCCGCCGGACCGCGCAAGTCCGCCGAGCCGGGCGAGCGTCCCGGCCACGACCGCCCAGCCCTCGCCCGTGTGACAATCGAGACCGCTCCGCATCGCCTCGCCCACCAGGGCGGTCGTTTCCGCGTCGTCCAGAGGCTCCACCAGGAGCGCCACGGGAGCGCCTCCGGCGGCCAGTGACTCGGCGTGCGACGGCTCGAGCCCGCGCGCGGCGAGGGCGGAAGCCAGCGCCGCCGGAACGCCGCCGGCGAGCGCCGTCACCGTCACGCCGGGCTCGGCGCTTCTTTCGGCACCCCGAGCTGTGCGGGTGCCGCGTCTTTCCCGGCGGGCGGCGCGGTCTCGACCGGGGTGCCGATCACCGGCGCCTCCCGTCGCGGGGGGAGCGGCCGGCCGGAAACCACCGCCATGATTTCCTCACGCTCCAGCGTCTCCCGCTCCAGCAGCGCGTCGGCGAGCGCATCGAGCGACGGGCGATGGGTGGCGAGGATGTCGCGCGCCCGCTGATAGGCCCCGTCAATGATACGCTTGACCTCCTCGTCCACCAGCTCGCTGGTCCGCTCGCTGATCTCCCGCCGCTGCGCAAGCTCCCGGCCGAGGAAGATCTCCTGCTCGCGGTCGCCCACGGCGATCGCACCGATCTTGTCGCTCATCCCGAACTGCGTCACCATCCGGCGCGCCAGCTCCGTGGCCTGCAGAATGTCGTTGGCGGCGCCGGTCGTGACTTTCTCCGGCCCGAACACCAACTCCTCCGCCACCCGCCCGCCGAACGACGACGCCAGCCGTCCCTCGAGCCAGTACTTGGTGTAGTTGTGCCGGTCCTCCTCGGGGAGCCACGACGTGAGACCCAGGGCTCGGCCGCGCGGCACGATCGTGACCTTGTGCAGCGGATCGAGGCCCGGGATGTTGAGCGAGACCACGGCGTGGCCCGCCTCGTGGTACGCCGTGAGCCTCCGCTCGTCCTCGGACAGCACCAGGCTGCGCCGCTCCACCCCGAGCATCACCTTGTCCTTGGCGTCCTCGAAATCCGGCATGTCCACCCGGAGCTTGTTGCGCCGCGCGGCGAGCAGCGCCGCTTCGTTGACCAGATTGGCGAGATCGGCGCCCGAGAGACCCGGCGTGCCCTTGGCCAGCGTCTCGAGGCGGACGTCGGGGCCGAGCGGAATCTTGCGCACGTGCACCCGCAGAATCCCCTCGCGGCCCTTCACGTCGGGCGCATCCACCACGATCTGCCGGTCGAACCGGCCGGGCCGGAGCAGGGCCGGATCCAGGACGTCGGGCCGGTTGGTCGCCGCCAGCAGGATGACGCCCTCGTTCGACTCGAAACCGTCCATC
>PMIK01000294.1 GCA_003157095.1 Gemmatimonadota bacterium | reverse complement strand
CACGATCGGAATGGACCCGCCGCTCCGGATCGGCGCGATCCCCCTTCCCCACACCTCGCGGAACGCCTCGTCCAGGACCCGGTACGCGCGGGAATCCAGCTTGGTCTGCGCCGGATCCACCATGGCGAACACTGTGACCTTCACGTCGGCGTACTTCGGCGCGGCGCGCTTCACCGCCTTCACGANNCTGGCCCGGCACCAGGCGGCACGATAGCTTGGCTTCGGCGACGTGCGGGACGATGGTCTTCACGCCAGGGCCGCTGTAGCCGCCGACGATGCCGTGCACTTCGAAGGTCGGCCGGGACCACACACGCTCCAGGAAGCTGAACTTCTTCTCTCCGTTGAGTCCTTTCGCGCCGGCCTCTTCCTTGAATCCCTTTTCCTTGACGGGGAGCGACCGCCACGCCTTGAGCTCCGCGGCGGTGGGCCGCTTCACGCGGTCGTAGAAACCCGGGATCCGGATCCGGCCGTCGTCGCCCTTGAGCTTCTCCAGGAGATGCCACAGCGTTTCGATGGCGTTGGGCGCCGCGCCACCGTAGAGCCCGCTGTGCAGGTCCGCTTGCAGGGTGCGCACGTGGATTTCCGCGTGCACCATGCCGCGCAGCGCGGCGTCCACGCTGGGCCGCCCCGGCGCCACGATGTTGACGTCGGTGACCAGCACGGCCTCGGCGCGGGTCCGCTCCGGCTCCCGCGTCAGCAGGTCGGTGAGGCCCTTCGAGCCGGTCTCCTCTTCACCCTCGATCAGGTAGTGGATGTTGACCGGCAGCGAACCGCGCGTCGCCTTGAGCGCCTCGAGCGCGGCGATGACGGTGAACACCTGGCCCTTGTCGTCCGCCGTGCCCCGCGCGTACAGGTTCCCGTCGCGCACCGTGGGCTCGAAGGGCGGCGAGATCCACTCGCCAATCGGGTCGGGGGGCTGCACGTCGTAGTGGCCGTAGCACAGCACGGTCGGCGCGCCCGGCACCGCCGGGCCCACGCCCCACAGAATCGGATGCCCGCCCGTCTCGATCGTCTCCACGCGGAACCCGAGCCGCTGGAGGCGCGCGGCCATCCAGGCCGCCGCCTTCCGGCAATCGGCCGCGTGTTCGGGCTGCGCGCTGATGCTCGGAATCCTCAGCCATTCCGAGAGGTCCGCGAGCAGCCGGAGTCGCTCGCGCTCGGCGAATGCTGCCAGGGGAGTTGTGGTCATGGTGCCGCTAAACGTACCGCCCGGCGCCACGCCGGCGCCAGCACCCGGACCCGCGGCACCGACTGGCCCTGCCGCCCGCGACCTGTATCTTCTCCCGTTCCCTACTATGCGCCTCACCTCGTCGTTCGCCGTGTTCCGCGTCCAGCCGGGAGAGGAAGGTCTGGCCAAGGCGCGGTGGTACAGCCGCGATGGCAAGGCCGCGGACGCAGAGCGCGCCTACCGCGCGGCCATCGCCGCCGAGCCGGACCTGCGGGCCGGATGGCTCGAGCTGTTCGAGTTGTTGCGGCGGGACGGGCGGTATGACGACGCACTCGAGCTGGCCCTGCGGGCCGAGGACCATTTCGGTCCGGACCTGGCGATGCCGCGGGCGATCAAGGGCGCCGCCCTGGCGGAGCTGGGCCGGACCCGGGACGCCGTTGCCGCGCTCGAGGAGGCCATCGAGCGGGACGGCAACCTGGCCCTCGCCTGGCACGAGCTGGCCTACGCGGCGTTCCGGTCGGGGGAATACTCGCGGGCGCTGCTGGTGCTGGATCGGGCCTTCGCGCTCGAACCGCACACCGACACGCTGATGCTGCGGGGACACATCCTGCGCGCGGCCGGCCAATACGACGCCGCCGAGGTCGCGTTCGAGGGCGCGCAGCAGTCGGCGGAACATGACGTGCCGCGGCGCGAAGCCGAGCGCGAGCTCGCGGCGACCCGCCGCTCCGCCGCGCTGGGCGGAAAGAAGCCGCGGCACTTCACCGCGCGGGAGCGGGCGTTCGCCGATCTCGGCGCCGTCCTCCTGGATCGGGAGGCGGATGCGGGCGCGGCCCCGGGGGCCGCGGATGCGCCGCCGCTGCTGGCCGCCTGCCTCGTTTCGCTGGCAGGGCTCGTGGAAGCCATCGGGTGGCACCCCGTCGTTTGCAGCGGAGTCACGGCCGAGGACGATGCGCTCGCCACCGCCGTGGCGCAGGCGATCGGCGCGCAGGTCATGCCCATCGCCGCGCTCGACCCGGCGGACCGGCCGCTCGTGGTCACGGTGTGGAATGGCGGAGGCAGGGAGTGGGGGCGACAGCTCGCCAGGCTCGGCCGCTGGAAGAGCGGCTGCGCCTTCGCCCTCGCGCAGGCCCCCGGGGTGACGGAGTCGGCCGATGTGATCGGGACGCTGCGCTGCCCGGGGGACGTGACCGCCCTCCGGCGCCAGGTGACGCGGGCCCTCACATTGTCGCGGGCCGCCGCGGCAGTCGAGCCGGAGATCCTCGCGCTGGCGCGCAGCCCGCTGGCGCTCTGGCGGGCACGGCTCACGGCACCGGAGCATCCGTCCTGACCGGACCGAGAACCGCCGTCGCCTAGCGGGCCGGTGCCGCCCCCAGCGCGGCCCAGGGATCGCCCGCACCCGCCACCCGGCGGCGCACGTCCGCGATGGTGCGGACCAGATCACCGTGCGACTCGGCGAGCAGCCCCTCGAAGACGTCGAGCCTGGTCCGGTACAACCGCTGCGCGATGACCACCGCGTTGTTGAGGGGTCGCCGCGCCAGCCAGCGCGGGTCAATCGTCTGCAGCGTCCGCCCGACCGGACCGGCCAGTTCCGCCTGCGCCGCCTCGAAGATCCGCCGCCGCTCCTGGCCGAGCGCCGGACCCGCAAGCCCCAGCGCATACACCCGCTCCAGCCGCACCGCGAGCGAATCGAAGAAACGCTGCAGCCGGATCTCGTCTTCCCAGCGCGCCACCGCGCGCGCGGCGTTGCGGGCGTCGTTCCTCGCCCGGAAGAACGCCTCCGCTCCGCGATAGCCCACGAAGTCCGCGAACGACTCGTTGAACGGCACGCTGCCGGGGACCCACACCGTGTTGTGCAGGATCTCGTGGATCACCGTGGCGGCGAGATCCACTGAATCTTCCCGCACGATGGTCGAGAGCAGCGGATCGTTGAACCAGCCGAGGGTCGAGAAAGCGCTGGAAACGCGCAGGTAGGTATCCATCCCGCGCCGCTCAAGCCGCCGCGCCTCCCGCACCGCCTCGGCGCGGTCGAAGAACCCCTCGTACGGCACCCGCCCCACCACCGGCCACTTCCACGTGTACTCGGCCAGCCGGTCGAAGCGGCTCGCCGTCAGCACCAGCACCAGCGTATCGGTCCTGACCCGCGAATAGGTGGTATAGGTCCGGCGCGCCGCGAGCCGCAGCGAGTCGGCCGCGAATCCCCGCACCGCAAGCACCAGCTCGAGCTTGGCGCGCGTCGCGGGGTCGGTCGCGGGGTCGGCGACCACCGCGGCGATGGCGCGGCGACGCGCCAGAATGAGCGCCTCCTCGACCGCGGCGCGAGCGACGTACCGCACGTCCCGGCTCACCAGCCACGCGACGGCGCCGCCGACCACCACCAGGGCCAGCAGCGCCGTCACGATGCGCCCGAGCAAGCGCAGCCGGCGCCCTATGGCACCCACCTCAGGCCGAAACGCGACGTGCCGCCGCCCAGCGTGCTGAAGCCCTGGTATCCGTAGTCGAGCTGCAGGTCATGAAAGACGAGGCTGCCGCCGAATACCAGCGACCGCTGGTCCGATGGGGCGCGCCCCATCGCAAACCCGGCCCTCCCGAGGAGCCCGACGCCGCCGGACACCACGCCGCCCTCGACGCCGAGGATGTAGTAGTTCGGCGAGTGCCGCGGCGATACCCAGTCGCCGACGACCATCAGGCGCGGTGTGCCCTGCGGATCCACGATGTTGATCGAGAACCCGGCCCGAATCGTCCGAGGCAGCGGCGCCGGCGTGCCGGTACTGGTCTTGAGGTCGCCGCCCATGTTCTGCACTACGACGCCGAATGCGGCGATGTCGAAGAACGCCAGCGCCGCCCCCGCGTCAAACCCGACGCCGGACGCGTCGTACAGCGTCGTGTCCGGGATCGAGAGATGGTCCTTCAGGTACTTCGCGCTGCCGCCCACCGAGAACATGCCGAAGCGGTACGCGAACGCAGCGACCGCCTCCGCGCTGTAGGCCCCCACCATGGCGCCGCCCGGATCCGCCACGCCGCGGTCCCCACCGAACGCCGGATCGGGACGGTAGACGGTGTCCTGTCCGTAGTTCAGGACATTCAGTCCGATGCCGAGATGAAACCGGCCCACCCGCACCGCGGCGTCGCCGCTCACCAGATAGGAGTCGAACAGATAGCGCTGGTAGCTCATGCCCAGCGCCACCTTCCGGATGGGCGCCAATCCCGCCGGGTTGACGAAGATGCTCCCGGCGTCGCCGACCACGGCCACGTACGCGCCGCCCAGTCCGAGCGCGCGGGCCGTGGCGGGCAGCGCGAGCACCGCACCCGCCGTCCCGCCGGTGGCCTGCGCGCGGACGCGAGCAACCACCCCGCAGAGCGCGCCCGCGGTCAGCGCGAGCACCATCGCCCGGTGCCGCATCATGGCGATCTCCGGGCGACGTACAGTCGGCGCCGCAGCATCGAGCCTCCCTGATCCACGACCACGAGGTATACGCCGTTGATGACAGGACTGCCGTCGGCCGCCGTCAGATCCCACTGCAGCCGGCCGGCCGGAGGAGCGGCGAAGTCCCGGATCAGGGCGCCGGTGAAGGTGTAGATGCCGACCCGCCGCGCCGCCCCGGGATAATGGAACACGACGAAGGAACCGCGAACCGGATTCTCCGAGACGTTGATCGCGCCGGCGGAGCCGCTGCCCAGCGCGTCCAGTGCCGCCGGAACGTAGAGCTTGCCGTAACCCCACGAGGCATTCGGCGAGGCGTCGGTCCCCCCATCGAACGGATGGCGTGCGAAGCTGTCCACCCGGGCCGCGCCCGTCAGGAGGAGTCTCGTCGCCTCCGGCGTGAGCCGCGGATTGCGCTCCAGCAGCAGCGCGACCGCCCCGGTGACGAACGGCGCCGCCATGGACGTGCCCTCCAGAATCCAGTGGCGGCCGTCGCGCATCACTCGTCCGCTGGGCACATTCGCGGCGCTGGAGAGCGCCGACGCTACGCCCTGCCCGGGAGCGGCGACGTCCGGTTTGAGGACGCCGTCGCGCCGCGGTCCCGGGCTCGAGAACCACGTCAGGTCGCCCAGGCGCTCGCGATTCGTGTAGGCCTCGGCGGAGTCGTGCACGTCCTGCCACTGCAACCGGGTGGTGTAGGCGCCCACGGCCAGCACGCGCGTCGCCGACGCCGGCGTCGCCACCAGGAAACCGTTGCTGGCGCCGCCAAGGAGCGACACTCCGGCCGCGGAGCCCCCGGTGCCCAGCGCCGCGTCCGCCACCCACAGGTGGGCGGCCTTTCCGCTGTGCGCCGCCAGGCTGGTCACCCGAATCGTCCAGGTGCCGCTCTGCGGCGCGGTGCCGCCACCGAGATCGCCGATCACGACGAAGCCGAGGTTGTCGGCGGAGAGCGCCACGGCGGAATCCGGCCCGTTCTCGATGTGGACCTGGCCCACCGGAGAGTCCTCAGTCACCGTCGCCGGCGGCGACGCGGTCGCGCCCGCGGCCACCGAGGATCCGTCCGGCCGGACGACGGCGACCGTCACGGTGTCGGACGCCCCGTACCACAGCTGCAGGACGACGAAGTCGTTGTTGGAGCCCGTCGCAGCCGCATACGGGGGCACCGTCAGGGTGAACGTGGCTTGCTGGCCGGCGGAGAGGTGGGCGGCGGCGTGCAGGTCGTCGGTACTCAACACGGGGGTCGTGTTCCGGTTGTCGCCCTCGTTGCCCGCAGCCGCCACCACGATCCGGCCCGGGCCTACCAGTGAATCGAGCTCCTCCTCCTCGGGCAGCGTGCCGTCGTGCGGGCCCCACTGCGCTCCGAGGCTGAGGTTCACGACCGCGGCGCGGCCCAGCTGCGCCGCGCGGCTGAAGATGTAGTTGACGCCGTCCACGACCGCCGAGGTGAGGAACGAGGTCTTGACGACGATCAGGTCGGCGCCCGGCGCCACCCCGGCGAACTGGCCGACCGGAAGACCTCCACCGGTGGCGCTGCCGTCACCCGCTGCGGTGCCGAGAACGTGCGTGCCGTGCCCGACGCTGTCGCGCGAGGCGCACCCGGCGGCGGTCAGACTCGCCTGAACGCACTCCACGCCGTAGCCGAAGGTCGTGGCACCCACCAGCCCCGGGCCCGGGCCCGTGAGGGTCTGATCCCACAGGAAGAGAATCCGGGAGCGCCCCTGCGCGTCCACCAGGAAATCGGGATGCGTGAAGTCCACACCGGTGTCCACCAGGCCAACGATCACGCCGCGCCCGATGGAGCCGGTGAACGCGTCGGGCCCCGTGGCGCTGCGCAGCGCCGCGACGCCGATGTCGGCAACGCCCACGTCGTTGAACGGCGACCAGCGCCGCGCCCCGTACACCGCCGCCACCGAACCATCGGCCAGCAGCGGGCCGAGGGCCGCCAGCGGCACGCGCGCGTTGACCAGCGTGCCCACCTGGGTGCCCAGGCGCGCCCCGAGGCGCGCCAGCGGTGCGGCATCGGTGGTCCGCAGGCGCACCACCACGTTCGCCACGTCCACCCCGTCCGCGTCGCG
>PMIK01000019.1 GCA_003157095.1 Gemmatimonadota bacterium | reverse complement strand
ATCCACTCGCGCCACCCATGCCGTATCCAAACGGGGGCCCACGACCGTATCCACCGTCCCCGGCAGGAACACCACGGCCCCAGGAATATTGCGCCGCCGCCCGCCGATGAAGTACGAGAGGCCCACCGTGACGGCGGTGGTCCACGCGTCGCCCGTCTTCAGCTCCTGATAGCCCTCGAGCTGAACCCGGCCCTCGAGCCGAAGCGCGAGATTCCCGTTGATCATGTGCCGGACGCCCACGCCTGCCATCGTGCCCCAGGTCGAGTGGGTGGCCCGGTCGTTGATCCCGTTGATGCGAGTGAGTTCCGTCCCGACGAGGAAGAAGGGGCTGGTCCGTGCATTCAGGTTCCACGTGTACGTGACGGCGAGGGACGGCGACAGATAGCTCACGCCGGAACCGCCGGCGATCGAGCCGGCCACGCTGAGCCCGAGGTTCGGGGTGAAATTGTAGCCCACGCGGGCGGTGGCGGTGGGCGCGAGGCTACTCGGCAGGCTGCTGGCAAAACGGGTTGAAGGTGCCCCGCTCGCGAGAAAGTTCCGGAGACCGCCGTCCAATACGGCGAAGCCTCCACCCAGGCTGAACTCCCAGCTGCCATCGCCGTGCGCGGCCATGGTCAGCGGCGCGGCCCGCTGCTGGGCCAGCGCCAGCGTCGGCAGGCACACCACCAGCACGGCTGCGATCTTCAGGATCCGGTTACGCATTGTTTCTCCCCAACCTCGCTAAGAGTTCACAGCTTTCGGCGGCTGCGGGAGACGGCGACCGGTCTGGTCTCCGGCTCCCGCGCCAGCTTCGCGCCGTACTGTCTACGGCAGGGTGATCACGTTTCCGGTGCCGTTGAGTGACACGGCGCCGTTTCGCGCCAACGCTCTGCCGGTCAGATTCACGCTGCCCGCCAGCGTGATGCTCGAGAGAGCGAGAATGTTCCCCTGCCACGCGCTCCCGACACCCAGAGTGGCTGAGCTGCCGACCCACCAGTACACGTTCTTCGCCAGAGCGCCACCGGCCATGACGACATTTCCGGCGGTGGTGAGCGTGCTGGCCGCCCGGATCACGAACACCGAATTGGCGTTGCCGGTGAGCGTGACGGTTCCCGTCACTCCGACGGACGTCGAGGAGCAGTAGACACCTTCCGCCAACGTCGTTCCACCCAGATCAGCGGTAATGGTGGTGCCGCACGGCATGGCTGCCAGCGCCAGGAATGCCGTGGTGAGGTCCCCTTGAGCTGTCTGGGCGTACGGATCAGCGGCATTTTCCACGCCGGTGATCGTGCACGGCGGGAAGCCGGTGATCGCGCTACCCGGCCAGACGCTCACGTCGGCGTTGATCGTGCCCGGGGCGCCGGCACACGTGACCGCCGAGCCCGCCAGGATTCCGTGGGTCGCCGCCGCACCCAGGACCGGTCCCACCACCGGTACGGTGGCGTTCACCGTCACGGTAGCGAAGCCCGAAATGGTGCCGCTGGTTGCCTGGACGGCATTGGTGTATGTCCCGTCGACCGTGCCCGCGGTGAACAGGCCCGAGCTGCTGTTGATGGCCCCGGCGCCGACTGTTGACCAAGTGGGCGAGATCGGAACAACATTGCCGTGGGCATCCCTGCCTACAGCCGTGAACTGCTGCGAGACGCCGGTTGCCATGTTGATTGGCGTGGGCGACACGGTGATGGTCGCCACGACACCCGAGCCCACCGTCACCGTGGCGTAGCCCGAGACAGTGCCACTGGTGGCCTTGACCGTATTGGGGAAGACCCCGGACGTGCTGCCCGCGGTGAACACGCCCGAGTCGCTGACGATGGTTCCGCCACCCGCCACGACCGACCACGTGGGTGTCACCGAGACCGTATTGCCGTTGGCGTCCTTGCCCGCGGCGGTGAATGTCTGTTTGGCGCCGACGGCTAGGTCCTTCGGGTTGGGTGTGACCGTTATCAGCGTCAACGCGCCGGCGGTCACGGTCACGGTAGCGGAGCCCGCAATACTGCCCACGCTGGCCGTTGCCGTATTTGAGTACGTCCCGGCCACAGTGCCCGCGGTGAATAGGCCCGTGCCGCTGATAGTTCCGCCACCCGCCGCCACGGACCAGTTAGGCGAGATCGGGAGAATGTTGCCGGCAGCGTCCTTGATTACTGCGGCGAACTGCTGCGTGGCACCGATTGCCAGCGTGTCTGGGGTGGGCGTGACGGTGATGGTCGCCGCTGCACCGGCGTTCACCCCCACAGTCGCGAAGCCCGAAACGCTGCCACTGGTCGCCTTGACCGTATTACTGAAGGTCCCAGCCACCGTGCCCGCGGTGAACACGCCCGTGCCGCTAACGATGGTTCCGCCACCCGCCACGACGGACCACGTGAACGTAAGTGGGCTGATCACGTTGCCACTGGCGTCCTTGCCCGTGGCGGTGAAGGTCTGGATGCCGCCGAGCGCCAGCGCACTTGAGTTGGGTGTCACGGTAATAGTCGCCAACGCGGCGGCGGTCACGGTCACGGAAGCGGAGCCCGAGACGCTGCCCACGCTTGCGGTGGCCGTATTCGTGTACGTCCCGGGCGCCATGCCCGCGGTGAACAGGCCCGCGCTGCTGATGGTTCCGCCACCCGCCGCCACGGACCAGTTGGGCAAGATCGCCACGACGTTGCCGGCGGCGTCTTTCCCCACGGCGGTCAACTGCTTGGTGCCACCGGTTGCCAATGTATCCGGGGTGGGGGTGACGGCGATGGTCGCCACTGGACCGGCGGTCACGATCACGGACGCGGTGCCCGATACACTGCCCCCGGATGCCGTCACCGTACCGGTGAAGGTCCCGGGCACAGTGCCCGCGAGATACACGCCCGAGCTATTGATGGTCCCGCCACTCCCGGAGACCGACCAGGTCGGAGTGAATCCCATCACCTTACCATTGGCGTCCTGGCCGACGGCCGTGAATTGCGCGCTGGTGCTGATTGCCAGGGTCTGTGAGCCAGGCGTGATGGTGATGCTCGCCAGCGGGAACCCGGCGTCCCCAGGGGTGTGCTCGCACGCTGCGAAGAGCAGCGCAGCGAACGGAGCGATCAGGGCGAGTCGTGCGACAAGTCGGGGCACCATGGGGATCTCCTATTGCCTGCTGAACCACAAGAACTGCACGAATCGGGGCCGACCGTCGAACCGGCCGTCTTGGAGCGCACCCGAGCCAGGCAGTAATGGTGTCGCGGAACACGGAGCGATCCCATCGGTCTCCGGGATGGAAACCGGGCTAGCTCGTTCGGTCAGCGGTTGGCGGGGTCTCGCTCGGTCGGCCTAGCCATGCGCCGCCCGTCCTGCGGGCCGGACGCCCCGAAAGGCCCTGGTCTAGTTCGCGCCGGGTGGACAGGCGAGGATGAACGCGAGGGGGCGCCGCGAGCGATACCAGGCGAACGCCAGCTCCGCGCGCAGCTCACCCGCCACCCAGGCCAGCATCCGCTCGATGGCTGCCGCCGTGGGCGCCGGCTCCGGGCGCCGGGCCGTGCTCCGCGAGCGAACCGTGGACCGCCGGCCCGTGGGCATGAGGACGCTAGATCTCGGTCCTGCGGTGCGCGATCAGGCGCAGCAGCGCCTTGATGCCAACGTGGAGCAACGCATAGACGATGATCGCGATCACGATCGGCAGGGCCAGGGTGTAGCCACCCTCAACCGTGGGACTCGCCACGATCCCGCGAAACATCGAGTAGAAGGGATCGGTCACGGCGAAGATGAACCGCATGAAGCCCGCGCTCGAGCGCGCCGCTATGAATACGAGGACGAGCCGGATCGCGAGCAGGCAGTACACGACGTAGAACAGGTAATCCACGACCTGCGACACCCGCGCCAATCCGCGCGTCCGCTGGACTTCGTGATCCGTTCCGACGACCTCGTCAATCGCCTTGCCGCGCAACGCCCCGGCGACGTTGTCCATCTTCCGTGACTCGGCGGGTGTCGCGTGCTCGGCCCGCTCGGCGATGTCCGCGTTCACATCGCGCTCGACGTGGGACTTCATAGACGTGTGCTGCGCCGCGCGCCGAGCTTCGTCTTCGGCCGCCTTATGGTCCTCGTTGCCCTCCATGCGGTCCTCCCGGACGGAGCGTCGGCCGGCGGCGAGCGTCGGGAGGGGTTTCATCCGATCGTGCCGCAGCCTGCTCCTTCGTGCTGCAACCTACAGGCTGGCCGGCGAGAGGACATCGGTCGTGCGGATGGAAGCGGAACTAGCCAGAAGGATGTGGGGCGCGGTGCCGATCACTCGACAGCACTAGTCCCAAAGGTCGCACCGCGCGGACGGCCGCTGCGGTCAGACCGACAGCTGAGGCTGCTCTCCTTCCTCGTGCGCGTAGG
>PMIK01000223.1 GCA_003157095.1 Gemmatimonadota bacterium | reverse complement strand
CAACGGACTCGACCTGCTTGGCGTGCAGTCCTTTTGGCAGGAGATCGCCAAGGGCGTGATCATTCTCTTGGCGGTTCTGTTCGACGTGTGGATGAAGCGGACCGACGCCCGCCGACGCGCGCGGGCCGGCCGGACCTAGGCGAACCAAGGAGAATCCGATGCCCCCCCAGCGTCTGATGCAGGCGGCGTGTGCGATCCTTGCGGGGCTGCTCGTGAGCGCATCGCTGCGCGCGCAGGACCTCCCCATCAGGCACTGGCTGATCCGCGGGCCCATCAAGGCCCCGGCCGGACCGCTGCCGGACTATCTCGGTGGCGAAGCGGCCGTCCTGCCCGATTCCGGCGACCTGGTTGCAGGTGGTCCTTTCCTGCCGGTCGAAGCGGATTCCCTGGGCGGCATTGATCTCAATCGCGTGTTCACCGGCTCGACGGACGAAACCGCCGCCTACGTCCATGCCTACGTGTTCTCGCCCGAGGACCGGACGGTCCTTCTGGTGATGGACAGTGACGACGACCTGGTGGCGTGGCTCAACGGGCAGCGCGTGTGGGCCCACGTGATCTCACGTGGCCTGTCCACCGGCAGCGACACAGTGGCGGTCCGTCTCGCCGCGGGCTGGAACAGCCTGCTGCTCAAGGCCATCAACGGAAGCGGCGGTTTCGGCGTGCTCGGGCGGCTCGCCCGCGCCCCCGGCGAACCGGGCCTCGAAGGCATCCGCTATCAGCGCCGGCGCCCCGCCGAGGTGCGGTCCCACAACTACCCGGCGCAGACGGTCACGGCGTCCACGCTCCGCGTGAGTGGCCAGCCCGTATGGAACCGTGACGGGCTCGAGGTTCCGAGCACCTTCGCCATCACGATCTGGGGACGGGACAGTCTGCCCGGCGCGGCCACACGGGTCGTACAGGATTCCGCGAGTTGGTCGGCTGAATCGCTGACCGCGCTGCCGCCCGGCACGCCGCGAACCGTGAGTTTCCGGCCCGGATTCGACGAACTGCGGCGGGCGGCTCTGGGCATGTCCCCGCTGGCCGTGACTGTGACGTCGGCCGGCTCCGTGCAACGCGCGACTCTTCCCGTGGACCCCGGCTGGCTCCTCCAGGCCTGGGGCGGACGCCTCGCGACGGGCACGTGGGTGACCGATTCGTCCGCCGGGGGGCGCGGCGCGCAGACGCGGCTCGTCGTGCCGGCGGCACTCGCCGGCCGGGCCGTGGATCTCCTTGTGGCCGAGTTCGGTCCGCGCGCCCGATATCAGGTCAACGGCACCGCCGGCGCGTGGCGGGACGGCGCGCTCCAATTGTGCGCGCCATGTCGTGCCAAAGACACGCTCGCCGTCGTGATTCGCCTCGAGCCCGGCCGTCCCTGGTGGACTTTCCCGGACGCGAGGGTGCGGGACGCGGGGTACGTGGAGTTCGCCGACGGCTACGGCTACGCGCAGCAGTTGACCGGACGTACCCCGCCCATCACGAGGCCCGACGCGCGCGAGTGGTTGACGGCGCTGGGCAGCGACCCCGCCGCCTACTCGCGGCTCGTGGAACGCTACACCTCGGCCTATGCGCCGCTCGCCGCCCAGATCCGCCAGGACACGCTGCACCTCGTCGGTAACTCCCACATTGACGCGGCGTGGCTGTGGCCGTGGAGCGAAACGTCCGGCGACGTCATCCCGAACACCTGGCGCACCTCGCTCAAGCTGGCCGCGATGTTCCCGGGCTACGTGTTCGCCGCCAGCGCGGCCGCCTACTACGAGGCGATGGACCGCCTGCAGCCGACGCTCGCCGATTCGCTGAGAGCCGCGGTGAACGCCGGGCAGTGGGCCATCGTCGGCGGATGGTGGGTGGAGCCCGATCAGAACATTCCCTCCGGTGAAGCGCTCGCGCGCCAAGGGCTCTACGGTCAGCGGTACTTCCAGCACCGCTACGGCCACCGGGCGCGAGTCGGCTGGACGCCGGATTCGTTCGGGTACCCGTGGACGCTGCCGCAGATCTACCGTCAGGCCGGTCTCGACTACTTCGTCACCCAGAAGATCCGCTGGAACGATTCGACTCAACTGCCGTACGACGCGTTCTGGTGGGAGGGGCGCGACGGAACCCGCCTGTTCACCTACAACCCGTTCGGCTACGACCACGATCTCGCTCCGGCGCAGCTGATCAGGGACCGGCTCGACGACGTGCGTCGCAACGCCGGGATCCATCACCAGATCGTGCTCTACGGCGTGGGCGACCACGGCGGCGGCCCCACGATCGAGATGCTGGAGCGCGCCGAAGGGCTGCGGCGCGTCCCCACCTTCCCGGTGATGGAGTACGACAACCCGGACCATGCGATGGCGGCGGTACGAGCTTCACAGCCCGACTCGACGTTTCCGGTCTGGCGGGATGAGCTCTACCTCGAGAAGCACCGCGGGACGTACACGACGCAGGCGCGCCAGAAGTGGTCGGCGCGACACAGTGAGACCCTGTTGCGGACGGCCGAGGCGCTCGCCGCCGTGGATACGGCCGCCTACCCACGGGCGCGGCTCGAGGGGATCTGGCACCGCGTGCTCTTCAATGAGTTCCACGACGTCCTGCCGGGCTCCGGGATCCACCAGATCTACCTCGACGCCAACGCCCAGTACGACAGCGCCTGGGCCGGGCTGGACACCGTGACGGGAAGTGCCTTCAGCGATCTTCGCTCGCGGATGGACACGCGCGGGGCCCCGCGCGGCGCGGTGCCCGTGGTCGTCTTCAACCCGCTGACCTGGCCACGCAGCGCGGTCGTGCGCGTGGCGCTCGGCGGCGCCGACAGCGCGACCGTCCTCGCCGGCGACGTGCCGGCTCTGGGCGCCCGCGTCTACTATGTGCGGTCTCGCTCGCCAGCCCTCGCCAGCCGTCTTCCGGCCCCGACGGTCGGTCCCAACTGGATCGAGAACGCCTACCTGCGGGTCGAGGTGGACACCGCGACCGGGGTCGTCGTCCGCGTGTTCGACAAGCGGAACCACCGGGAAGCGCTGGCTCCCGGCGGACGCGCCAACGTCCTCCAGGTGTTCGGCGACGTGCCCCGCGAATGGGATGCCTGGGACATCGGCTACACCGGCGAGCAGTGGGAGGTGGCGGAAACGGGCGGCCTGGAGCGGCATGCTGGCGCGGATCAGGCGCGATTCAGCCTGGTGCGCCGGTGGGGGCAATCCACCTTCCGTCAAGCGCTCGTCCTGGGGCGCGAGACGCCGTTCCTGGACGTGGTCAACGACGTGGACTGGCACGAAACGCACAAGCTGCTCAAGGTCGGCTTCACGCTCGGCGTGAGCCCCGACTCGGCCACCTACGAAATCCCCTACGGCGCGATCGGGCGCTCGTGCCGCCCACGGACGCAGGCGGAGCGCGCGAAGTACGAGGTGTCGGGCCAGCGCTGGGCCGACCTCTCCGACTCTTCCTACGGCGTGAGCGTTCTCAACGACAGCAAGTACGGCTGGGACTGCCACGGGAACGTGCTGCGGCTTTCCCTGTTGCGCTCGCCGCTCTGGCCCGACTCGCTGGCTGACCGCGGGACCCACCATTTCCGATTTGCGATCTACCCGCATGCCGGTGACTGGCGGGTCGCGCGCACCGAGCGGCTGGCGGCCGAGTACAATACGCCACTCCTCGCCGCGCGCGAGGTGGTGCATGCGGGCGCGCTGGGCCACCAGGTCGCCTTTGCCTCGGTGGACGCGCCGGGCGTCGAGTTGACGTGGGTGAAGCGGGCCGAGGATTCCGACGCCCTCGTGCTGCGCCTGGTCGAGTGGAACGGCCGACCGGCCACGGCGACCGTGACACTCCGGCCAGTGATCCGCGCGGCGCACAAGAGCAACTTCCTCGAGGACCCTGGCGACCAGCTTCCGGTGACGGCGCACACGGTGCGCGTCGAACTGCGTCCGTTCGAGATCGCCAGCCTCGTGGTGGAGACTGCCCCGTGACTACAGGAGACCATTCCGTGTCCTACCCAGCCCTTGTTCGCCCGGTCCGCCGGCTGGCGCCGGTCGTCCTCGCACTGGTGGCCCTCGCGGCGCCCGGGTGCGCGAAGAAGGCGACGCATGGCCGCCCGCAGGTGGGCGTTACGCTGCTCACCGAAGCACACGTGTTCTATCAGGACCTGAAGAAGGGCCTCCTCAAGGCAGCCGACAGTCTCGGGATGGATCTCCACATCGTCGCCGGTGAGTGGGACCTGGCCCGGCAGACCTCCCAGGTCGAGAACTTCGTCACCCAGAAGATGGACGCAATCATCATCGCGCCCGTGGACTCGCGCGGCATCGTCTCGGCGGTCGAGGAAGCGAACCGCGCCGGCATCCCGGTCTTCACCGCCGACATCGCGTCCGCGGGCGGCAAGGTCACCGCGCACGTCGCCTCCGACAACGCCCAGGGTGGACGGCTGGTCGGCGAGTATCTCGCGGCGCAGCTCAAGGGGAAGGGCAACGTCGTGATACTCGATCAGCCGACGCTGGTCAGCGTCATTGACCGGGTACGCGGCTTCCGGGAGGCGATCGCACGCTACCCGGGCATCCACATCGTGGCCGCGCCGGCGGTGGAGCGTGGGCTCCGGGACGTCGCGAAGAACAAGATGGACAACCTGCTGCAGTCGCATCCCGATCTGGTTGGAGTGTTCGGCAGCAACGACGACTGCGCGCTTGGCGCTCTCGCGTCCGTGCGCGCCGCGGGCCGGACCAACATCACCATTGTCGGCTTTGACGCGATACCCGAGGCGCGGGCGGCAATCAGCGAGGGGGGCCCGCTCAAGGCCGATGCCATCCAGTACCCGGAGGTCATCGGACGGAGAACCATGGAAACGGTGTACCGCACGCTGCACGGGGAGCAGGTTCCGGCGCTGGTCGCCGTACCTGTCGGCATCGTGGACCGGGACTCGCTGAAGCAGGGACCACAGGCACGTTGATGCGCGGCTGGGAGATGAGGGGGGGCGCCGTTCTTCAGCGCCCCCCCTTGGGTGTCAGGTTTTTCCCGCTTGTCTGGAATCTCCGACTGCCCTAGTTTGGAATCGTTGACGGGGGTGCCCGCCATGGCGGGCTGAGATCAGACCCTTTGAACCTGACCCGGTTAAGACCGGCGTAGGGAGTCACCTTCAGGTCAAAGACGCTTTCCTCGCGGCCCCCCTCCCCGCACGGAAGGCGTTTTCCTTTGGCCATCCGAGAGCCAGCCATGAGTGAATGTGTCACGCAGATGCACCACGCTCGCCGCGGAGACATCACGGCGGCGATGCGCCGAGTCGCGGAGCGCGAGACGCTCGACGCCGAACTGGTCCGCGGTGAGGTCGCGCGCGGCCGGCTGATCATACCGGCCAACGTGCACCATCTCGCCGGCCGCCTGGACCCCATGGGGATCGGCACGGTGGCGAGGGTCAAGATCAACGCCAACATCGGCAACTCGGCCGTGACATCGGATGTAGACGGAGAGCTGGAGAAACTCCACTTCGCCGTGCACTTCGGCGCCGACACGGTGATGGACCTCTCGACCGGCGGCGGCATCAACGAGATTCGCGAAGCGATCATCGCCGCGAGCCCCGTGCCGATCGGCACGGTCCCGATCTACCAGGTGATCCAGCAAGTGGAGGACGTCGCCGACATCACGCCGCAGATGCTGCTCGACAACATCGAGCACCAGGCGCGGCAGGGCGTGGACTAC
>PMIK01000303.1 GCA_003157095.1 Gemmatimonadota bacterium | reverse complement strand
GGTGTTGCGACGGCGGCGGGCGTTTTCCTGGCCTATTTGCCGGGCGCGATCGGCGCCGCCGCGGTCGTGTGGGTCGGGCTGGTCGCCGCCACGGGCTACGTCTCGCTCGGCTCGATCTCGGCGGCGGTGGCCTTTCCCCTCTTCGTGCGCTTGCTCTACCCCAGCCGCGCGAGCGCATTGTGGGTCGCGGGGTGTGTCGCCCTGTTCGTCATCGTGAACCACCGCGGCAACATCCGCCGCCTGCTGGCGGGGACGGAGGCGCGGTTCCGCCGGCACGGGGCGGCGGCGCCGTGACGCGCATCGCGGTGCTCGGGGCGGGGAGCTGGGGCACGACCCTCGCCGACCTGCTGTGCGCCAAGGGCGAGGAGGTGGTGCTCTGGGCGCACGAGCAGGAGGTCGCGGACGAGATCAACCGGCGGCACCGGAACGACCTGTTCCTGCCCGACTCACCGCTTCAGCCGTCGCTCGCGGCCACGACCGATTGCTTCGCGGCGGTCGGGGGCGCGGAGGTCGTGATCTCCGCCGCGCCATCGCACGCCGTGCGACCGGTGATGAGCGCGGCCTCGGCGGGAATCTCGGCCCGCGCGCTGGTGGTCAGCGCCTCGAAGGGACTGGAGCCCGGGACGCACCTGCGGATGTCGGAAGTGCTGGCGCAGGTGCTCGCGCCGGGGACCGCGATCGCCGCCCTGTCGGGGCCGACCTTCGCCCGCGAGGTGTACGAGCGCCAGCCCACCGCCGCGGTCATCGCGTCGGCCGGCGAGGCGACCGCGCGGAGCGCGCAGGCCGCGCTCGGGGTGCCGTACTTCCGGCTGTACACCAATGACGACGTGACCGGCGTCGAGCTTGCCGGGGCGCTCAAGAACGTGGTGGCCATCGCGGCAGGCATCCTCGACGGACTGGGCATGGGCCACAACGCGCGGGCGGCGCTCATCACGCGGGGGCTGGCGGAGATCACGCGCCTCGGCGTGGCGATGGGCGCACGGCCCGCGACCTTTGCCGGCCTGGCGGGGATGGGCGACCTGCTGCTGACGGCGACCGGCCCGCTGTCGCGGAACCGGAGCCTGGGCTTCGAGGTGGGGCGCGGCAGGACGCTCGACGACGTGGTGGGACGGCGCCTGTCGGTGGCGGAGGGTGTGGGGACGGCGCGGGCGGCGGTGGAGCTGGCGGAGCAGATCGGTGTGGAGCTTCCGATCGCGCGGGAGGTCGGCTGCGTCCTGTTCGAGGGCAAGCCGGTCCGGCAGGCGATCGGAGAGTTGATGGAGCGGTCGTTGAAGAGCGAGACGTGGAGTTGAACGTGACCGAACCGGTGCAGGAGTTCTTCTCGATCGGCGAGGTCTGCAGCCTGACGGATCTCAAGCCGCACGTCCTCCGCTACTGGGAGAGCCAGTTCCGGTTCCTGAACCCGGCCAAGAACCGCTCCGGCAACCGCGTATACCAGCGGCGCGAGATCGAGCTGATCATGCTCGTCAAGCACCTGCTCTACACGGAGAAGTACACGATCGAGGGTGCGCGCCAGCGCATCGAGCAGTACCGTCGCACCGGCGAACTGAAGCCGGAGTCGCGGCAGGCCCTCGCGCTCGAGACGGTGCGCGATCTCAGGGCGGAGCTGCTGGCGATCCTGAAGCTCCTCGACGGCGACCAGGCAGAGGGCCGTGAGTAGCGGGCGAGGCGCCCCTCAGCCCGGGCCCTCGCTCGCGCTCGTGATTCCAGCCTTCCGCGCCGCCGCGGCACTGCCCGGCGTGGTGGAGCGCGCCCGCCGCCAGGCCCCGGCAGCCCGGGTCATCGTCGTGGACGATGGCTCCGGCGACGGCACCGCCCAGGCCGCAGAGGACGCGGGCGCTTCGGTGCTCCGGCACCGGGAGAACCAGGGCAAGGGCTGCGCCCTCGCCACGGGCCTCGCGGCGGCGGTGGCCGGGGGTGCGGAGGCCGTGGTCACGCTTGATGCCGACGGCCAGCACCCGCCGGAAGCCATCCCGCTCCTGCTCCAGCCCATCGTCGCCGGAACGTCGGATCTCGTCGTGGGTGCCCGCGCCCGCGATACCGGTGGCATGCCCTTGGGCCGCCGGCTGACCAACTGGCTGTCGAGCACGCTGCTCTCGCGCGCCGTGGGCTTCGTCGTGCCCGACTCGCAGTCCGGTTTCCGGGCGATGCGCCGAGAGGTTGCGGCCGGCGTGCGGCCAGAGGGCGGGCGCTACGAGTACGAGACCGAGTTCCTGTTCCTCGCCGCGCGTCGAGGCTTCCGGATCACCGCGGTCACGGTGCCGACCGTGTATGCCGGCGCCACCAGCCACTTCCGCTACGGCGCGGACACCCTGGCCCTCGCCGCGGTCTTCCTGCGCCACTGGCGAGCCATCCTCCTCGGGCCCGAGCCCGCCCCGCGATGAGAATTCTCTGCACCAACGACGACGGCCTGCACTCTCCGGGACTGGAGTCGCTGATCGAAGTCTGCGCCACCATCGGCCAGGTGGCCTGCGTGGCGCCCGACCGGGAGCAGAGCGCGACCAGCCACTCGCTGACGCTGCACCGGCCGCTGCGGCCCATCCCCCGCGGCCCGGATCGCTGGCAGGTTGACGGCACGCCCACGGATTGCGTGGTTCTCGCCCTCGGAGCACCGCTGGTGCCTCGTCCGGACTTCGTGGTCGCCGGCATCAATCACGGGCCGAACATGGGCGAGGACGTGCTGTACTCCGGCACGGTGGCCGCGGCGATGGAGGGGCTGATCCTCGGCGTGCCGGGCGTCGCCGTCTCGTTCGCCGGCCACGACTTCGACCTGATTCCGACGTACGGCGACGTGCTGCGCAGGCTCCTGAGCCGTATCCTCCAGGTCGAGCGCTTCCCGGCCGACCTGCTGCTCAACATCAACCTGCCTCCCGTTCCGGCCGGCGAGGTCCGCGGCGTGCGCGTGACAACGCTGGGCAAGCGCATCTACGCCGAGTCGTTGGCGCGGCTGAAGGACCCCTGGGGCAGGGAGATTTTCTGGATCGGCGGAGGCCGCCTCGACTGGACGGGGGGCGACGACGTGGACTTCAAGGCGGTCGAGGACGGCTGCATCTCCGTCACGCCCCTGCACGTAGATCTCACCGACTACCGGCAATTGGACGCGGTGCGCTCGTGGCAACTGGGGGGGTGACCCACGCGCGCGGCGGCGCGTCCGGCAACTCCCGCGCGCGCCTGGCGGAAGCGGTCCGCCGCCGTGGCGTGACCGATCCCGGCGTCCTCGGCGCCGTCGGCGCCGTGCCCCGGCACCTGTTCGTTCCGCAGGCGCTGGCGGCCCGCGCCTACGACGACGCGGCGCTCCCGATCGGCTACGGCCAGAACATCAGCCAGCCCTCGACCCAGGCTCGGTGCCTCGAGGCGCTGCGGCTTTCCGGCTCGGACCGGGTGCTCGAGATCGGCACCGGATCCGGCTATCAGACGGCGCTCCTGGCACGGCTGGTGGCCCAGGTGTTCTCGGTCGAGCGGGTCCCGCAGCTGGCGGAGCAGGCTCGCGCCGCGATCCTCGCGGCCGGGATCGCGAACGTCTCCCAACTCCTGGGCGACGGGACGCTGGGATGGCGCGACTATGCGCCCTATGACGCTATCGTCGTGGCCGCGGCCTCCCCGGAAATCCCTCAGCCCCTGCTCGAGCAGCTGGCCCCGGGCGGAAGGATGCTGCTGCCGCTCGGACCGCGGGACAACCAGGTCCTGACCCTGGTGCGCCTCTCGGGCGGGCGCGCCGTCAGCACTCCGTTGGCGGGGGCGCGCTTCGTGCCTCTGCTGGGGACGTTCGGCTTCGATGCTTGAGCATTTCCTGACGTGGCTGGTGGATACCATCCTGGCGCTGGGTTACCCCGGCATCGTGGTCCTGATGGCGATCGAGTCGTCAGTGATCCCGCTGCCGTCGGAGCTGGTGATGGGGCCGGCCGGCTACCTGGCCGCAACCGGCCGGATGGACGTCTGGCTGGCGCTGGGCTGCGGTATTCTGGGGAGTCTCCTTGGTTCGTACGCCAACTACTGGGTCGCCTCCCGGGTGGGTCGGTGGGTCTTCGTGCGCTACGGCCGATGGGTGCTCCTCAGCGAGAAATCGCTCGAGTGGACGGAGCGGTTCTTCGAGCGTCACGGGCCCATCGCGGTCTTCACCGCGCGCCTCTTCCCTGTGGCCCGGCACCTCATTTCGATCCCGGCGGGCATCGCGCGCATGCCGCTCGGACGCTTCTTCGTCTACACCGGCGTCGGCGCGGGCATCTGGTGGGCCGTACTCCTGGCCATCGGCTGGGCGATCGGCAAGGCGGGCAAGTCCTGGGACCCGCAACTGGTGTTCGCGTATTCCCACCGCGCCCTCGTTATCTTGATTCCGGCCGTGGCGGTGCTCATCGCCGGCTATGTGCTCTGGCACTGGCGGCGCCGGCGGGCGGGGGCAACGACCACGGAGCAGGGCAGGGGCTCATGACCGCGGCTCCTCCGCCAGGTCCCGAGCTGGTAGGGCGCCGGTGGATCGTGATGGGGCGCGTGCAGGGTGTGGGCTTCCGCTGGTTCGCTCTCGACCTTGCGCAGGCGCTTGGGGTACGCGGATGGGTCCGGAACACGGAGGAAGGCGCGGTGGAGGTGGTCGGGCTGGCTGGCGCCGAGACGATTGATCAGCTGGACGCCAAGTTGGCCGCCGGGCCGCCAGGAGCGCACGTCCTGCGCATCGAGCGGAGTGACGTTCCACATGAGATTGTGGAAGGTAAGTCATTCACGATTAAGCACTAAACTGGAAAAGTGAACAGAGTTTGTCGGTTCTGGTGTGGTTATGCAAGGAACACCGTTGGGCTTGAGAAAGCCCTTGCTGCTGGCGACGTTACACGGCTGGGCCCCTGTAGCTCAGCATGGATAGAGCAGCGGTTTCCTAAACCGTTGGTCGGGTGTTCGAGTCACCCCAGGGGCATCACCATTCAGCGGTCGAAAAGGGGAAGGGATGACAGCTTCAACGGGGGCACCGATTCCGTCCGGCTCGGCGCCGGTGGCCGGCCAGGACTGGGGAGAGTGGATCCAGGAGCACACGCGCGACGTGGCTCTCGCTATCGGCGCCGTGGTGGTAGTGGCGGCCGGGATATGGCTCTACGTCACCTCGGAGAGCCGCAAGGAGCTCTACGCCGCGCAGGCGTTGACCAAGGCGCGTGGGGACGCCGAGGCGGGCGATCTGCCGCTCGCGGCCTACGACCTCAACCAGTTGATGGACCGGTATGGCGGCACGAGGGCGGCCGACGAGGGCGCAGTACTCCTGGCTGAGGTGCGCCTGGTGCAGGGCGGAACCCAGACGGCAGCGGCCGTCACGGCGCTCCAGGGCTTCGTTCGGAAGCGGCATCCAGACTACATCCTTGGCTCCGCGTGGTCCATGCTCGGTGGCGGGCTCGAGCAGCAGGGGAAGTTCCGTGACGCGGCGGCGGCCTACCGGACGGCCTCGGAGGTGGTCCCGCACGACTTCCTGAAGGCCCAGTACCTCCTGGACGCCGGCAGAACACTGGCCATCGCCGGCGATTCGGCCGGGGCCCGCAAGGCCTATGGCGAGGTTCTTGAGAGGTTCGGCTCGCTCAACCAGGCCGCCGAGGCTCGCGTGCGCCTGGGCGAGCTGGGCGGCACCGCTCCGGCTCCCAAGCTCAACGGCACTGGGGGTCAGAAGGCCGGCTGATCGTGAGGCAGGCCCAGCCGCCAGCACCGGCGTCCGGGCACTCCCGCTGCCACTAGCCGCAGGCTGACGCCCAGACGACCACGACAGCTTCGACGGCCCTCATCTCAGGTGGGGGCCGTCGGCTTTCTCCACATGCTTGTCGGCTGCTGAGCGCCCTCAAGCTGCTCCGGTGACTCGTCCGTCGGCTCTGGAGATTCACTCATCGAGGCGTCAGTGTCGCGCCAATTTGACTTCGTATAAGATATGTTATGTTAAGTTGAATTGTTTGTAAGTGTGGAAACAAAAAGCAGAGCTGCTAATCGATTGGTAGGCTGTCGGTTACGAGAGACGCCGTGATGCCGCGGAAGGCCAGTCTTCCCTCGCCGCGCAGATGTATTGACGTGGCCGTTTGGTCGCTCAAGGCAAACGAGACATCCAGCGGGAGGCCGGATCTAGTCCACAAACGTACCGGGGAGTGCGACTGACCATGGCTCGCGATGGTAAGGGCGCAGGCTACGGCCCCAGTTCCACAGGCGAGCGTTTCCCCTTCGACGCCTCGCTCGAAAGTGCGCATCTTCCAACTGCCGTCCCCTCTTGGGGACATCCAGTTTACGTTGGCACCGCCGTCGCCCAGGGCGCTATCCGTACGGAGCGAGGGGCCCCGAGCGGCGACGGCGACCGTCTCTACGTCCGGGACGGTGAGAACCAGGTGTGGGACTGACGGGCGGACAACGCTCGGACGCTCCTCGCCTGGGGCGGTGCGAACCGTCGGCGCCGGCTGCGGCGCGGGGCAGTCAGGCAGCAGGATATCGGAACGGTCCCCCACCACCCTGCCCCGATGGATGCCGGCCGGCGTCGAGAATCGGACCTCCGCGTCAGGCGGGGCCAGCTCGAGGAGGATGGCCAGGCGGGTGACGCACAGGGCGCCGTTCCCGCACATCGGGCCTACGGAGCCGTCGCGGTTCCAAAAGCGGAAGGCGAAGTGGACCCCGTCCGCAGTGGTGGGCTCCAGCAGTCCCACGCCGTCGGCGCCAATCCCCAGCCGGCGGTCGCACACGGCTGCGATTGCCGAGGGGCTCAGCTCCTCGGCCCGGACATGGCGTCCGTCGAACATGACGAAGTCGTTGCCGGACCCCGTCATCTTGTAGAAGACGGTGCCCGGCTTCACACCCACCCCATCAGCGCCCACCAGCGGAGCCGCCATACCATCCATACGGCCTCGCGCACGATCCCACCGGACATCTTGCTGCGGCCGACGTTCCGGTCGGCGAACGTGATGGTGATCTCCTTGATGCGGAAGCGTTTGCGCCATGCACGGAACGACATCTCGATCTGGAAGGAATAGCCGTTCGAGCGCACCTGGTCGAGATCAATGGCCGCGAGCACCTCGCGCCGGTAGCACTTATAGCCGCCGGTCGAGTCCCACAGCTTCAGCCCCGTCACCCAGCGGGCGTAAACGTTGGCGAAGTACGAGAGCATGAGCCGGCTCATCGGCCAGTTGATGACGGTGACGCGCCGGTTCAGGTAGCGGGAGCCGATGACCAGGTCAGCGTCCGCAATCTCCCGCAGGAACGTGGGCAGATGCCGCGGGTCGTGAGAGAAATCGGCGTCCATCTCGAAGACGTAGTCGAACCCGGCCTCGAGGGCCCAGCGGAAGCCGGCCCGGTAGGCGGTGCCGAGCCCCAGCTTCCCCGGCCGGTGCAGCACGTGGACGCGTGGTTCGGCCGAGGCCAGCGCATCGGCCAGCTCGCCCGTGCCGTCGGGCGAGTTGTCGTCCACGACCAGCACATCGAGCCGCGGGTCCTGCTCCAAGACGAGCGGGACGATCTTCGGGAGGTTCTCCCGCTCGTTGTAGGTCGGGATGATGACGAGCGCGCGCTCAGCCACGCTTTCTCCGCCGGATCATTGCCGGGAGCAGGACGAGCGCGAGCGTGAGGCCGACCGAGGCAACCGAGATGTCGCGCCCGAGCGCGTAGCCGGGCGACTGGAACGAGAGCTCGACCTTCCGGGCGCCGGCGGGGATCGGGACGGTGATCAGGGCCCAGTCTCCACGAACCACGGGCACCGCGGCGCCATCCACGGTCGCATGCCAGTCGGGATACCAGTTCTCCGCCACGACGAGGTAGCTCGCGCTGTCGGGCACGGGATTCAGGGCGACGCTCATCCGCCCCGGCAGCCACGCCGTGATCGTCGCCTTGGATCTGCTCGGCTCCGGCATCGCGGAGATGGGAGGCGGGCTCAGGGGAACGTCGGGTGTCAGGAGGACCAGCCGGCCGAAGTCCATCCGCGGGTTGAACAGCGTCGGAATGACCCGGCTCGTGTCCGTCTTGACGGCAGCCGGGACGACCCGCGCCCAGGGAGCCGGATCGGCGCGCTCGAACAAGTTCGCCGTCACGCCCTCTGCAGTCGGCACTCCGGTCAGGATGCGGCGGTACCGGCCGCCAGCTGTGAGGACGCTGTCCACTTGCGCACTCGCGCTCGGAGCGATGACATACCGCACCGCATAGAGGTCCCATGCCCAGGGATACCTGAACGCGTTGCTGAAGCTGTTGTCACGGTCCCACAGCTCGTCGAAGTAGCGGATCTCGTTGAAGGCTGCCGCGAGAGGAAAGAGCTGGGGCACATCGAAGGCCATCGGAGTGACACCTGCGGCCGGATAGACGCCGACGTCGAAGACGCGATACGGCAGCGGCGTCGCCTGCAGCCGTTCAATCACGCCGTCGGTCTGGAATATCGTCTGCCGCGGCGGGGGGCTGTACATCCAGAACGCTCGCGCGTTGATCCACAGGTCTCCGCTGAGGACGAGGAGCAGCAGGATGACCAGGGGCGTGCCGGCACGCGGCAGGCGCAGCAGGCGGTGGGCAAGGAAGGCGACGAGGAGCAGCGCCATGCCGCTACCGAGCGCTCCCGCCAGGATCGCGCCCGCGTCGGCCCGCGCGACCTCGACCCGGCCGAGCGCCTCCTGCCCGCCGGCGAGGTTGACGGCGAAGTGACCGAGCGCGCCCGTTGCCGCCAGGACGATCACGAGTCCGGCGGCGGCGAACCATGGAACGAGATGGCGCGCGCCCTCGCGGCGCTCCAGCCGCTCGACGCCGATGCCCGCGAAGCAAGCGATCACGAACGCGGGGATGAAGAATGCCATTCCGGGAGCGCGGGTCTTGCTCACCAGCGGCATAACGGTCCACCACACGCGATAGAACGGCGTGGCGGCGCCCATGCTGACGAGGAGAAAGAGCAGTCCGATCCCCCCGAGCCAGAGGATGAACCGCCGCCGGACGAGGGACCCCGCCCCGAGCGCGGCGAGCGCGATGATGGGGAGGCCGAGGTACTCCGAGTGGAGCTTGATCGGATTCGGGCCCCAGTACGTGTCGCGGGCGCCGACAAAGTTCCTGAAGAAGAATCCCGGCACGTGCTCCCAGGGCACGGCGTACGACGTCGCTCCGGCGAACCCGTGGTAACCCTGCGCGCGCGGAGAGAATGGGATGTACTGGATGAAGGGCAGAATCTGGATCATCGCCAGGCCGTATCCCAGAAGGACGGCCCCGAGCGCAAGGCCCAGCCGGCCGGCGCGCGCGCGCAGCTCGCCCGGGGTCTCCGGATCGAAGGTCAGATACAG
>PMIK01000121.1 GCA_003157095.1 Gemmatimonadota bacterium | reverse complement strand
CAACTTCCACGCGAGGAAGTCGCGGGTCGTGACCGCGGTGTCCTTCGATGGACTGGTCATATGGTCGAGCGAACGGTAACCCGTGAACCGACACAAGAGAAGTTGCCAGACGGCAAGTTGGCAGTGGTTACCTGTCACCGGGGGACCGGGGGCCAGACCGGTGAGAAGTACTGGCAACTGGTCTGACGACCACTGGGTGGTGTCTGGTAACCACTCGAGTCCTTGCCGTCTGGCAACTCCACTGCCGTCCGCGCTCTCCTAGCTGTCTACGAGGCGGTCAACCATGCCCAGCTGTGCGAGCTGGCGCTGCCAGAAGTCGCGGTGCGGGATCTCCGGGTGTGGCACGCTGAGTCCCGGGACTTCCACGCGCTGGTCCCCGTACAGCACGAGATCGCAATCCAGGGTGCGCGGCCCCCATCGCTCCGCGCGCACGCGTCCCTCGGCTTGCTCGACGGCGAGCAGCGCCTCGAGCAGCGCGCGGGGCCCGAGGGCCGTTTCCACCCGGAGCATCTGGTTGAGGTAGGGGCCCTGGGGCACCGAACCGAGCGGTGCGGTTTCCTCGACCTCGCTGGCCGCCGCGACCCGTGTTGCGGGGAGCCGGCCGATGGCCGACCGCGCGCGGGCCAGAATCGCCGCGCGGTCACCGAGGTTCGAGCCGAGCGCGACGGCAGCGACGGTGCTCAGAAGAGCAGCTGCAGGCCGGCCGAGAGGATCGTGTCGGCCTTCTTGAAGCCCGGCTGCGGCTGGTTGGCGAAGTGCACGACGTAGCCGAGCTTGAGGCCCACGTTGTTGGAAATCGGCGCGACCAGTGCGCTCTCGCTGTTGATCCGCAGGTTTTGGAAGTTCTCGAGGTCCATGAGTTCCTCGTCCTTCTGCTCGAGAAAGGCACGGCTCGTCAGGTTGAGCCGGTAGCGCACCGCGAGCCGGGAGACCCAGAACTCCTGCAAGGGACCCAGCGAGCCGGTCTGCTGGTTGCGTCCGGCGCCCGCCTCGAAGTCGAGGATGTTGCCGGGACCGGTCAGGAGACCGTAGGAGAGGCCGATGGCTTCCTCGAAGCGTCGCGCAATGCCCGCGAAACGGTTGCGGGTGTAGTTGCCCAGCCCGTAAAGCCGGAACCGCGAGCCCACCGCATAGTCGGCCCGCAGGCCGGCCGCCAGCGTGTTTACGGTCTCGACGCCGCTGGTGTAGCCGTTCACGATGGAGAAGGTCTGGGTGAACTTCCACGGGTCGGGTTTGACGACCAGCTGCTCTCCGACGTTCAGGGAGCGGACGCTGGAGTTGCCCGAAGTGCTCACGAATCCGAGATCAATCTGGGCCCGGACGAGCGGAGGGTGCGGCGGCGCCGCCGCCGGAGCCTGCGCCCGTCCCGCCGCGGGGGCCGCGAGCGCCGCCACCACAAAGGGCCAGATGCGGTGCATCATCGTCGCTCCGGGAATCAGGCGGTGGGCCCGGCTCCCTCCCTGGCGCGCTCGATCACGACCTCCACCGATTCGAGCGGGCCCGGGATCGGGGCGTGCGGCTTCCGGGCGGCCACGCGCACGCGGTCCACATTGTCCAGTGCCAGCGCTTTCGAGGCGATCAGCTCGCACAGTCCCTCGAGCAGCCGGTGATGGCTGGTGCCCACGGACTCGGCGACCAGCCGGTACAGGTGGCGATAGTCCAGCAGCGTCTTGGGCGAGTCGGTGACCCCCACCCGCCGCAGCGAGAGGAACACCGTGACATCCAGCTCCAACGGCTGCGGGATGTTCTCCTCGTGCGGCAGCAGACCCACCAGCGTGTGGAAGCGCATGCCCCGGAGCGTGATCGCGTCGTGCGTCATAGTCCGGGAACGGTACGACGGCTGCCCGCGCTCGTCCAGCGCGCGGCGCACCAGGACGGCTCATCGTGAGGCGAAGTGATGCAATCCGCGGGCCAACCGTCGCGGTGCCCACTCCCCGCGACGCCCAGGCGCGAAACCGGGCGAAGAAACCCCGGTTTGCGCTTGGCAAATGACGCGCTGCCGCGCGGAGATCCGCCCGGCGCGACGCGAGGAGAGCGACCGAGCACCGGCTCAGACGAAGTAGTCGGAAACTCTGATTCCGTACTTGTCCGGATTGGAGACCTTGATGATGGTGCGCAGAAAATTGCCGCTGCCGTCCTGCTCGGAGAGGTCCACCACATGGCCCGGGTACACAACCGTCCCAGTGGAATCGGAGACGATACGCGCCATCGGCCGGTGCACGAACTCGGGATTCGGATTGGCCGCGGTGACGATCGCGAGATCGTAGGTGTCGAGGATGATCAACGTGCCGACCGGGTAGACGCCGATCAGATTGATGAAGGCCTTGACCAGGATCTGGTCGTAGCCCCGCTTGGGGTTGTCGAGCATCTCCTTGAGGACGGCGTCGGGCTCAATCGGGCTCGTCTGGTACGTGCGGCGGCTCGTCGCGGCGTCGAAGCCGTCGGCGACGGCGATGATCTTGGAGAAGATGGAGACTTCCCTGGGCCGGATGGACTTCGGGTATCCCGTCAGGTCTGTCTTCATGTGGTGCTCGTACGCGCCGATCATGCTGCGGTATGGCACCTCGCCGTAGCCGCGCATGCCGAACAGAGTCAGCACGCCGAGCCAGGGATGGGCGGTCATGATCCGCCACTCTTCCTCGTCGAGGCTGCCGTCCTTGTTCAGCACCTCCAGCGGCACGCGCGACTTGCCGACGTCGTGGAACAGGGCCGCCATGCCGAGGTCGTAGAGCTGGAGCTTGGTCAGGCCGAGCTTCCGGCCCAGCGCTACGGCGAAGATGCACACGTTGACGGAATGCGTGAACGTGTAGTCGTCGTAGTCGCGGAGCGTGGTGAGGCCCACCAGCGAGGATTCGGACGACAGCAGCTGGTCCACGATCGCCTGCACCGCCCGCTTCACCTTCTTGACGCTGGCGGACCGGCCCATCCGCACCGAGTTGATGACTTCCTTGGTCACGGCCACGGAGCGCTGGTAGGTTCGCTTGGACTGCTCCTTCGCCCGCTCCTCCTCCTCTTCGCTCGCCTCGGACTCGATGGGCGGCTCGACGGTGATGTGGGTGACTCCACCGTCATGCAGCTTGGTGACGAGTTCGAAGAAGCGATTGACGGTCGCGTCGCGCGCCGACACGACGAGGAGCAGCGAGAGCAAGGTCGTCCATTCGCGGCGGTCGGTGCCCTCCGCCGCCCGCACCAGGCCGACCCCTACCGCCCTGAGGATGCCCAGGACGTGGGAGAAGGAGGCGTAGTTGTCGAGGTCGAGGCGCAGCCGCGTCGCGTTCACGAAGATGAACTCGCCCGTCACCCGCAGCTCGACCTCGCGCTCGCGCTCCAGGATCTGGTCCACCGACGCCGTCAGGTCGTCGAGCGACTTCTGCACCTGGTTGTTCTCGAGAGGGTAGAGCTTGAGCGAGCGGAGCGCCGTGTAGAGCGTGACGAGAAACGCGCGTCCGGCGCCACGGATGAAGGCATCCGAGGTCTCGATGGAGTCCACGACCGACGGCCGGCGCCCGGGTCCCGTCATCTCAGCTCCCCGCCGGGAGGCCACGCAGGGCGCGGCTCACCGCGTTGCGCACCAGGGCGTCCTTCGCACCGGCCGCGCGCTCGAGAGCCTGGCGCGCCGACGGCGTCCCGATCCGGCCCAGCGCCAGCGCGGCGCATGCCCGCGTCTCCGCTCCCTCCTTGCGCTTGAGGAACCCGCCGCTGTTGAGCGTCGCGTCCAGCGCCGAGACTCCCGGCTCGCCGACCAGCGCCCCGTACGCCTCGAAGAACGCCATCTTCTCCGTGAGGTCCGCCGCGCGAACCGACTTGCCCTGGACCGCGGCCGTAACCTTGGCGAGGGCGCCCCGATGCCGGTGCTGCATCAGCACCCGCACGGTGGTCAGGCGCACGTCCCGGTCCAGGTCGTCGAGCGCGCGCTCCAGCCCCTGCAGCGCCGCCGGCGTCGCGATATCGGAGAGGGCCTGCACCGCCGCAACCCGGATGGCGGTCTCCTCGTGCCCCAAGGCCTGCGCCATGGCCGCCACGGCCGGCTGCAGCTTCAGCCGCCCCGCGAGCTTCACCGCCTCCAGCGCCACCGGCGCGTCGGCCCCGGCGATGGCGCCCACCAGGTCGGGCACGTGCGCCGACGCCAGGCGCTGCAGCGCCTCCTCGAGCACCACCTTCAAACGCTGGTTGGAGACCCGCGGCAGCCAGGAGAGGAGCGTCGGCAGCGCCTCGGGGCGCAGCTCGGAGAACAACTCCCCCAGCTCCTCCGCCGATGGATGGGCCGCCGCCTCGTCCAGCGACTGGAGGAGCTGGGAGAGGGCTTCCGGCTGCGAGAGCCGGGCGGGCAGATCCTCCAGCGCCTTGCGCTGCTCCGGGAGCAGCTCCCGCGCCCGCTGAAGAATGGCGCGCACCTCGCGCAGCACGTACGCCACCGCGAGGAAATCCCCGGCGCCCAGCAGGTAGGGGAGGAAGCTCTCGAGGATCGAGATCAGCTCCGCCCGGACGGTCGGGTACGCCTGCAGCTCCATCACGTCGAACAGCACGGCGAGTACGTTGCGGCGCAGATCCTGCGCGTACTCGCGGTTCACGTCGTCGCGCAGATGCTCGATCTCGCGCTCGTCGAGGAAGTAAAGCGTGCTGTCGAAGTCGTCCGCCCTCACCACCCCGGGGAGCGGCGGCGCCTCCTCGTGCATGACGCTCGATACCCGGTGCGGCACGCTCACCGAAGCCGCGACCTCGTCCGTGGACGGGAGCTGCATCCCGCCCGCGTCGCTGCTGGCCAGCTCCTGGAAGACGTAGCGGATGCGCTGGAAATCCTTCTCCCAGAGCAGCGTCAGCAGGTCGTCGTTGTCCTCCGACTGCAGCGTGCGGGCCCGGTGCACCACGTCCAGCAGCCCCAGAATCTCCTCCCGCTCGACTCCGGACAGCAGGGTGAGCGACCGCACCCCGTCCTTGAAGAACACCCAGGCGAAGCTCTCGCTCCGGGAAGTCTGGCTGTACACCACGTGGCCGTCCCAGCGCAGCTCGCTCTCGTAGACGTCCAGCACCAGCTCGTCCTGCGCCTCCCAGATGGGCCGGAACGCCGCGCGCAGGTTCTCGATCGCCTTCAGATACACGGGGTTGTTGGGGAGATACAGTTGATGGGCGCGCAACGCCTTCACCAGAGCCTGCATCAGCTCTTCGACCGCCGCGGGCGGTAGCGCCAGTTCGGAAGCCGCACCCATCGTCACGCGGGCATGTCCTCGAGCGCTGCGGCCGCCGCGACGAGCTGCGCGCGCCGGCCGCTGAGATTGACCATCCCGCCGGTCCGTTCCACCGACGCGTCCATCCGGAAAGCAGACCGACCCATTCCAGCGCACTTCCGGCGCGTCTCGCGCCCGACCATCACCAGGGAATACCTCACCAATCGCGGGTAGGAGCCGGGCTGGACGACGGCGCCGACAATATAGTGCGTGGACTGGACCTTGGTGACCCAATCGCGCATCGCATCGCCAGTCGCATCCTCCCGCATGCCCCTCCGCCATCCCGGGCGGACGCCCTGCGGCGGCGCCGAGCCGCAGGCGGACACGCTCCCACAGCGTCTTGTGCTTCGGCTTTCATTCGGCTAAGCTTCGCTTCGGCATATCTTCGGTGAACGGCAACGCCAGTCCCCGGCCGGAAGGAACCATGGTACCCCTCACCAAGCGCCAGCGGGAAATCCTGGACTACCTGACGAGCTACATCGGCGACCATGGCTTCGCGCCGAGCTTCGAGGAAATCGCCTCGGCCATGAACTACGCCTCGCTGGCGACGGTCCACGAACATCTCTCCAATCTCGAGCGGAAAGGCGTGATCCGACGCTCGTTCAACGAGAGCCGGGCCATCGAGGTGCTCTCCCGCGCCAGGACCCCTGGCGTCGCGGAGCTGCCGCTGCTGGGCACGGTCGCAGCCGGTGAGCCGATCGAGGCCGTCGAGGAGCAGGAGTCCATCACCCTGCCCGAGGACATGCTCCCCGCCACCGGCCCGAACTACGTCCTCCGGGTGCGCGGCGACTCGATGATAGACGAGCAGATCAAGGACGGGGACTATGTCGTGGTGCACAGCCGCGACAGCGCGCGCAACGGGGAGATGGTAATCGCTCTGCTTCAGGGTACGCACGCCACGGTCAAGAAGTTCTACCGCGAAAAGAGCGGGTGGGTGCGGTTGCAGCCCGCCAATCCCGCGGTGGACCCGATCTTCGTGCACGAGGACGACATCACGATCCAGGGCGTCGTCGTGGGAGTCATCCGCAAGTACTAGAGGCGGCTGCCCACGCAGCGCTTTCTCAGGTAGAACAAGCACTTGCATCGCTTGACCACCCCCTGCCCTGCGGCTAGGTTTGGCGCACATGGCGGCGCGGCCGACCCTTTTCCTGCTGCAGTACGACGGCGGGGCCTTTGCGGGGTGGCAGCGGCAGCCAGCAGCGCGCACGGTCCAGGGCGATATCGAGGACATCCTGGCGCGGCTCCTGGGCAAGCGGACGCCGGTGATCG
>PMIK01000131.1 GCA_003157095.1 Gemmatimonadota bacterium | reverse complement strand
CGACGCGTGGACCACCGCCGTCACGGTGGGCCTCTCGTACTTCATCGGCGGGCGGCGGCGCAATATTCCTGGGGCCGTGGTGTTCCTGCCGGGGACGGTGGATACGGTCGTGGGCCCCCGTTTGGATACGGCATGGGTGGCGCGAGTGGATACGGTGCAGGGGATAGTGTATGTGATGGAGCCTTCGCCCGACCAGCTCATTCTACGCGTGCAGTTCGAGACCGACTCGACAATAATCCTGCCGCTGTCGCGGCCCGTCCTCGATACCGTGGCCATGGCGATCATCGCGACCCCCAACTCGCGGTGGGAAGTTCAGGGCCACACCGACAGCGTCGGCACGCGGGAGCATAATCGGATCCTCTCCCAGGGCCGCGCGCAGGCGGTGGTGGATTACCTCGTCAGCAGGGGCGTGAGTCGCAGCATTCTGGAAGCGCGCGGGTACGGTTATGATCGCCCGGTGGTTTCCAACTCCACCCTCGAAGGCCGCGCCCAGAACCGGCGCGTGCAGCTCAGGCGCCGGCCCAGCGGCGCATACGTGGTGCCGATACCGTAGCGGAGGAGTCTAGGCGGCTGTGATGGCAGTAGAACCGCGGGAGCCGGCGAAGGTGCCGGCTCCCGCGGTCAGTGTTTGGGAGCGCCGAAGCAGCGTGCCGAATCGTCGGTGATTGCAGTTCAGCCGCGGCACGTTCACGAGGGTTGCCGTGGCCGGATGCTTCCCGCCCGGCGATCAACCCTCATACGCGCAGCTCGTGGTGGGACAGCCGTCCGCCGATGAGTTATCCGGTCAGCGGGGCCAAGTGGGAGTCGCCATGTCAATCCGCCACACCGGTCCGGAGTACATCGGTCCCTCGTAGCGAACGAAGGCCGGCGCGACGTCGAAGACGATCCAGGTGTGACTGTCCGGCGGCCGCTTGCCCACCAGCCGGGCGAAGAGACCGAGCATAAAGCCCAACTTGGGCTTGAGGGCGAAGTTGACCGCCGTCTCGGCATGCTGGCCGAACAGCAACCGCTCCGAGCCCGTGGGCGCGAGTTGGAGCCCGATGAGGCGCGGCCGGGGTGTGAACGCCACGATGTGCACGGACTCGGTGTCGCTCGCCGAGAGGTTCTTCGCGATGGTGATGATCATGCCGTTGGAGATGTCGGGCGGCAGAACGAGCGAACCGGTGTACCGCTGCTCCTTGCCGTCTTTGTGCGACCTGCTCTTGACGACGTACGTCCCGGAGCGCGACAGCGTGGCGTCGATGTCGTTGGCAAATGCGGGACCGCGCTGGACCAGGTGATAGGTCTGCAACTCGAAGACGCCGCGCTGGCTGAACGCCACGGTCTCCTCGAAGACCGAGGAGTCCGGGAAGTGAAATACCATCCGGCTTTCGATCCACTGGTCCCGCACCACCTGGGTCAGCTCACCCGGCGCGAGCAGGGCACCATCCGCCGTCCGCAGCGCGAGGAATCCGTGGATGCTCCCCTCAATGAAGCGCACCGGGATCCCGGCGGGCTCCACACGGCGCGCGCGCTGCTGTGCCATCACGGCGGTGACGCCGGCCAGCGAGACGAGCGCCAGCCACGCGAGGCGCACGCCTCTCCTCGCCGGTCGAACTGCTGCGGGGTACGGGCCCTGTTCGGACATACCGTGCAACCTACGGGCTGGTCATCGCCGGATGAATCAATCCTTGGCTGTAGCTCTCAATCCATCCTTTCGGACGATACTGTGAGGTGGCCGCGCGGCCTATCGTACGGAGAGCGGAAACCTTCCCCAAATCGGAGCGGCTCACATGCTGTGGACCATCGTACTGATTCTGATCATTCTCTGGATCCTGGGGATGGTCACGTCGTACACCGCCGGCGGCCTGATTCACATCCTCCTGGTGGTGGCGATCATCGTGATTGTGGTTCGGCTGATTCAGGGTCGAAAAGTCCTGTAGGCTCGAACGGCCCGGCGGGAGTGGCACGACGCCGCTACTCCCGCCGCCCGCCCGCCACCGGCTCATGCTCGGCAGATCCTCGCCGGGTGCCGTCGCCACGCCCGCCTCGTCCTGCTCGAGGAACGGGTAGCGCTCGAACCGGACTCCGGACTTCGCCAGCGCCGACATTGCCCTCCGGATGCTCGGGACCTCCCAGCCGAGGACCGCAAACGGCGGAGGCGTGACTTTCTCCACCTTCTGAATGCGCAGCTGCACGCCGTTGGAGTCGAAGGCCAGCGCGAACCGATCGTCGGTGAGCAGACGCAGGCCGAGCGTCTTCTGGTAGAAGGCCCTGGCCCGGCCGGGGNNGCGGCCGCCCGCTGCCGGTGCAGGTCAGGTGGTGCCGCCGGTCGGTGCCGCAGGGCCCCGTGACTGCCACAGGCGAAGCAAGATCGCCGGACGCAGAATCATGAGCAGACCAACTGCTGCTTGGGTGATGCTCACCGCCTGCACCTTCAGTCGAAGCTCCCCGGGTAGATCCGTCGTGACCACCCAGGCTTGCACGAGGCCAGGCAGCGCACCGAGGAGAAAGAAGATGCCCAGCAGGCCCACGAGGACCGGGCCAAGGTCGTTTGCCGGGCCCGCCGGCTCCAGCTCCAGACGTCCGAACAGCCGTCGCGCTACCGCCGCTGTGTGAAAGACGAGCAGGTAGCTGAGGCCCAACAGGAGGAAGAAAGGACCCACCATCGCGATCAGGGCAGCCAGCGCACCGTGCTGCTCCGACAGGAAGGTGGTGACCGACGCGTACCTTGGAAATATCAACAGTGCTTCGATGAAGGCCCAAATACCAAGCAGGCCGATCCCGACCTGGCTAGTCGCCCGAGCGTTCATGATCCCCCCCGTCGGCGTGGAATGACAAGCATGAGCGGCGGCTCAGCTCCCGGCGTGCCGGCGCAGCAGCGCCTGGAAACGCGGATNNGGTCCCACCGCGCGTCCAGCCGGAGCATGGGAACGCTGACGATCCACGAGGGTCCGGTCAACAACGGCTCGATCTCGGCCAGTGCCGCGTCGGTCAGGCGTGCCTGCGCCAGAATCAGTGCGCGGGACGTCCTGCGCGACGCAGCCTCTGGCACTCCGAGGTCCGCCGCCGACGCTCGTAGCCAGTCTGCCTCTCGCGTGGCTTGAGCCAGCTGGCCCAGCCCCGCCAGCGCGAGCCCGCGGCTCGCGTGGAGCCGCCAGTCGCCGGGGAGAGCACGCGACGCCGAGTCCAGCTGTGCCAATGCGCCGCGAAACGCGCTTTGCGCTGCAACACTGTCCCCGACCAGCTGATGCGCCCAGGCCGCATACAGCAACCCCGGCTCGTACGCCGCCTCTGCCTCGAAGATGACCCGCTGCGGCTCAGGCCCGAGCGCCAGGAGCAAATCCGGTCTCCGCTCCCAGAGCGCCAGTTGAAAGCGCCAGCCGAGCGCGGTGCCCGCTGCCCCGTAGTCCTTGGGCCCGTGCTCCAGCACCGCCCGCAAGGTGTCGAGTTGGCCCTGCCAGATCACATACAGCTGTGCCTTGGCGACCTTGAGCCAAGCCCAGCCCGGAGCGAGGGTCAAGGCCCGGTTGATCTCTGCCACCGCCTCCTCGTAGCGATGCTGGAGCCAGAATCCGTTGCCTCCCTGTATGATCAGATCGACGTTGCGTGGATCCAAGGCCGTGGCCCTGCCGAAAGCGGACTGCCAGGCTGGCCAGTCGCCCAGGCTCTGGTACAGGGAGCATCCGAACTCCCACACGTCCGCAGACCCCGGCAATCCCTCCGCCGCGGCCTGGAAGTCCTTCAGTGCCTGCCGCAGGTCGCTGAGGGCACCGCTGTGTGACGATGCCAACGCCATCCCCATCGCGAAGTGCGCTTGCGGCAAACCGGGCGCGAACCGCAGCGCCGTAGCCGCTTCCCCCCGTTGGCGCGCCGCCCGTGCGGGTGAGGAGTCGTATGAGTACATGAAGCCGAGCACTTCCGAGAGCGCCGCGTGCGCCAGCGCGAAGCGCGGATCGAGCTTCAGCGCCCGCTCATAGAGCTGCTGAGCGCTCTGCACGTTCTCGCGCACGTGGTCGGGCCGCGACGCGTATGCGCGGCCCTGCAGATAGAGCCGGTACGCCTCCGCATTTGTCGTGGGCGCCGCCGCGATCGCGCCCGATTCCGCCCCGGTGAGCGTCGTCCCCACCGCCTCGACGATCCGCCGCGCGATCTCGCTCTGGACGGCGAACGCGTCGTCGAGCGCGCGGTCAGACTGCTCAACCCACTGATGCTCCTCCGTCACCGGGTCGAAGCGCTCCACGCTCACGCGCAGACGGTTCCCCACGACCTGCACGCTGCCCTCGATGATCGTGCCGACGGCCAGCTCTTCCGCGATTTCCTGTATCGGCTTGGCCGCGTCGGCGTAGCCCATCACCGCCGAAGGCGGCCGCACGGACAGCGCCGCCACCTTCTCCAGCTGGGTGAGCAGTTCGTCGTGCAGCGCGGGCGCGAGGTACGCCTGGGAGGCGTCGGGGCTCAAGTTCCGGAACGGCAGCACCGCGATCGCGGTGCGGAGATGGCGGGACCCCGACGGGACCGGTCGCCGCCAGAGCACGACCGCCGTGACCGCGGCGAGGACGGCCGCCGCTCCCATGGCGCCGACGAGTATGCGGACATTGCGCGAGAGCATGACCCCTCCGTGCGGCCCAGACGATTCGCGCCTTGGCGGCGGCGACCTCAAGGCAACACCTACCATAGCGTGCCGTCACTCCAGCGCGTTAGGGGTCATGCGGCTGGATTGCCTGCTGGACTGCCTGAACATTACCCGGATGTGACCGGCAATGACCCCGGGTTCCAGCACGATGGAACCGTAGAACGCGCGCGCTCGCCCAACGCCGTCGCCCTAGTGCCCGGCCGGCGATGGCACCTCCCGGATGACCGTGATCACGGTGCGCACCGACGCCGGATACATCCCCTTGCGGTTGGGCTCGATCATGATGCCGTGCGTCGGGAACGGCGCCTTGCCCGCAAGCACGATCATCACAGCTCCCCGGTCGCCGAGGGGGCTCCCCTGGTGCTTGGTCGCGTTCTCGTAGAACCGCACCACGCGCGCGAGCGAGTCGGCGGTCNNAGAAGAACTGAGACAGGCCGGATCATCGAATGCTCCTTCCTAGCGAGTCGGTACAAGACGGCCGATGGCCGTCGAACGACAGAATCCGCGGATCGAATCGCGCCTCGGCGGCGGGCGACCCGCCCGCCAGCCCAGCGATCACAATCCCCCAACCATGCACACGCTAGCCCCGGGGCGTTAGGGACCCGTCATTTCCCCCTCCGCCCCGGCCCGCGGAAAAGCGAAAAACAGCGATAGCGAGAAAATGGCGGAATTCCGCCACTCTCAAATCACCCATCAACAAGAATGGCGCCAGTGCTAGTGTTTCGCGATCATGGTGCAAGGGGGGTGAAGAGTTTTCCGTCCTTCTCTTATAACCCCCAGTTGAGTTGCCGGGCCGCGTCGCGCGGTGCTACGTTCTGCACCCCGATGTCCGGACGACTGTTGTCGCACGTGCGCAGCCCGATCGGGGCCTCGGTCGCGGCGCCGCAGCGGGCGGAGGACATCGCAAACTGATGCAGGGCGGCCGGCCCACGCGCGCAGCGGGGTCGCGCGGCCGGTGAGGAGAGGATCCATGTCGAAGCGAGGGGAGAGGGAGGACGAGATGGACGCCGAAGATCGCAACAGCAGGGCTCGCGCGTTCGCGGCCGAGCGGGATGAGTGGGAGGATGAGATGGACGCCGAAGGCGGAAGCGGCAAGGCCGGCACGTTCGTGGCCGGCCTCATTCTGGGAGGACTGGTCGGGGCTGGGCTGGCGCTGCTGCTGGCGCCGCAGTCGGGCGCCGACACGCGCCGCAGCCTGGCGCGGCGGGCGCGCCGGCTGGCGGACGACGCGCGCGACCGCTACGAGGAGGCCCGGCATCGGATCCACCGGGCACGCCAGCAGCGGCAGAAACTCAAGGACGAGGCTAGTGCCGAGTGATCTTCTGGAGCAGCTCGGCGGCTTGCTGTTTGTACGTCGGATCGCCCACGTCGCAGCCCAGCGGGAGCCGCGCGACCTCCTCGAGGTGCGGCCGCGCCTCGGCCGCCCGGTCGGCATCTACGAGCGCTTCGGCGAAGTCCAGATGGTGATAGATGTTCTGCGGGTTGATCTGGATCGCGTCGCCGAAAAACTTCACGGAGTTGTCCCACGACGCCTCCTTGAAGACCGAGGCGCCCAGGAAGGTCCGGGCGAAGAACTTGGTGAGCCCCGGCAGCCGCATGATCTCGGCGTTCCAGCGGCCCATCACGTGCATCGCCCCGTCGTGCCGGGGATCGAGGGCGATGGCGCGCAGCGCCGCGTCACGCACCACGCTGGCCGACTTGACGCGCTCGTGCGCACTCTTGGTCAGCGCGACCCTGCCCGCCGCCACCGCGACCATGTAATGGCCGTCGGCGCCCATCGAATCCACCCGCACCGCCCGGTGGGCCAGCGCCAGCGCCTCGGCGTACACCGAGTCGCGCGCATCGCGCTGGGCGTCGGGCATCAGCTTGCCGATGTCCGTCAGCTCGCGCGACGCCTTCCAATTGGCCTCGTAGCTGAGCGAGTCGAGCGCCAGGGCTGCGCGGAAGTGCATGACGGCGGCCTGCGGGTTGCGCTGGCAGCGGGCCGCGTCGCCCGCGGCGAGGTGGCCGGCCACGTCCTGCGCGGCGGCCGGTGCCCCGGCGAAGGCCAGCAGGGCGGCGAGAGTGGCGGAGACGGCGAGCGGCAGCGCGCGCATGGATGGCTCTCCGATACGGTGAGGGTGGCCTAATGTTTGTCCCCGGACTCATCGAGCGCAAGCGTGACGGCGGGGCGCTGTCGGCGGCCGAGTGGCGGGAGCTGCTGGGCGCCTACAGCGCCGGCACCGTCCCCGACTACCAGATCTCGGCCCTGCTGATGGCCTGCTTCCTCAAGGGGCTCGCCCGGGAAGAGACCGCCGGGCTGCTGGACGGCATGATGGCGTCCGGCAGCCGGCTCGACTTCGCCGGCCTCGGCCGGCCGGTCCTGGACAAGCACTCCACCGGCGGCGTGGGCGACAAGGTCTCGCTCATCCTGGCCCCGCTCATCGCCGCCTGCGGCGTCGCCGTGCCGATGATGAGCGGCCGCGGCCTCGGCCACACCGGCGGCAC
>PMIK01000130.1 GCA_003157095.1 Gemmatimonadota bacterium | reverse complement strand
ACCGTGCCGCCGATTTCGGTGATGACGACGTCGTGGTCGGGGGCGAGGCGGCGGATCGCGCCCTTGATCTCGTCCGTGATGTGCGGAATGACCTGCACGGTGGACCCGAGGTACTCGCCGCGGCGCTCCTTGGTGATCACCGACTGGTAGATGCGCCCGGTCGTGACGTTGTTCGCCTGCGACAGCGACCGGTCGATGAAGCGCTCGTAGTGGCCNNACGTTGATGTACGGGTCGAACTTCTGGATCGTGACCCGGAGGCCCCGGTTCGCCAGGAGCCGCCCCAGCGACGCGGCGGCGATGCCCTTCCCGAGGGAAGAGACGACGCCGCCAGTCACGAAGACGAACTTGGTCGCCTGCTGCTTGGTTACGTTGCGGTCGGCCACGCTACGGGCCTCCTCTGGTGCGCAGGTACGTCTCCGCGCGCTTCGCGTCTTCCTCGGTATCAATTCCCGGCAGCGCCGCCGCCTCGAGCCGCGCGACGCCGATCGTCATGCCGTGTCCCAGCGGCCGCAGCTGCTCGAGTTTCTCGGCCAGCTCCGGTTCCGTCGGTTCCAGGGCGAGCCACCGCGCCAGCGCCTCGGGGCGGAACGCGTACACGCCCAGATGCTGCCAGTACCGCACGGGCACCGCGGCATCGCGGGCATACGGAACCACGCTGCGCGAGAAATACAGCGCCCGGGAGTCTTCGCCCAGGACCACCTTGACGACGTTCGGCGACCCCGCCGCGCTCGCGTCGAGGGGCGCCGCCGCCGTGCCGACGTCCGCGCCGCGCTCCACCGCCCGCACGGCGCCGCGGATCGCCTCGGCCGGCAGGAACGGCTCGTCCCCCTGCACGTTGACCACCACCGCGTAGCCGCTGAACTCCGGGAGCCCGGCCACTTCCGCCACGCGCGACGTGCCCGACGGGTGCGAGGCGAGGGTCAGTATGCCGCGAAACCCCGCGCGTTCGGCCGCCTCCGCGACCTCCCGCGCCTCGGTCGCCACGACCACCGTATCCAGCGCACCCGAGCGCCGGGCGTTGAGCGCCACCCATTCGACGAGTGGCTTCCCCGCAAGTTGCCGCAACGGCTTGCCGGGGAGCCGCTCCGCGCCCATGCGCGCGGGAATGACTCCGAGAACTCTAGCGCCGGGCATGAAGGCGCGGCGCACGTGCAAGAATCACACCGCAACCTAACAGGCGCGGCGGGAAGTGTCAAAGTATTGTGGGAGGCCTACTTACAGATACTAGAGGGGTTCGAAAGCTAAGCATTTCCCTGCGGAAGCGCCAGAGGGAAGCGCCGCCACCAACGAATTCAGTCGTGCCGACGCGCTCCGGGGCCCGGGAGGACGCTCGTCCCCCCGGGCCGTGCGGCCGGCACCGTATCCGAGTCGCGGCCGCGGCTACGCTCGATGCCCGTCGCCCGAGCTACGGCAGCGTCTCAAGCAGCGTCTTGATGTGACTCTGCCCGTCCCCCGTCGCGACCGTCATATCCATGGTGCTGTGCGCGAAGCGGCTCCCGCCGATGTCGAACACCGTCTCGCCGCCTCCCGAGCACGCTTCACCCGCAGCCGAGCTGACCGTGGCCGACATGACGGCGACCCGTGCCCCGCCCTGGTGATCGACGCGCTCGAACTTGTAGGTCAGGTGACACATCACCTGCTTGGTGTGGCGCCCGGAGCCGACCGACATCGGCATCGAATCGGTCCACGTGTAGCCGGGGCTGATGGAGCCCTCCGGCCACTCCTTGCTGTTCTGACCGCTGCTCGTGTTGCTCTTGGTCATCATGTTCGCCACGAACGGCGGCATGCCCGGCGGCGGCGTCACTTCCCGCGTGATCACATGGCCGCGCGCGTCCTGGTGCACGGTCACCGCCATTCCCCGGAGCATGTCGGGCCGCCCCCCGCCTCCGCCCGCCATGACCGTGGAATCGAACACGGTCTTCACGACGTAGTTGGCCCCGTCCATCGGCAGGACGGTCTGCGTCTGGAACATCATCACCTGCATGCCAGGGGCCCCGGAGGTGTCGGTGGAGGCCCACATGCGGCTCGTCAGCCGGTAGCGGGTGACCTGGCCCACGCTCGGGGTGTAACGCAGTTGTATCGCCTGCGCGTGAGCCTGGGTGGCGGCGGCCGCCACGAGGGCGATGCTCAGGATGGCGCAACAGTTCTTCATACGTTTCTCCGCTAGTCGTTGGACATGCCTTAGGCACGATTGGCCGCAGGGCCGCGCGCCACGCGCTCAGGCCCGCGGGTGGAACGTCCGATGCACACTTCGGAGATACTCCCGGTCCACGTGCGTGTAAAGCTGCGTCGTGCTCAGGTCCGCGTGCCCCAACATCTCCTGAACCGCCCGAAGGTCGGCACCCCCTTCGATCAGGTGCGTGGCGAATGTATGCCGCAGGGTGTGCGGCGTCACCCGCTTGGTCAGGCCCGCCGCCTGCGCGCACCGCTTGATGATGCCCCATGCCCCGACCCGCGACAGCGGCGTGCCCCGGGCGTTGAGGAACAGGCGGCCGCGCCCCCCGCCCTTCTCGATCCGGGGCCGGGTCTCCCGCACGTACAACGCGACCGCCCCCAGCGCCCGGCGGCCGACCGGGACCAGCCGCTCCTTGCTGCCCTTGCCGAAGAGGCGTGCCAGCCCTTCGTCGTACAGCACGTCAGCAGTGCCGATCCCGACCATCTCGGACACGCGCGCCCCCGTCGCGTAGGCGAATTCGAGCAGCGCCCGGTCGCGCCAGGCCAGGGGATCGTCGGTGTGGGGCGCCGCCAGGAGGCGCTCGACTTCCGCTACCGACAGGACGGCGGGGAGCGTCCGCCACTTCTTGGGGCTGGCCAGCCGCTCGGTCGGGTCGCGCGCCACGTGCCCTTCACCGACCAGGAACCGGTAATAGGTGCGGACGGCCGACACGTGCCGGCGGATGCTGGTCGCGGCGAGGCCGAGGTCCTTCAAGTGGAAGATGAAGTCCCGAAGTTGTGCCGTGGTGGCGCGCTCGGGCGTCCCGGTCCCGTGGTCGGTGAGAAACTGGATGAGGTGGTGCAGGTCGCGACGGTACGCGGCGACGGTGTTGCGGGAGGCGCCCCGTTCGAGCGCGAGGAAGTCGGCGAACTGCTCGAGCCGGAACGCCGGCGACGTGCCGTCAGTGGCGCGCATGGGGCCGGCGCCAGCGCCACATGCCGGGCGCGGGGAACACCGTGACGGCCGGCGCGGCCGCCCCGAGCCACCGGATGGAGTGGTGGATCAGCCGGTGGCCGCCTGGACGACCGTGGCGACCGCCAGGGCGGCGATGCCTTCACCGCGGCCGATCCACCCCATGCCTTCGTTGGTCTTGGCCTTGATGCTCACGACGCCAGGGTCTATTCCCAGCGCCTTGGCCGTCGCCGCGCGCATCTGCGGGATCAGTGCCGCGAGCTTGGGCCGCTCGGCGACCACGGTGATGTCCACCTGGCCGACGCTGTACCCGGCCTGCTGGAGGGTCTCGACGATCTTCTTGACCAGGCGGGCCGAATCAACGCCCCGCCACTGGGGATCGTCGTCCGGGAAGTGCTGGCCGATGTCGCCCAGNNGCGGTGGCCCCGAGGAGCGCGTCGATGAGCGCGTGGAGCGCGACGTCGCCATCCGAGTGGCCTACCAGGCCGTGGGTGTGGGGCACCGTCACGCCGGCGATGCGGAGCGGGCGGCCGGCGGCGAAGCGGTGCGAGTCGTAGCCGATGCCGACACGAGTGTTCATGCGCGCAGGATCCGGATGGCGAGGTAGGCGGCGTTCTTCGCGTTGTCGATGCCGACGGTACCGACGGGCACGCCGCTCGGTGTCTGCACCATCGAATAGAGGGCGTCGGTGCCGTGAAGCGCCCCGACGTCGAACGGCACGCCGATGACCGGCAGGTCCGTCTGCGCGGCGACGGCTCCCGGGAGCGCCGCCGCGAGTCCGGCGCCGCAGATCACCACGCGATAGCCCTGCTGGCGCGCCGAGCGCGCGAGGGCCGCCGTCTTCTCGGGCTCGCGGTGCGCGGACGAGACCTGAAAGTCGTACTCGATCCCGGCCTCATCGAGGATCTTCAGGGCCGGCTCGATCCGGGGCCGATCCGACTCGGAACCGACGAGAATGAGGACCTGCTTCGCTGCCGGGCTCACGCCGCTTCCTGGACGAGGGTGTAATCCTGCCGCCGGCGGACCGGGGTGAACCCGGCCCCACGGATGAGGTGCTCCATCTCCTCGGCGGTAGTCTGGAACGTGGTTCCGGCGGCGGAGACCACGCTCTCCTCCATCATCAGCGACCCGAAGTCGTTGGCGCCGAACCGGAGGGCGATCTGGCCGATCTTCATCCCCATCGTCACCCAGCTCACCTGGAGGTTGTCGAAGTTGTCGAGCGCCAGGCGTGCGATGGCGAGGGTGCGCAGGTAGGTCACGGCGTCGGTCTTGGGACTTCCGGCCATCTCGGTGTGCTCCGGCTGCAGCGGCCAGCAGATGAAGGCGGTGAACCCGCCGCTCCGCGCCTGCTGCTCCCGGAGCCGGATCAGGTGCTCGATCCGTTCGGCGTTGGTCTCGCCGAGCCCGTACATCATCGTGGACGTGGTCCGCATGGCATGACGGTGCGCCGAGTCCATCACCTCGAGCCACTCCGCGGTCAGGGCCTTCTTGCCGGCCACCAGGCGCCGCACGCGGTCCACCAGGATCTCGCCGCCCCCGCCCGGAATCGAGTCGAGCCCAGCCCCCTGCAGCGCCTCGACCACCTGGTCCACGGTCATGCGGAATCGCCGGGCGAAGAACTGCACCTCGGACGGCGAGAAGCCGTGGATGTGGATTGGATGCTGCTGCTTGATGTAGCGCAGCAGGTCGAGGTACCACTCGAACGGGATGTAGGGGTTGTGGCCGCCCTGCATCAGGATCTGCACCGCGCCGATCGCCTTGGCCTCGTCTATTTTCCGGCCGATTTCCTCGAAGGAGAGGACGTACCCTTCGGCGTGTTTGGGGCGCCGGTAGAACGCGCAGAACTTGCAGTCCGCCACGCACACATTGGTGTAGTTGATGTTGCGATCCACGATGTACGTCACGACGCCGTCCGGATGCCGGCGCCGGCGCTCGGCGTCGGCCAGGGCGGCCAGCTCGATCAAGGGCGCGTGCTCGTACAGCTCGAGGAGCTCCGCGGCCTCGGACATCACGCGGCCCCGAGGAAGGCCAGCGTGCCGTCGGGCACGACGCCGCCGGCCGCGAGCCGTCGCAGGAAGTCGGCGAGGCCCGCCAGGTGCCGGTACGACAGGCCGTAGTCCAGCCCCCGCAGGTACTCCAGGCAGCGAGCGCGCTCCACTCCGGTCGCGGCCGCCGCCCCCTCGGCCAGGACGTCGAGGTGCTGGAGGCCCCACTTCCGGCTGGCCAGCAGCGCGCGGTGCACGTCGCGCACGGCCCCGCGATCCACCACCCTGCGCGCCGCCCACACCGCGAACACGAACGGCAGTCCGGTCCACGCCTTCCACGCTTCGCCCAGGTCAATCACGAACGGATAGGCGCGCGCCGCGCTGAGCAGCAAAGCGCCGTCTCCGATGACGAGCACGGCGTCGTGGGGGATGGCGGCGAGGCGGGCGAGGTCGGCACGCTCGGCCGGCGCGCTCTCGGTGGTGATGGCGACGCCCCAGCGGTCGCGCGCCAGCAGGTCGAGGAGCTGCACCGAGGTGCGTGAGGAGGTCGAGACCAGGACCCGGGCCCCGCCGAGGGCCTCGGGCGGCCGGCGGCTGAAGAGCAGAACGCTCCTCACCGGCCCGTCCGAGCTGATGGCGAGGTCCGGCAGCAGCTCGTACTCCTCGGCGCGCTGGGCGTACGCCACCGCGGAGATGACGCTGACATCCAGCCGGCCGTCGGCCAGACGGTCGTTCAGCTCCGCGGGCGTGCCGGTGACCAGGGTCGCGGGCGCGGCCACCAGCCCGCGATCCATGGCCCCGTATACCGGATAGCAGTTCACGTAGCCGATCCGCCCGAGGCGCATCAGTCGAAGGTCCGCACGGCGTGGTAGAGCGAGTCGCGCTCCACCGGCACCTTCCCCGCGTCGCGAATCAGGCGCACCAGGTCGTCGTAGGCCATCTCCATCGGCGTCAGGGCACCCGCCTCGTGGTAGACGCGCTCGTAGACGACCGTGCCCTCCACGTCGTCGCAGCCGAAGTGCAGCGCCACCTGCGAGACGAACGGCGAGACCATCGGCCAGTGCGTCTTGATGTGCGGGACGTTGTCCAGCACCAGGCGGCCCACCGCGATGTTCAGCAGGTCGTCAATTCCCGTCGTCGGGCGCCCCTGCCACCCCATCTCCTCGCCGAGCGCGTTGTGGTCCGGGTGATAAGCGAGCGGGATGTAGGTGAGAAACCCGCCGGTCTCGTCCTGGAGCCCGCGCAGGATCAGCAGGTGCTCGGCGCGGTCGCGCATCGTCTCGACGTGGCCGTAGAGCATCGTGCAATTGGTCGGGATGCCCAGCGCGTGAGCCTGGCGGTGTACCTCGAGCCAGTCGTCGCCAGCCAGCTTCCGGTCCGCAATCGTCATGCGCACCGCCCGCCCGAAGACCTCGGCGCCTCCGCCCGGCAGGCTGGTGAGGCCGGCCTCCTTGAGCTGGGCGAGCACCTCCCTGAACGAGCAGCGCTCGATCCGGGCGAGGTGGGCGATCTCCACCGCCGTGAGCGCCTTGACGTGCACGCCGGGGTAGGCCGCTCGCAGCGCGCGGATCATGTCCGTGTAGTAGCTCAGCCGGAGCTTGGGGTGCAGCCCCCCGACGATGTGGAACTCGCGGGTCGGCGAGCTCTTCGCCCGCGACGCCTCGGCCAGCACCTCCTCCAGCGTGCGGGTGTACGCGCCCTCCTCCTTCGGCATCCGCGCGAAGGAGCAGAACACGCAGGTGTTGCGCAGTACGCACACGTTGGTGGGGTTGATGTGCTGGTTGGAGGAGAAGAACACCCGCTGTCCGTTCTTCGCCCGGTTCTGCGCGTCGGCCAGTGCGCCGACGCCGATCAGATCGCGGCTCTCGAACAGTGCGACGGCATCGTCGAGGTCCAGCCGCTCGCCCGCGGCCAGCTTCTCGGCCACCGTCCGCACGCCGTCGTCGTGGCTGGTGAGATCCGGAACGTCGCGCAGCGCGGAGGTCATCGGCCGCGCGCCATCAGGCGGCGAACCGCTTCGCGATCAGCGACACGTTGTGCCCGCCGAAGCCGAACGAATTGGACATCGCGACGTCCACCCGGCGCTCGACGGCGTGGTTGGGCGCGCAATCCAGGTCGCATTCCGGGTCCGGGGTCCGGAGGTTGATGGTGGGCGGGATCACGCCGCGCTCGATCACCAGGGCGCAGACGGCGAACTCCACCCCGCCGGCAGCCCCGAGAAGGTGTCCGGTCATGGACTTGGTCGAGCCGAAGACCAGCTTCCGCGCCGCGGGGCCGAACACGCTCTTGACGGCCTGTGTTTCCGCGCTGTCGCCCGCCGGCGTCGAGGTCCCGTGCGCGTTGATGTAGGTGATCTGCTCGACCGTCACCGCGGCATCAGCCAGGGCAACCCGCATCGCCTGCTGCGCCCCCCGGCCTTCGGGTGCGGGCTGGGTCATGTGGTACGCGTCGGCGCTCATGCCGAAGCCGGCGACTTCCACCAGGATCTTCGCGCCGCGCCGCTCGGCATGCTCCAGGCTCTCCAGCACCACGATCCCGGCGCCGTCGCCGAGGACGAAGCCGTCGCGCGTCCGGTCGAAGGGGCGCGAGGCGTGCTCCGGATCGTCGTTGCGCGTGGACAGCGCCTTCATGTTGGCGAAGCCGGCGATCGCCAGCGGCGTGATGGCTGCCTCCGCCCCGCCGGCGATCATCAGGTCGGCGTCGCCGCGCTGGATCGTCCGGTAGGCCTCGCCGATGGCGTGCGCCGACGACGCGCAGGCCGAAACGGTGCAGAAGTTCGGTCCCGTGATGCCGTACCGCATCGCCACCAGGCCGGCCGCCATGTCCGGGATGAACATGGGGACGAAGAACGGCGACACCCGTCCCGGGCCCTGCTCGAGGAAGATCTTGCACTGCTCCTCGAAGGTCCCGATGCCGCCAATGCCGGAGCCGATCAGGACGCCGCTCCGCTCGGGCGACGGGAAGCCCCCGTCCAGTCCGGCGGCCCGCACCGCCTGGACGGTTGCGGCGATGGCATACTGGCAGAACAGGTCGAACCGCTTGGCTTCCTTGCGGTCGAGGTAGGCGAGCGCGTCGAACCCCTTCACCTCGCATCCGAAGGTGACGTCCAGCGCCGAGGGGTCGAAACGCCGAATGCGCGCGGCCCCGGACTTTCCGGCGACCAGCGCGCTCCAGCTGTCTTCAACGGTATTCCCCACGGGCGTCACCAGCCCGAGGCTGGTGGCGACGACCCGACGCTCCACTACTTCGCGCTCATCCGCTGATGCAGGTACGTGAGGGCGTCCCCGACGGTGCGGAGCTTCTCCGCTTCCTCGTCCGGGATGTCGAGGTCGAACTCCTTCTCGAAGGCCATCACCAGCTCGACCGTGTCGAGGCTGTCGGCGCCGAGATCCTCCATGAAGCTCGCCTCATTGGTGAGCTTCTCCCGCTCGACGCCCAGCTCCTCGGCAATGATGTCCTTCACTCGGGCTTCGAGATTCGCCATGTCGGCCATGAGAGTTACGTCCCTCCAAAGGGTGAGCCCTGCTACATCACCATCCCACCGTCAACCACGATGACCTGTCCCGTAATGTACGCCGCGGCATCCGATGCGAGGAAGGCCACCGCAGAGGCCACGTCTTGCGCCGTTCCCAGCCGCCCCAGCGCGATCTGGGCGCTCAGTGCCTCGCGGGCCTCGGCCGAGAGCCCCGCGGTCATGTCCGTTTCGATGAACCCGGGAGCCACCGCGTTGACCCGGATGTTCCGCGGCGCAAGCTCCTTCGCGACGGCCTTGGTCAGGCCGATGAGCCCCGCCTTGGACGCCGCGTAATTCGACTGCCCCTTGTTGCCCACGAGGCCGACGATGCTCGCGATGTTGATGATCCGGCCCGACCGGCGCTTCATCATCCCGCGTGAAACGGCCTTCATCGTGAGGTAGGCGCCCTTCAGGTTCACGTCCATCACCGCGTCCCACTGTTCCTCGGAGAGGCGCGCCAGCAGGCTGTCGCGGGTGATGCCGGCGTTGTTGACGAGAACCTCGATAGGACCAAGGTCCCGCTCCACCGCGGCGACGCACGCCTCGATGGCGGCCGGGTCGGTGACGTCCACCCGGAAGCCGGTGGCGCCGCACGCGATCGCCGCCGCGACCTCCAGCGCGTGCTCGTAGTCGCGGTCGAGCACGGCCACCCGCGCCCCGAGCCCGCAGGCGAGCTCCGACGCGATGGCCCGGCCGATGCCGCGNNCGGACCTCGGCGGCCGTGCCGAGGTTCAGGGTGCGCCCGCCCGCCACGATGCGCCGGGCGAGGCCGGCCAGGACGTTGCCGGGCCCCACCTCCACGAACGTCGCACCGTCGCCCACCAGGCCGGCGGCCTGCTCGTGGACATCTGGCACATCTTC
>PMIK01000175.1 GCA_003157095.1 Gemmatimonadota bacterium | reverse complement strand
GCGCGGCCCAGGTCGGAGGCCTCCACCTCGAGGGCCAGGCTGAAGGGCGCGCCCTGGAGGATCTGCCCGAGCAGTTCCTGCTCCTTGGCGCAGGTGAAGGCGGCGTCGTGGAGCAGCACGACGGCCTGGACCTGGCCCGTCCGCACCCGGTCCAGCAGGTCCTCGGCCCGGTGGCTGACCTCGGCGATCATGTCCTGGCTGATGGACGCCGCCATGCCCTTGATGGTATGCACCGACCGGAAGATCTCGTTGATCAGGGCCGGGTCATTGGGCGACTTCTCCAGGGCCAGCAGCGACCGGATGAGGCTGACCAGGTGCTCCTTGGTCTCGGAGACGAACAGGTCCCTGTATTTCGAGGTGTCCATGGCATCCCGGCTGTAAGCTTACAGCGCTAAGCTTACAGCAAGGGACGATCCTCCGTTACTTCAATGCCCGTTGCGCCGCCTCCAGCACGCGCGACGGCTGGAACGGCTTGACCACGAAGTCCTTGGCGCCCGCCTGGATCGCCTCGACGACCAGCGACTGCTGCCCCATCGCGCTGCACATCAGGATCTTCGCGTTGGGAGCCTGCTTCACGATCTCCCGGACGGCCTCGATCCCTCCCATGTCGGGCATCACGATGTCCATGGTGACGAGATCGGGGTTGAGCTCGCGATAGCGCTCGACGGCCTGAAGGCCGGTTTCCGCCTCGCCGACTACCTCATAGCCGGCCCCGGACAGGATGTCGGTGATCATCGTCCGCATGAAGATCGCGTCGTCGCAGACGAGGACTCGATGGCCCACACCTTCCTCCTACGGCAGCAAGGGCTCCAGCAAGACGTCGGTCGCGATGTGTACGAAGGTCTGGCCGCCGGACGCACCGACGGCGCGCACCAAGTCCGGGCGGACTCCGGGCAGGGACGCTCGACGGTCGAGTATGGTGTCGCTCTCCGTCACGAGATCGAGCACCTCGTCCACCGCGAGAGCGATGGGGCGGGAACGGTGCTCGACCAGGATCAGGCTTCCACCCGTTGCCGCCACGGCATCGCCCACGCCGATGGCCCGGGCGGCGTCCACCACCGTCACCAGCGTGCCCCGCACGTTGATGAGTCCCCGCACCGCTGGAGGAGCACCCGGAATGCGCGTCGGCGTCGTCGTGGGCAGGATCTCCAGAACCGCTCCGGCTTCGACTGCGAACACCTGCCCTCCGGCCCGGAACAGGAGCAACTTAGGGGCGGTCATCCCACGCACCGAAGGCGAAGAAGCCAAGATACTCCAAGGGTTTAGGGACAGCAAGCAAATTCGAGTCGCCGAGCGCGAGGCTGAGCGACGGCAGCAGATCGGCGGGCCATTCCGACCGCAAATCGAGCGGTGCCCCGCTGCCGGGATGGGCCAGGCGGAGCCAGGCGGCGTGGAGCGCCTGGCGGGGAGCGCTCCGCGCGAGCTGCTCGGCGTTCCTCGCCGTGGAGTCGGAGCGCCGCTGCTCAGCGCCTCCGTAGACCCGGTCCCCCACCACCGGGTGGCCGATGGACGAAAGATGGACGCGGATCTGGTGGGTGCGTCCGGTCTCGAGGCCCGCGACGACGAGATCGGCGGCGACGCCGCGCGCCACCGTCCGGACGCGGGTGACGGCGGCGCGGCCCGACGGGGAAACGGCCATCCGCTTGCGGTCGGCGGGATGGCGGCCGAGCGGGGCCTCGATGCGCCGGGCCGCCGCGCCCAGGTGGCCCCATACCAGGGCCGCGTAGCGGCGCTCGATCCGGCGCGCCGCGAGCGCGGCGCCGAGCCGCTGGTGGGCCCGCTCGGTCTTGGCGACGACCAGCAGCCCCGAGGTGTCCTTGTCCAGCCGGTGCACGATGCCGTGACGGCCCGCGGCGCCCCCTCCCAGCTTGAGGCCGCGAGCGGCGAGCGCGTTGACGAGCGTATCGTCCCAGTGGCCAGGGGCGGGGTGCACGACCAGGCCCGCCGGCTTGTCCACGACGGCGAGCTCGTCATCCTCGTAGACGATCGCGAGCGGGATGTCGGCCGGAGCGAACTCGCGCGGGGCGCGCGCGGGAAACGTGACGGAGATGACGGCACCGCGCTCCGGAGCGGCCGAAGGGCGCGCCGGCCGGTCGTCGAGCAGGACCGCACCCTCGGCAATGAGGCGTGCTGCGGCGGTGCGGGAAAGTCGCAGTTGGTCGGCCAGAAACCGGTCGAGGCGCTCGGCGCGGGGGACCGCGACGGAGAAGCGCGTCGCCGGCGGCAGCGACACGTGCTGCTATGCGCCCGGCGGCGGCGAGGTCCCCGGCGAGGTCGCGGGCGCCGCGCCCTTCTTCCCCTCACCCCACAACGAGAGCGCCAGGGCGAACGCGCCGCAGGTGACGGCCATGTCCGCGACGTTGAAGGTAGGCCAGCGCAGCGCCCCCACGCCAACGTCCAGGAAGTCCACCACGCCGCGCGCCGAGCGGACGCGGTCAATCAGGTTGCCGAGCGCACCGGCGCAGATCGCCGCCAGCGCGTATAACCGCAGCCAGTCGCCCGGCCGCGTTGCACGGAGCATCGAAATCAGCACGGTGATCGCGGCGACCGACAGCGCCATGAAGACCCAGCGGGAGCGGTCGCCCACGTTGAGCCCGAAGGCGGCGCCGGCATTGTAGACCAGGCGCAGCTGGAAGGCGTCGCCCATCAGGCGAACGCCCAGGTACGGCGGCAGCGCCCGCACCGCGATGAGCTTGGTGACCAGATCGAGCGCGACGATCGCGGCGACGATCAGCGCGAAGCGGCGACGCTCAGTGCCGCTTGCCATTCTCCTCCTTCTCCTTGCAGCGGATGCACAGCCGCGCGTGAGGCAGCGCGTCCAGCCGGTCGAAGGCGATCTCCTCGCCGCAGCTCTCGCACTTGCCGTACTTCTCCGGCGTCTCGTACACCCGCCGCAGCGCCTGATTCAGATGCCACAGGAAACGGCCTTCCTTGGACGCCATGAGGAACGCTTTCTCGCGTTCCATGGCATCGGTCCCCTGATCGGCCATGTGGAAGGAATAGGACGAGAGGTCGCCGTCCGACGCCTGCAGCGTGGAGTTGAAACTCTCGTCGTAGTGGCCGATCTCCTTCATCGCCCGGGCGCGCTCCTCCAACAGCCGCTTCTCGAGGTGCGCCAATTGCCGCTTGTTCATGTGCCGTCTCCCAACCGTCCTCGAACCCTCAGCCGGCCCGACGCACCGCCAGGTGCGCCCGGAAGCCGTCCAGCTCGATGTCCTGCGCGAGGTCCGCCGCCGGTGCCGCGCTTCCGATGGTCAGCCCGCGCGCCAGCGTCTCCCCCGCAATGTAGTCGGCGTGGCGGCGGGTCGCGTCCTCCACCGGCCGGTCGCCGCTGACCCAGAGCTCGATCCGGTCGGTGACCCGATAGCCGGCGTCGCGCCTCAGCCGCTGCACGCGGCTCACTACCTCGCGGGCCAACCCTTCCTGCTTCAACTCTTCGGTGAGCGCCGGGTCGAGCGCCGCCACGACGCCGCCGTCGGCCCGCACCACCACGTCGCCGCGCGCCTGCCGGTGGACCGTGAGATCTTCGGGCGCGAGCGGGTGCCGCTCTCCGTTCAGTTCGATGCTCACCGGCTCGCCCGCCTCGAAGCGGGCCACCTCCGCCGCCGAAAGGTGGCGGATCGCCTCCGCCGCCTCGGGCGTCGCCTTGCCGAATCGCTTTCCGAGGGCACGAAAGCTAGGGCGCGCTTCCAGCGTGACAAGGTCCGTTCCGTGCGTGACCAACTCCACCAGCTTGACATTGACTTCAGACCGCAGTAGGGGCACCAGCGCCTCGAACGCCGCCCGGTCCACGTCGGCCGGAATCGCCGCCAGCAGGCGCCCGAGCGGCTGCCGCACCCGGATCCCGACGTCCTCGCGCGCGCTCCGGGCCAGGGAGGCGAGCCGGCGCACCACGTCCATGGCGCGGTCGAGCGGCTCGTCGCCCGCCACGCCCGGCTCGGGGAACGGCGCCAGATGCACGGAACTGCCCGCGAGCGCACGATGCAGCGCGTCGGAGAGGAACGGTGCCGCCGGCGCCAGCAGGCGCGCGGTGACGGCGAGCACCTCGTGCAACGTGGCGAGGGCCGCGGGATCGGCCCGGCCGCCCGGCACCCAGAAGCGGGCCCGGTTGAGCCGCACCCACCAGTTCGACAAGTCGTCCACCACGAACGCGAGGATCGCGCGGGTGCCCGCCGTCACGTCGTACGCCGCCCACTCGGCCTCGACGGTGCGCACCGTCCGCGCCAGCCGGCCCAACAGCCACCGGTCCACCAGCGGCCGCGCCTCGGGCGCCGGGTCCGCGGCGGAGGGCCGCCAGTCCTCGGCGTACAGCGGAAAGAGATTGTAGGTGTGCCGCAGCTTCTCCAGCGCGTTTCCGGCCACGTCGGGGATGGCGCTCTCGTCGAACCGCTTCGGCAGCCAGACCTGGCTGGAGGAGAGCAGGAACAGCCGGACCGCGTCGGCACCGTACTTTCCGATGACGGCCATCGGCTCGACGACGTTACCGCGGCTCTTGGACATCTTCTGGCCCGTGGCGTCCAGCACCAGCTCGTTGACCACGACGTTGCGGTACGCGGCCTCATCAAAGACACCGGTCGAGATGGCCAGGAGCGAGTAGAACCACCCGCGGGTCTGGTCCACACCCTCGGCGATCAGGTCGGCGGGGAACTGCTCGCGGAATTCGCGCTCGTGCTCGAAGGGATAGTGCCACTGCGCCACGGGCATCGCGCCGGAATCGAACCAGGCGTCAATCACTTCCGGCACGCGCCGCATGGTCCCGCCGCATTCCGCCGTCGAGCACCCCCACGCGAACCCGTCGATCCCGGGCTTGTGCGGATCGAAGTCCGCCGGCAGCGGGCGGCCCCACCGCTCGGCGAGATCGGCGTACGACGCGATCACATCCACGTGGCCCGCGTCGCGGTCGCACACCCACACCGGAAGCGGCGTGCCCCAGAAACGGTCGCGCGACAGGGCCCAGTCCACGTTGTTCTCGAGCCACTCGCCGAACCGGCCGCTGCCGATTTCCGGCGGATGCCACCCGATGTTCGCATTCAGCTCGAGCAGCCGCTCCTTGATCGCCGTGGTGCGGACGAACCAGGACTCGCGCGGGTAGTAGAGCAGCGGCGTGTCGCACCGCCAGCAGAAGGGGTAGGTGTGCTCGACCGTCGCGCGGTGCAGCAGGTGCCCCTCGTCCTTCAGCCGCTGGATGATGGCGGCGTCGGCGTCCTTGACGAAGACGCCCTCGATCGCGGGCCAGGTGGTGCCGCGGAACTTGCCGCTCGCGTCCACCGGAATCGTGAAGGCCAGGTTGCGCGCGCGGGCCACCACGAAGTCGTCGGCACCGAAGGCCGCGAGGTGCACCAGGCCGGTGCCGTCCTCCGCGGTGACGAACTCCGCCGGCACGACCACCTGCCGCTCGCCCTCCGGTCTCGGCACGACCTCCAGCGGCAGCCGGTAGCGGAGCCCGACCAGTTCCCTGCCCTTGAAGCGGCGCAGCACCGGCCGCGCGGCCAGCGGCTCCGCTTCGCCCCCCGGATGGACGAACGGGGCCCGCGCTTCGGCCAGGATGAGGCGCCGGCCCTTGAGCTCGACTTCGACGTAGTCGAGATCCGGATGCACGGCGATGGCGAAGTTCGAGACCAGCGTCCACGGCGTGGTCGTCCACACCAGGAGGGAGCGGTCCGCTTCCCCCTCCAGCGGGAACAGCACCGTCACCGATGGGTCCTTCGCCGTGTCGTAGCCGAGGGCGAGCTCGTGGCTCGACAGCGTCGTGCCGCACCGCGGGCAGTAGGGGAGGACCTTGTGCCCCTTGACCAGCAGTCCCTTGTCGTGGAGCTGGCGCAGCAGCCACCACACCGACTCGATGTACGGCGCGGTGTAGGTGACGTACGGGTGGTCGT
>PMIK01000170.1 GCA_003157095.1 Gemmatimonadota bacterium | reverse complement strand
GACCGACGTGGAAGGCGTGCGCAACCTGATCGGCACCGGGCTGGTGGAATTCGCCGGAGGGCTGCTGACCGCCGTGCTGGCGCTGGCCGTTCTTCTGCGGCTGAGTCCCACCATGACCGCGGTCGCCCTGGGCGCCATCCTGACTTTTGGACTGGCGCTCAGAAAAGCATTCGGCATCATGCGGCCGATCTTCCGCGAGCGCGGGCAGATCAACGCCGAGGTGACGGGCCGTCTCGGCGAATCGCTGGGCGGCATCCGGGTGGTGAAGTCGTACGTGGCGGAGCGGGGCGAGCAGCTCGTCTTCACGCGCGGCGTGCACCGCCTGTTCCGCAACATCGCCCGGACGATCACGGGCACCTCGGGGCTCGGGGCGGCGACCATCGTCATTACCGGCGGCATCGGCGTGCTGATGATCATGGTGGGCGGGCACGCGATGCTCGATGGCCGGATGACGCTCGGCGACTTCGTGATGTACGTCTTCTTCATCGGCCTGGTGGCGGCGCCGCTGGTGGGGATCGCGTCCATCGGCACCCAGGTGAGCGAGGCGTTCGCCGGCCTCGACCGCATCCGCGAGCTGCGTGCGACGGCCACCGAGGACGCGGCCGACGGGGACCGCCTCGCGCTCGGCGACGATCTGCGGGGCGAGATCACCTTCGAGCACGTCGTCTTCGCCTACGACTCCGGCGTCCCGGTCCTCAAGGGCGTGTCGTTCCGCGCGCCCGCCGGCTCCACCACCGCGCTGGTGGGCTCGAGCGGCTCGGGCAAGAGCACCCTCATCAGCCTGGTGATGGCGTTCGCACGGCCGGAAGCAGGCCGCATCCTGGTGGACGGGAAGGACCTGGCCGGCCTGCGCCTGCGCGACTACCGGGCCCACCTCGGCGTGGTGCTCCAGGACAACTTCCTGTTCGACGGCACGATCGCCGAGAACATCGGCTTCGCGAAGCCGCACGCCACGCCCGAGGAGATCCTGGGCGTGGCGCGCATCGCGCACTGCGACGAGTTCGTCGCGAAGTTCAAGCAGGGTTACGACACGGTGGTCGGCGAGCGTGGCGTGAAGCTCTCCGGCGGCCAACGCCAGCGCGTGGCCATCGCCCGCGCCATCCTGGCCGACCCCAGGATCCTGATCCTCGACGAGGCCACCTCCAGCCTCGACAGCGAGAGCGAAGCGATGATCCAGGACGGCCTGGGCCGGCTGCGCCAGGGACGCACGACCTTCGTCATCGCGCACCGTCTCTCGACCATCCGCAGCGCGGACCAGATCCTGGTGATCGAGGCGGGGGAGATCGTGGAGCGCGGAAGCCACCACGCGCTGCTCGCCAGCGGGGGCCGCTACCGCCAGTTGTACGACAAGCAGTACGCCTTCGAGACCGACCGCTTCATCAACCCGGGCGAGGACTTCACGCCCGAGCCGGAGGTGCCCGCGGCGCCGCCGGCGGCGCCCGTGAGGCCGGGCGCGCTCTGAGCCGCGACGACGGTACAAGGAGAGCGGCCATGCTGAACCGGATCGGCANNGGCGCAGACCATCACGGGCGCGGTGCGCGCCGCCGGCGGTCCCGTGGTGGGAGCGACGGTATGGCTCCTGGAACTCGACCGGCTCGAGCGCTCCGGGGCGCAGGGGGACTTCCGCTTCGCGAACGTGCCCGCGGGCACCTACCGGATCTTCGTGGCCGCGACCGGATTCGCGTCGGTCACGGATACGGTGCAGGTCACCGCCACGACGGCGGCGGCGTCGTTCGACCTCCGGCCATCGGCCGTCCCGCTGCGGGCGATCGTCGTCTCGGCGTCGCCCACGGCGCGCCCCGCCGACGAGCTGTACCAGCCGGCGGAATCCAAGTCGCGCGTCGAGTTCGACAACAGCCCGGGCACGAGCTTCGCCGAGAAGATCTCCGATCTTCCCGGCGTCAACGTACGCGGCAACGGTTCCGCGCCCTCCCGCCCGATTCTCCGCGGCCTGGGCGACAACGAGGTGCTGATCCTCGAGAACGGCCTGCGAATGGGCGACATCGCGACCTACGATCCGGCGCACGCGACGCCCATTGACGCGATGGGCATCGCCCGGATTGACGTGGTGCGCGGTCCCGCGACCATCCTGTACGGCCCCAACACGATCGGCGGGCTGGTGAACGTGATCACCAACTTCGTACCCACGGTCTCGGATCATCCCGCCTCGGGCACGGTCGCGCTCGAGGGCAACAGCGTGAGCGACGAGACCTCCGGGTACGCCAGCACCGTCCTCAGCAGCGGCGGCTCCGCCTTCCGGATCTCGGCCGGCGGGCTGCGTTCCGGGGACATCCGCATCCCCTCGGGCACGTACACCGACCCTGCCAGCGGCACGGCGTTCGCCCTCGATCGGATCCCGCAGTCGTTCGACCACAGCGGCGAGTTCGGGCTCGGCTATTCGTACCAGGGCGACTTCGGCACCATCGGCATCGGCGGCAATCACTACGAGATGAACTACGGCATTCCCGGGGTGCCCCCGAACCCCGACTGGCTCACCGTCCCGCCGACGACCTCGCGCATCTCCCAGCGGCGAAACACCGTCGAGTTGCGCGGCCTGCTGAATGCCGGCGGGGCGTGGGTGCAGCGGGTGAAACTCGACGCGAGCTACAACGACTACAACCACTCGGAGTTCCCCACCGCCCAGGATTCGACCGGCGTCTCCGATCCGCAGGCCAACCACTTCCACAAACGGGAGCTGAACGCCGTGCTGCAGTTCGAGCAGCGGCCGCTCGGCAGGCTCAGCGGCACCCTCGGGCTGTGGTCGGACATCCAGGACCTCACCATAGAAGGCGACCAGCCCCTCGGGCCCAACTCGGTGACGACCGGCCTCGCGGTGTTCGCGTACGAGGAGTACCTGGCTGCGCCTGGCACGCGCCTGGAGGCCGGACTCCGGTTCGACTACAACCGGATCCAGACCCATCCGTATCCGCAGTCCACGGACTCGGTGTTCCAGACGCTTGACGCGTCGCGGCTCTCCAACGCCATCACGGCGTCGCTGGGCGCCGTCCGGCAGTTCACGCCGCAGGTCTCGGGTTCCTTCAGCGTGGCCCGGTCGTTCCGCGCGCCCACCGTGCAGGAGCTGTTCGCCAACGGTCTCGATGCCGCGAGCGGCACCTACTCTGTTGGCACCGCCAGCCTCGGCGCCGAGACGGGTCTCGGTATTGACGCGTCGCTCAAGGGCGCATTCGGCCGCGTGACGATCGAGGTCTCGCCGTACCTGAACTACATCAGCCACTACATCTACGGCTTTCTGCGCGGCGATACGATCCAGGACTTCCCCGTGCGCCAGTTCGCGGCCACCGACGCCCGGCTGGCGGGCTTCGAAGCGAGCGTCAGCCTCGAGCCCGCGCCCTCCCTGGTGCTCCGCGCCAGCTCGGACTACGTGAACGCGCAGGACACCCGGAACGGCGTGCCGCTGCCGTTCATTCCGCCGCTCCGCGGCCTGCTGCGCGCGACGTATCAGGACCAGAAGCTCATGGGGATGCTCGAGTGGCGCGTCGCCGCGCGCCAGACGCGGCTCGGCGATGGCGACACGCCCACCGCGGGCTACGGCGTGATGAACCTTGGCGTCGGCGTGCGGCTGGTGCACCGGGGCTTGGTGTCCGAGATCGGCCTGCACTGCGACAACGTGTTCGACCGCGTCTACCGCGACAACCTGTCGGTCATCAAGGACTTCGTGCCGCAGCCGGGGCGCGGGTTCCGGCTGAACTACGAGCTATTCTATTGACCGGCTGGCAGGACCGACTGATCGGTAGGCACGACCGGCGCCGGCACTCGTGAAGCGGGCCGTTCAGCGCCGCTTGCGGATGGCGCCTTCTTTTTCCGCGAGCCTGCGCAGCTCGTCGAGCAGCTTGACGGACAGAAGCCAGGCGGACTGCTCGAGATAGTTCCCTGGCAGTGGGACGGATACGGTCGCGCGACCCTGGCTGTCGCTGGCGCTGACGGTGCCCGCCGCACGGTCAATCTGGTAGCGCCAATCCGCGTCGCCGAAGTGATCGGGGAACTTGTTCTTTACGCTCCGCTCGAACGAGGCGAACCACCCTTCGGGGGTCGCCGCCTCCTGGAGCGTCGAGGATCGCGGCATACGCGGTGCGACCGGCGGCGGCACCGGGGCGGGAGGAGGCGGCAGCGCCGCCGTAACAGGCGGAGCCGCCCGCGGCTTGATGGCTGGACCTTCCGGCGGCGCGCCGGAGAGTGCGGCCGGTGCGCCTTCCTGCTGGCCCGACGGCCGCGAATGGGCCACCCGGTCCGACTCCGCCTTGGCACCTTGGTCGAGGAACTTGTTCCACTCCGCCAGCACGCCCTGGTCGGTCTTCACTTTTTCGAATGCGTCCGAGACGCTTCTCTGAGCGTGCTGGTCGTACTGGTGGAGGACCACCATCACGCGCGCCGAGCCCGCGTCGCGTAGCCGCTCCTTGACCCGTCCCTGTCCCGGCTCGGCCGCGAGCCCCAGCGTGAGCGCGAGCAACTCGTCGGGACCGGCGCCCTTCGCGACCGTGATCTCGGCCACCTGCTGCGCCACCAGACGCTCCGTGAACGCGGCGAGGCGGGGGTCGGTCGTAGGCACCACGGCGCCATCGAGCGTCAGCGCGCCGTCGTAGTACCGGAAGGTGGCGGAGCGCTCGGCCGCGAGGCCGACCAGCGCGCTCAGGGCGTCCTTCTGCGGCTTGCCCGCCTCGGGCGACTGGCGCAGGAGCGCCACCGCGCGGGCGAGCGCGGCGACGTGGTGGATGTTGTCGAGCGCGGTCACAAGCTACAAAGAGAACATAGACGACGCCGGTTGCGGAAGCTCCTGGGCTGGCCAGGCGCTGACGCCGGGCGGGCCGGGCCGGCCGCCCGGGCGCGTCAGCGCAGGTGGATCGTCCCCAGCAGGGCGCGGAACCGCGGATGGCCGCGGATCGGGTCGTAGATCGGATGGACCTTCAGCCACACCAGGTCGGCCGAGCGCTGCTCGGCGGCCTGTTCCAGCCGTTCCAGCGCGGCCTCGTGGTTGCCGAGGCCGAGATGGATTTGTGCGAGCAGGGCCGGAGAGACGTACGCCTCCCTGGCCCGGCGCACCAGATCGGCGAGCAGCGCCTCGGCGTGCGCGCGATGGTACGCGAGCGCGTTGGCGGTGGCCAGCGCGGCCATGGTCTCGGCGCTGTTCTCCTGGAGGGTGACCGCACGCTCGAGCGACGCGATCGCCTCGTCGTAGCGCCCCATCGCGATCTGGACGTGGCCGAGGAAGTAGTGCGCCGCGCCGAACTCGCCGTTGAGCTTCAGCGTCGCCCGTAGCTCCACCGCTGCCGAGGCCAGGTCCCGGGCGTAGAAGTAGCGCAGCCCGACGCTGGTGTGCACCGCGAGCGACAGCGGATCCAGAGCCAGGGCGCGATCCAGCTGCGCGCGCGCGTCGTCGAACCGCCCCTGCGGCACCAGGCAGTTCATCGCGTACCACTGGTGCGCCGTGGCGTACTGCGGGTTGTGCGCGATCGCGCGCCGGAACAGGGCGTCGGCGGCGGGCCAGTCCCACTCGAATAGCGCGCGGACGCAGGCCAGCGCCGTGTGCGCCTCCGCGAGCGATTCGTCTATCGCCAGCGCCTGCTCGGCCGCCGCCTTCGCCTTCGGCATCACCTCGTCGGGCGGCCGGTGGCTGTACACGCCGAGGATGACGTAGGAATCGGCGATGCCCGCCTTGGCCGGCGCGTGCTGCGGGTCTATGGCGAGCGCCAGCTTGAACTCCTCCACGCTCCGCTCGAGCGCGCTGGCGCTCCGCTGGTTCCAGTGGTGGCGGCCGCGCAGGAAGTGCTCGTACGCCTTGGGGTCGCCCTTCCGCGCCGGCTCCTGGGCGTAGGCCTTCGGCGCGCCGAGCAGCTTGGCCTCCAGCACGTTGGCGATCGCGCTGGCGATCTCGTCCTGGATGGCGAAGATGTCGTCCACCTTGCGGTCGTAGCGCTCGGACCAGAGCCGGTAGCCGTCGGCCACGTTCACCAGCTCGGCGGTGATCCGCACCCGGTTCGCCGCGTGCCGCACGCTGCCCTCCAGCACCGTGGCCACGCCCAGCTGGCGGCCGATCTCCCGCACGTCCTCCGGCCGCCCCTTGAAGGCGAACGCCGACGCCCGCGCCACGACGCGCAAGCCGTCGAGGCGCGACAGTGCGTTGGTCAGCTCCTCGGCGATGCCGTCGCTGAAGACCTCGCTGTCGGGATCCGCGTTCATGTTGACGAACGGCAGCACGGCGATGGAAGGCCCGCCCTTGGCGGCGCCGCCCCGGCTGCGCCGCGTCTTGCCCGCGGAGGGGCGCGCCTTCGGCTCGAGAGCCACCGCCAGCTCGGCGGCCGTGGCGAATCGGTCTTCGGCCTTGGACGCGAGCGCGCGCACCAGCGCCGCCTCGATCTCCGCCGGGACCTCGTCCCGCTGCGCCCGGAGCGGCGGCATGGGATCCACCAGCTTCTGCGCCGTGATCTCCATCGTCGAGGCGCCGGTGTAGGGCGGCGTCCCGACCAGCATCTCGTAGAGCACGCACCCCACCGAGTACAGGTCGCTGCGCGCGTCCACGGGGTCGCCCATCGCCTGCTCGGGACTCATGTAGACCGGCGTCCCGATCACGATCCCGGACTCCGTCAGGCGCCCGGCGTGGGCCGAGCGCACCGCCAGCGCGATGCCGAAGTCGGTGACGAGGGCGGCGTCCTCGTACAGCATGATGTTCTCGGGCTTGATGTCGCGGTGGACCAGTCCCCGGCGGTGCGCGTAGTCCAGCGCGCCCACCACCTGCCGCGCGATCTTGAGCGCCTCCGCCACCGGCAGCCGCGGCTCCGCCTGGAGCCGCTGGCGCAGCGACGGGCCCTCCACGTACGGCATCACGTAGTACACGATGCCGTCGGCCTCGCCCGAATCGTACAGCGGCAGGATATGCGGATGGGTGAGCGCGGCGGCGATTTCGATCTCGAGCAGGAAGCGCTCCGCCTCCATGGATTCGGCGAGGTTGCCCCGGAGCGTCTTGAGCGCGATGTAGCGGTGGTGCTTGAGGTCCTCGGCAAGATAGACCGTGGCCATGCCGCCGGCGCCGAGCTCGCGCTCGATGATG
>PMIK01000299.1 GCA_003157095.1 Gemmatimonadota bacterium | reverse complement strand
TCTTTGACAGTCCCGGAACGCACGGCTAGCTTGCCCGAACCGATGGCCTTCGCGCACCTCCACACGCACTCCGAGTACTCGCTTCTCGACGGCGCCAACCGCATCAGCGATCTCATCGCCCGCATCAAGGCGCTGGGGATGGACAGCGTCGCCATCACCGATCACGGCAACATGTTCGGGGCCTGGCAGTTCCACCAGGAGGCCCGGGCCGCGGGCGTGCGCCCGATCATCGGCATGGAGGCGTATGTCGCGTTCGGGCCGCGGCAGGCGCGCGAGAAGCCGCCCGATGCGCCGGGCGCCTATGCGCACCTGGTGCTGCTGGCGCGCGACCGCGTCGGGTACCACAACCTCATCCGCCTCTCGTCCATCGGCTACGTGGAGGGCTACTACCGGCGCCCGCGGGTGGATCGCGAAACGCTCGAGCGGTACGCGGAGGGCCTGACCTGCCTGTCCGCGTGCATGTCGGGCGAAGTGGCCCTGTGGCTGCGGCACGGGTCGTACGACCGCGCGAAGGAGGCCGCCGAGTGGCATGCCCGCAACTTCGGCGCGGGGCATTACTGGCTCGAGGTCCAGAACCACGGGCTGGCCGAAGAGCCGGCGGTGCAGGAGGGCGTGTTCCGGCTCGCCGAAGAGCTCGGCCTCGGCGTGGTCGCCACCAACGACGCCCACTACCTGACGCGCGAGGACGCCGCCGCCCACGACGTCCTGCTGGCGATCCGCTCCGGTAAGGACCTGAACGACCCGAAGCGGTTCCGGTTCCAGGGCACCGAGAGCTACGTCAAGTCCGAGGAGGAGATGCGCCGCGCCTTCCCGGCGCGCGACGATCTGTTCGCGAACACGCAGTGCATCGCCGAGACCTGCGAGTTCGACTTCGAGAAGCGCTTCTTCCTGCCCGAGTTTCCCCGCCCCCCGCAATACGCGAGCGACAACGAGCTGGTGATCGCCCTGGCCGAGGAGGGGACGCGCCAGCGGTACGGCGAGCCGCTCCCGCCCGCGGTCCGCGAGCGGCTGGACTACGAGCTGGGCGTCATCACCAAGGTGGGGTACTCGGGCTACTTCCTGATCGTCGCCGACTTCATCCGCTGGGCGCGGGAGCACGGCATCCCCGTGGGCCCGGGGCGCGGCTCGGCGGCGGGCTCGCTGGTCTCGTACGCGCTCGGCATCACCAACGTGGACCCGCTCAAGTTCGACCTGCTGTTCGAGCGGTTCCTCAACCCGGAGCGCATCTCGCCGCCGGACATCGACGTGGATTTCTGCGAGGAGCGGCGCGGCGAGGTGATCGAGTACGTGCGTGAGCGCTACGGCCGCGCGTCGGTGGGCCAGATCGTGACCTTCGGCACGATGAAGGCCCGCGCCGCGGTCAGGGACGTGGCACGCGTGCTCGGGCTCCCGCCCGGCGACGCCGACCGCCTGACCAAGCTCATCCCCAGCGGCCCCGCGTACTCGCTGACGCTGCGCGAGGCGGCCGAGAAGGTGCCGGAGCTCAAGGAGATGGTGGCGCACAACCCGACGCTCCAGCGGCTGGTGGAGTTCGGCAGCAGCATCGAGGGCCTGTCGCGCCACATCTCGGTCCACGCGGCCGGCATCGTCATCGCGCCGGGCCCCCTCACCGACTACGTGCCCGTGTGCACGATGCCGGGCAAGGGGAGCGGCTCCGGGGCGACCGGGAGCGAGGACGCCATCATCACGCAGTACGACATGGTGGGGCTCGAGAAGATCGGGATGCTGAAGATGGACTTCCTCGGGCTCACCACGCTCACCATCCTCCACCGCGCGGTGCGCACCATCCGCGAGCGGCGGGGCGTGGAGGTGGACCTCGACGGGCTCGATCTCGAGGATCCCGCCGTGTACGCCATGCTCCGCGCCGGCCGGACGGCGGGCGTGTTCCAGTTCGAATCGAGCCTCGCCACCGACGCGCTGCAGCGCATGCGCTGCGACCGGTTCGACGACCTCGTGGCCACCAACGCCCTGGTGCGCCCTGGCCCGCTCGACAGCGGCATGCACCTGGTCTACATCCGCCGCAAGCGGGGCGAGGAGCCGGTCCGGTACCTGCTCCCGGAGCTGAAGGAGATCCTCGAGCCGACTTACGGCGTCATCGTCTATCAGGAACAGGTGATGCGGATCGCGAGCGTGCTGGCGGGCTTCTCGCTCGCCGAGGCCGACGTGCTCCGCAAGGCGGTGGGGAAGAAGAAGCAGGAGCTGATTGACGAAGAGCTGGGCCGATTCGTCGCGCGCTGCGTCGAACGAGGCCACAAGAAGAAGGTGGTCGAGGAGATCTCCGGGCAGATCAAGACCTTCGGCCGGTACGGGTTCAACAAGTCGCACGCCGTCGCCTACTCGATCGTCTCCTATCAGACCGCGTGGCTCAAGGCGCACTATCCCGCCGAGTTCATGGCGGCGCTGCTCTCCTCCGCCATCGGCGACACCGACAAGGTGGTGCCGTACATCGCGGAGTGCCGCGCCCTCGGCATCGAGGTGCTCCCGCCCGACGTCAACGAGTCGGGCTGGCACTTCACCGTGATCGGCGACCAGCGCATCCGTTTCGGGCTGGGCGCCATCAAGAACGTGGGCCGCGGGGCGATTGACGCCGTGATCGCGTCGCGCACCACCGCCGGCCCGTTCACCTCGCTGGCCGACCTCGCGACGCGGGTGGATCACCGGGTGTGCAACAAGCGCGTGCTCGAGGCCCTGGTCGCCTCCGGAGCGACCGACGCCCTCGGTGGCCACCGCGCCCAGCTGTTTGCCGCGGTGGACGGCGTGCTGGCGGAAGCGAGCCTCAAACAGGCCGAGACTGCCTCGGGCCAGGGCACGCTATTCGGAGCGGCGGCGCCCCGCGCAGGGCACCACGACGGCCCTGGACCGGGCACCGCGGCGCCACAGCTTCCCCCTGTTCCCGAGTGGACCGAGACTGAGCGCCTTGCGCGCGAGAAGGAATTGGTGGGATTCTTCGTTTCGGGACACCCGCTCAACCGCTACGCCGACGAGGCGGCCCTGTTCGGCACGCATACGACCGCGGACCTCGGCCGCTGGTCGAGCGAGAAGCTCGCGGTCGCGGCGGTGGTCACCGCGGTCAAGCGGCAGATCGCTCGGCGCTCGGGCGCGGAGTGGGCGAAGCTGGTGGCCGAGGACTTCCACGGCACGGCCGAGTGCCTCGTGTTCCCCGAGGCGTGGGGCAAGCTCGCCAAGATCGTCGCGGCGGACGGAGCGTACCTGCTGGTCGGCGGCTACTCGGCGCGCGACCGGGGCGAGGAGGATGCGCCCTTCATCGTGGAGGATGCCCTGCCCCTGGCCGATCTCAAGGCGTCCGGCCGAATCGCCGTGGCGCTCCGCTGGGCCCCGGCCACCAGCCGGAACGGCGAGCCCGCCCGCGCGGTGGCGGCGCTCTGTGCGGCGCACCCGGGCCCCGCTCCCGTTTACGTGGATTGGAGCGAGGACGAGGCGGGTCGCGACCGGGTGCGGCTCCGGTCGCGCGCATTTACCGTGGCGCTGGACGAGGACCTGCTCGGCGCGCTGCGGGACGCCTTGGGCCGCGAAGCGGTCTCACTCGTGAAGGCGGGTTAACCGGATGGCGACAGCACTCGCTCTGGAGTTCGAGAAGCCGATCGCCGAGCTGGAGCGCCAGATTGAGGACTTGAAGCACCTGGCCTCCCAGCGTTCGCTCGACGTGGCCCGCGAGATCGCCCCGCTCGAAGCCAAGCTGGCTGAGTTGCGGACGGAGATCTACCGCAACCTCACGCCGTACCAGCGCGTCCAGGTGGCCCGCCATCCGCGCCGGCCCTACGCGCTCGACTACATCAACGGGCTGTTCACCGACTTCATCGAGCTGCACGGCGATCGGCTGTATCGCGACGACCCCGCCATCGTTGGCGGCCTCGGCCGCCTCGGCGGCCGCAGCGTGGTCGTCATCGGACAGCAGAAGGGCCGGGACATCAAGGAGAACCTGAAGCGCAACTTCGGGATGCCGCACCCCGAGGGGTACCGGAAGGCGTTGCGGCTGATGCGGCTCGCCGAGCGATTCCGCCTCCCGGTCGTGACGCTGATTGACACGCCGGGCGCGCATCCCGGGCTGGGGGCGGAGGAGCGAGGGCAGGCCGAGGCCATCGCGAGCAACATCGAGGAGATGGCCGCGCTCAAGACCCCGATCGTGGTGGCCATCGTGGGAGAAGGCGGGTCCGGCGGGGCGCTGGCTTTGGCCGTGGGCGACCGCGTGCTGATCCTCGAGAACGCCATCTACTCGGTGATCTCCCCCGAGGGATGCGCCGCGATCCTGTGGCGCGACTCGTCCCTGAAGGAGCGCGCGGCGGAAGCGCTGAAGCTCACCGCACCCGACTTGCTGGCCATGGGGCTGGTGGACGAGATCGTACCCGAGCCGGCCGGTGGTGCGCACGCGGACCCCGGCACCGCCGTGGTGGGGCTCGGCGTGGCCCTCGAGCGCCAGTTGGCGGAACTCGCCGGCGTCCCCACCGACGATCTCCTCAAGCGGCGCGCCGACAAGTACCTCAGGATGGGGAAGTTCGAGGAAGCATAGGCGTGGGCGCGCAGCTGGTCGAGATCCGCTTCAAGGGCAGCCGGAAGGCCTTCTACCGCTGGCACGAGCCCGAACCCCTCAAGGCCGACGAGCCTGTGATCGTCGAGACCGACCGCGGGTTCGACTTGGGCTACGTCTCGGCGACCGGCGCGGCGGCGTCCACCAAGTGCACGCGGTGCGCCATGCGCGCCCTCGCCGCGACAGGCCCGAACGAGGGCGGCGAGCGGCTGGAGGGGACGCTCACCGCCGTGCCGGACCGGCCGCAAGACGCGCCGTCTGATCACGCTGGCTCCGCGGCGGAGCCGGAGCGCCGGGTCGTGCGGCGCGCCACGCCGGCCGACACCGGCGTCGCCGAGGAGCTGCGCCGCAGCGAGGATGACGCGCGCCGCAAGGTGCGCGAGCGCGTGAGAACACACCGACTCGAGATGAAGGTCAGCGACACCGAGTGGCAGTGGGATCGCAACAGGCTCACGGTCTATTTCACCGCCGAACGCCGGGTGGACTTCCGCAACCTGGTCCGCGACCTCGCCTCGCTGTTCCGTACCAGGATCGAGTTGCGCCAGATCGGCGTCCGAGATGAGGCCAAGCGCCTCGACGGAATCGGCCGGTGCGGCCGCCAGCTCTGCTGCACCTGGCTGCCGGAGCTGCGCCCGATCGGCCTGCAGATCGCCAAGGACCAGCGCCTCAGCCTGAACCCGACACAGATATCGGGTGCATGCGGCCGGCTGCTCTGCTGCCTGCGCTACGAGCACGACTTCTACGTCCAGTCGCGCAAGCGGTTCCCCAAGGAGGGCAAGGTCCTCGTCACCTCGCGCGGCAACGAGAAGGTCGCCAGCCTCGACATCTTCCGTGAGCGGGTCACGCTCCGCGCCGAGGACGGCACTCCGCGCACGCTGCCGCTGGCCGATCTCAAACGCGAGGTCGAGGCGGCCGCGGCCCCGATCGAGCAGGCCCCCGCCCCCGCCCCCGCCCCCGCCCCCGGCCCAACTCCGGCCCCGGCCGCTCCGTCCCCCTCATCCCCGGCCGCCGCCGCTACGCCGGAGGCCGCTGCCGCTGGCCCGGAGCGCCGCCGCGGCCGTCGCGGCGGACGTCGGCGGCGCCGGCGCCGCCCGTGAGCCGTTTCTATCTCACCACCGCGATAGACTACGCCAACGGCGAGCCGCACTTCGGCCATGCCCTGGAGAAGATCGGCGCCGACGCGGTGGCGCGATACCGCCGGCTCCGGGGCGACGACGTTCATTTCCTCATCGGCATGGACGAGCACGGGCAGAAGGTGGCGCAGGCCGCACAGGAGCGGGGCATTCCTCCGCAGCAGCTCGTGGACCAGCTCGCCGATTCGTTTCGAGCCGTGTGGCGGCGCCTGGACATCTCCTATGACCAGTTCATCCGCACCACCGATCCGGCGCACGAGGTCGGCGTCCGCGCGCTGATCGAGCGCATTTTTGCCCGCCGGCCCGACGACTTCTACGAGCGGGCCTACGAGGGGTGGTACTGCGTCGGCTGCGAGACCTTCAAGCGCGACAACGAGATCGTGGACGGCAAGTGCGTCCTGCATCCCACCCGCACGCTGAACTGGACGGCCGAACGCAACTGGTTCTTCAGGCTGTCCGGCTACGCCCCATTCCTGCAGCGGCTACTGCGGGACCGTCCCGTCTTCCTCCAGCCGGAGAGCCGGCGCAACGAGATCCTCGGCCTCCTGGAGCAGGGGCTCGAGGACATCGCCGTCAGCCGCGCGCGCCTCGCCTGGGGCATTCCCTTTCCGCGCCCGACGAGCGACGGCGAGCAGCAGGCCACCTGGGTGTGGTTCGACGCCCTGCCCAACTACCTCACGGCGACCGGCTACCCAGCGGCCGGCTTCGAGTCCCGCTGGCCGGCCCAGCTGCACATCATCGGCAAGGACATCACCCGGCACCACTGCGTCGTGTGGCCCGCCATGCTGGAGGCTGCCGGGCTCCCGCTCCCGGAGCGGGTGTGGGCCCATGGTTTCATATCCCTGGGCGGCGAGCGGTTCAGCAAGTCCGCGGGTGTCCGCCTGGACCTGGGCACGGCCATCGACCGCTACGGCTCCGACGCATTCCGCTACTTCCTGCTCCGCGAGATCCCGTTCGACGGTGATGGCGACTTCTCCATGGAACGGTTCGACGAGCGGTACGTGTCGGAGCTTGCAGACGCCTTCGGCAACCTCGCCTCCCGCGTGCTGGCAATGCTCGAGCGCTACCGCGGCGGAGCCGTGCCCGCCTCCGGCGAAGCCACGCCCCTCGACCGCGCTGGCGAGGCGACGATGGGTCGCTACCAGGAGACGATGGACGCGCTCCTGCTGCATCGTGGTGCCGCCGCCGCCTGGGATCTGGTAAGCGAAGCCAACGCCTTCGTCGAGCGCCAGGCACCATGGGCCCTGGCCAAGTCAGGCGACGCCGCCGCGCTCGACGCCACGCTCGCCGCACTGGCGCGCTGCCTAGCCCGGCTCGCCGTCCTCACCGGTCCTTTCGTACCCCAGGCTGCGGCTGCGCTCTGGACCGCGCTCGGCCTGAGCGGCGACCCGGCGTCGGCGCAGGCGTGGACCGTCGCCACCGCCCCAACTCTTGCGTCGGTGGCCACCCACAGGATCCCCCCCCTCTTTCCCAAGAACGACCCGGAGGCGAAATAACGTAACACATTGTGCTGCAATAGCTTCCGTGTCACAATATCTCTCCTTGACGCCGCACGCCTTGGGTGGTAATGTTGGACCGTCTCGCATTACCCCCCTCAAACGGCGTGAACTCCGCGCCGGACGGTTCTTGAGTCCCGTATTAGGGGTCTGGATGCCAAGTCGCCGCTGGACAGTTCTGCTCGTACCTCACGGCTCGGGCAGCACGAAGTCACTGTCAATTTCGGTGACCGTGCTGAAGCTTGCCGCAGGGGTAGCGACCGTCGCGCTGGCGTCTATGCTGGCAGCGACCTACGGGGTGGTGTCCTTCTCCGTAGATCTGTCGCGCAGCCAGCGGCTCGAGAAGACCAACCAGGCGCTGTCCAGTGAAGTCTCAACGCTGGGGCGGCGCGTCGGCGCGCTGACCGATACGCTCGCCATCATCTCGCGTCGCGACGACGAGGTGCGGCTGGTGGCCGGCCTCGACCCGCTCAGCCCGGA
>PMIK01000149.1 GCA_003157095.1 Gemmatimonadota bacterium | reverse complement strand
GGTCGTGGGCTCGCAATAAGTCGGGCTGATCGCCCACCGCGACCACCGGTTGGTGGCAGGTCAGCACCAGCCGTTCGACCACGTTGCGCAGCTGCCGCACGTTGCCCGGCCACGGAGAGTCCACCAGGATCTGGAGCGCCGCCGGCTCGATGCCGCGGAACGGCCGGTCGTGCAGCTTGCTGAACTCGTGGATGAACCGACGCACGAGGAGCGGGATGTCGCTCCGCCGCTCCCTCAGGGGCGGCAGGTAGATCGAGAGGACGTTGAGCCGGTAGTAGAGATCGGAGCGGATATCGCCGGTGGCCATCGCCTCCCTCAGCGGCCGGTTGGTCGCCGCCACCACCCGGACGTCCACCTTGATCGGCGTCGCGCCACCCACCCGGAAGAACTCCCGCTCCTCCAGGACCCGGAGCAGCTTGACCTGGGTCGAGGGCGGCATTTCCCCCACTTCGTCGAGCAGAATGGTCCCCGTATTGGCGATTTCGAACCGGCCGAGCCGCCGCTCCACCGCGTCGGTGAAGGAACCTTTCTCGTGCCCGAACAGCTCGGACTCCAGGAGCGTCTCGGGGAGCGCCGCGCAGTTGACCGCGATGAAGGGCCGCGCCCTCCGCGGAGACAGGTCGTGGATGGCCCGCGCCACCAGCTCCTTGCCGGTACCCGACTCGCCTTCGATCAGCACCGTGCTCGAAACCGGGGCCATCTGCTCGATCTTGATCAGGACTTCCTGAATGGCCGGATGGTCGCCCAGGATCCCGGTGCGCTCCTGCAGTTGCTTGCGCTCGATCAGACGCCGGCACAGCGCTACCGTCTCCGCCGCGTCCGCCGGCTTGGCCACGGCGGCCGTGAGGCCCATCCGGTGAATCACCGCCGCCGGATCAGCGTCCGTGGGCTCAAGCAGCCCCAACGTGGCCACGCGCCCGTCGCGCACCAGCGCCAGCAGCCGGCCCGCCGCCGGCTCGTGCAGCCCACCCGTCAAGAGCACGAGGTCGGGGTCCTCGCGCAGGACGGCCGCCTTGACGTCGTCCTGGGCCGAGACCATCCACGTCTCGAAGCCGGCGGCCTCGAACGCAGCGTTCAGCCGGACCGCCGCCTCGAGATCATCCATCGTGATGAGAATCCGATGTGCCATCAGGTGTGCTCGGTCTTGCCCTGCAACAGCTCCACGGCGTGCTCGACGAGCGGCTCGATGGCCGCCAACGAGTCCTTCACGCCGCTCACGGAACCGGGGAGGTTCACGATGAGCGCTCTGCCCCGCGTCCCCGCGGTCCCGCGAGACAGGGCGGCGCGCGGCACCCGCGCGGCTCCCTTGGCCCGCAGCACTTCGGCGATGCCGGGGGCCTCCTTCTCCAGCGCCGCCCGCGTCGCCTCGGGAGTGCGATCCCGGGCCGACAGCCCCGTTCCTCCCGTGGTGAGGATCACGTCCACCTCACCCCCGTCCGCCCACGCCACCAGCCTGCCGGCGATCGCCGGCGTCTCATCCGACACGACGTCCCGCACCACCACCCGGTACCCGCGCGCCGCCGCCCACTCGGCGATCGCCGCCCCCGACATGTCCTGACGTTGCCCGGCGGCCACGCCGTCCGATACAGTAAGGACCGCGAGCCGGATCAGCGGTGCGAGCCTTTCTTCCAGAACGGCGTCTCCACCGCCTGCGCCCGCAGCCGCTTGCCGCGGATCTCGACCTCGAAGCGTTTGCCCGGCTTCGCCACCAGCATCGGGAGGTAGGCCGTGCCGATCGGGTCGCCCGTCGAAGGCGATACAATCCCGCTCCGCACGTCCCCCGAGCGCTGGCCATCCACCCATACCGGGTAGCCGTGCCGCGGGAAGCCCTTCTCCTGCAGGGTGAAGCCCACCAGCTTGCGCCCGAGCCCCCTGGCCTTCTGCGCCTCCAGTGCCGCCTTTCCCACGAAATCGGGCTTCTTGAGCTTCACGATCCAGCCCAGGCCCGCCTCGAGCGGCGTGGTCTCGTCGTCAATATCGTTTCCGTAGAGCGGGTATCCCATCTCGAGCCGCAGGCTGTCGCGCGCGCCCAGCCCCACCGGCTTCACCTCACCGCCCGGCCGGACGAGCGCGTGCCACAGCTTGACCCCATCCGCGTTCGCGTGATACAGCTCGAAGCCGTCCTCGCCGGTGTAGCCGGTGCGGCTGATGACGCACTGCACTCCCGCGACTTTGCCTTCGGTGAAGTGGTAGTACTTGATCGCGTCGAGAGCGACGCCCGGACACAGCGGCTGCAACACCGCCTGCGAGCGCGGGCCCTGGAGCGCCAGCAGCGCGACCTGGTCCGACACGTTGGCGAGCTTCACGTCGAACTTCGCGGCGTAGCGGCTGATGTGGGCCCAGTCCTTCGCCATGTTCGAAGCGTTCACCACCAGCATCATCTTGCCGGCGAACCGGTAGACGAGGCAGTCATCCACGATGCCGCCGGTCTCGTGGGTGAAGCAGGAGTACTGCACCTGCCCGACCTCGAGCGCCGCTGGATCGTTCGTTGTCACGTAGGAGACGTACGCGAGCGCGTCCGGCCCGGTGATGTCGAACTCACCCATGTGCGTCACGTCGAAGAGGCCGGCGCCCCGCCGGACCGTCAGGTGCTCGGCGGTGATGCCTTCGGCGTACTGGACCGGCATCTCGTAGCCGGCGAACGGCACCATCTTGCCGCCGGCGGCCACGTGCAGGTCGTAGAACGGGGTGCGCTTCAGGTTCTCGGCCATCGGATCATCCCATCAGGGTTGCGAGCAGTGCCTTCTGGACGTGGAGGCGGTTCTCCGCCTCGTCGAACACCCGCGACTGCGGACCTTCGATTACCTCCGCCGTGACCTCTTCGCCGCGATGCGCGGGCAGACAGTGCAGGAAGATGGCCGACGGCTTGGCGCGCCTCATCAGCTCGGCATCAACGACGTACCCCTTGAAGGCGAGCTTCCGCTCCTCCGCCTCGCCCTCCTGGCCCATCGAGGCCCAGACATCCGTCGTGACCACGTCCGCCCCCTCGGCCGCCTCCTCCGGCTCCTCCGTGATGAGCGTCGTGGTCAGCTTCCTGGCTCGCTGGTAGATGTCGTGGTCGGGCTCGTACCCCTCCGGGCAGGCGAGCCGCAGCTCGAACCCCAGCAGCGCGGCGGCATCGAGCCACGAGTTGGCCATGTTGTTGCCGTCCCCGATCCACGCCACCCGCTTCCCCGCGTAGCCGCCGAGGTGCTGCTGGATCGTGAGCACGTCCGCCAGGATCTGGCAGGGGTGGTGCAGGTCGGTCAGGCCGTTGATGACGGGGACGGAGGCATGCGTCGCCAACTCCTCGACCTCCGCGTGGTCGAAGGTGCGGATCATGATCCCGTCCACGTAGCGCGACAGCACGCGCGCCGTGTCCGGTATCGGCTCGCCCCGGCCGATCTGAATGTCCCGGGACGAGAGGAAGAGCGCGTGCCCCCCCAGCTGGTACGTGCCCACCTCAAAGGAAACCCTGGTTCGCGTAGACGACTTGGCGAAGATCATCGCAAGCGTCTTGCCGGCGAGGGGCCTCTCCCGGTACTCACCCGCCTTCATCCTGGTCGCAAGCTGAAAGAGGCCATCAACTTGGGGCTTCGTGAGATCGGAAAAGACGAGATAGTCGCGCTTTGGCATGGCCGTCAGTGGTTGTCGGTCAAAATGACAGCAGGCAGGTGAACCTACCCCTGCCTGCGCGCCGGAGCAAGCTCGAGCGATGGAGTCACGGTCGGCCCGAGTCCACCGGGGACGGAGCCTCAGCCACGGTCGCTTCCACCGGCGGGGATGACGCACCGCTGGACCGGGTGCATCGCCCTACGGCGGCGCCTCGATTAGAGAATGTACTTGCGCAGATCCTCGTCCTGGACAATCTCGTCGAGCCGCTGCTTGACCCGGGCCTGGTCGAAGACGATGTGCTTGTCCGGCACGTCGGGCAGGTCGTACAGCGTGTCCTCGAGCAGGGTGGTGAGCACGGTGTGAAGCCGGCGCGCCCCGATGTTCTCCATGCGTTCGTTCAGGATCGCGGCGATGCGCGCCACCTCGCGGATCCCCTCGTCGGAGAATTCGAGCGTGGCCCCTTCGGCGGCGCACAGCGCCGCGTACTGCTTGGTGAGGGCGTTCTCCGGCTCGGTCATGATGCGGACGAAGTCCTCCTCGGTGAGCGGCGCCAGCTCGACGCGGATAGGGAATCGCCCCTGCAACTCGGGGATCAGGTCGGACGGCTTCGAGACGTGGAACGCGCCGGCGGCGATGAACAGGA
>PMIK01000311.1 GCA_003157095.1 Gemmatimonadota bacterium | reverse complement strand
ATCGAGGCCCAGACGCTGGCCAACCTCTACCTGGCACTGGATCGGGATCTGACGATCATCCCGGTGCTCAACAAGATCGACCTGCCCGCCGCCGACCCCGAGCGGTACGCCGGTGAGATCGCCCGCCACGGCGTGGTGGTCGAGGAGTTCGGCGGCAAGTACGTCGCGGTCGAGATCTCGGCCAAGAAGGGCACCAACGTCGACAAGCTGATGGAGCAGATCCTGCTGCAGGCCGACCTGCTGGATCTCAAGGCCAATCCGGACCGTCCCGCCGCGGGCACGGTGCTGGAGGCACAGCTCGACCCGGGCAAGGGGCCGCTGGCCACCGTGCTGGTGACGGCGGGCACCCTGAAGACCGGCGACGCCTTCATCTGCGGCATGTATTCGGGCGTGGTACGGGCGATGTTCGACGAGCGGGGCAACCCGGTGAAGGACGCGGGCCCGGCGACGCCGGTACAGGTGCTGGGCTTCCAGGGCGTGCCGGAGGCGGGTGACTCGTTCGCCGTGGTGGCGGACAGCGGTCAGGCGCGTGACACGGCCCAGAAGCGCCAACGCCTCGATCGCGAAGCGCAGCACCGCCGGGGCAGCCGGGCCGGAGTCTCGATGGAGGAGTTCTTCCAGAAGAAGGACGAAGCGGCCGGGGCCGCGCTCCGCATCATCATCAAGGCGGACCAGGGCGGGCCGGCGGAGGCCCTGGCCGATGCGCTCTCGCAGCTCTCGACGGCGGAGGTCAAGGTCGAGGTCGTGCACCGCGGCGTGGGGGCGATCAACGAGTCCGACGTCCTGCTGGCCAAGGCCTCACTGGCCATCATCATCGGCTTCCACGTCCGGCCGGACTCCAACGCGCGGGCGGCGGCCGAGCGCGAGCACGTGGAGATCCGGCAGTACCGGATCATCTACGAGGCGGTGGACGACGTGAAGGCCGCGTTGGAAGGCCTCCTCAAGCCGGAGCAGAAGGAGGTCATCGTCGGCGAGGCCGAGGTGCGGCAGCTGTTCAAGATCTCGGGCGTCGGGACGATTGCCGGCTGCTTCGTGCGCAGCGGGACGATGCAGCGCGGCGTCAAGGCGCGGGTGGTGCGCGACGGCACCGTGGTGTTCACGGGCGGGTTCGCGTCGCTGCGGCGCTTCAAGGACGATGTGAAGGAGGTCAAGGACGGGCTGGAGTGCGGGATCGGGATCGAGAACTTCAACGATCTCAAGGTCGGCGACGTGATCGAGGGATTCCGCATCGAGAGCATCGCCCGCAGCCTCGAGACGGCGGGGCCGGGCCGGGCGGAGTAGCGCCGTGGTGGTCGGTGTCCGATCGTGGGACCTGCAGCTGGCAGGCTGCCAGTCGCTCAAGGACAAGCGCCGGATCGTGAAGAGCCTCAAGGACCGGCTGCACCGGCAGTTCAACGTCTCGGCCGCCGAGGTGGAGCACCAGGATGTCTGGCAGCGCGCCGCCGTGGCGTGCAGCGTGGTGACGACCGACCGCCGGCACGCCGAGGAAGTGCTGGCCTCGTGCGACCGGCTCATCGCGGGCGAGCCGCTCGCCCACGTCCTTTCCAGCGAGATCTCATTCGCATGAACAAGACACCGGGACGCCGTCCGCAGCGCGTGGCCGAAGCGATCCGCGCGGCGGTGGCGGAGTTCCTCGTGGCGGAGGCCCGCGACCCGCGCATCGGCCTGGTGACCGTGACGGGGGTGCGGGTCACCGCCGACCTCAAGCGGGCCGTGGTCTCCGTGATGGTGCACGGCGACGATGACGCGAAGGAGCAGAGCCGGCGCGCGCTCACGCACGCCGCGGGCGCGATCCAGCGCACGATCGGAGCCCACCTGAGGCTCCGGGTGGTGCCGGAGGTGGCGTTCGAGCTCGACCGGGAGCTCGAGCGCGCGTCGCGCATCAATGCGCTGCTGGCGAAGCTCCACCAGACGGGAGAAGAGCGCGACTGACCGACGGCCTGCTGCTGATTGACAAGCCCGCGGGCCCCACGTCGCACGACGTCGTGGCCGCGGCCCGGCGGGCGCTGGGCGAGCGGCGGGTGGGACACGCCGGCACGCTCGATCCCGCGGCCACCGGCCTCCTGGTGGTGCTGGCGGGGCGGGCCACGCGGCTCGCGCGGTTCGTGGCGCTGCTGCCCAAGCGGTACCGTGGCACGGTCCGGTTCGGGTGCGAGACCTCGACCGACGACGCGACCGGTGAGCCGCTGGAGCGCGACGCAGGCTGGCGCGAGCGCAGTGACGCCGAGATCGCGGCGGCGGTCGCCCGGGTAGCGGCGCGGCCGGCGCAGGTGCCGCCGCAGGTCTCAGCCAAGAAGGTCGCGGGCGAACGGGCCTACCGGCTGGCGCGGCGCGGCGAGTCCCTGGAACTGGCCGCCGTGCCGGTCGCGATCCACGAGCTCAGCGCCGGGCCACTCGATCGGGAGGCCGGGGACCTGGTGCTGGAGGTGCGGTGCGGAACCGGGACGTACGTGCGGGCCATCGCGAGGGATTTGGGACGCGAGTTGGGCACGCGCGCGCATCTCGGGGCGCTCCGCCGGCTTGCGATCGGGGAGTGGCGGGTGGAGGACGCGCTGCCGCTCGCGGCGCTGGAACTCGCGCCGCCGGCGCTGCGCCCGCTGGCCGACGTGGTGCGGCACCTGCCGGTGCTGGAGATCGGCGGGTCGAACGCGGAAGCGATCGCCCACGGCCGGAAGATTGAGGAGCCGGCGCGATTCGAGGGCCCGGTGGCGGTGTTCGGCACGGGTCAGCTCCTCGCCGTGGCGGAGTGGCGGGAGGGGCTGTATGCACCGCTGGTAGTGCTGACGTCATGACCGGCGACGTCCTGACGGTGGGCACGTTCGACGGTGTGCACCTCGGGCATCAGGCGGTGCTGGAAGAGATCGCGCGCCGGGCATCCGCGTCGGGCGGCCGCAGCGTGCTGGTGACGTTCGAGCCGCACCCGCTGGAGATCGTCAACCCGCAGGCGGCGCCGCAACTCCTCACCACGGCCGCCGAGAAGCGCGTGGTGCTGGCCGACTCGCCGGTGGATCACGTGGCGTTCCTGCCGTTCACGGCGGCCCTGGCGGAGCTGCCGCCGGAACGGTTCGTGCGGGNNGGGCGGCCGGTGTCGTCCACCCAGATCCGGCGCGCGGTGGCGGGCGGCGACCTGGACACGGCGCGAGAGTGCCTGGGCCGCTGGTACTCGGTGACGGGCGAGGTGGTGCGCGGGGCGGGGCGGGGCCGAGGGCTGGGGTTTCCAACGCTCAACCTG
>PMIK01000053.1 GCA_003157095.1 Gemmatimonadota bacterium | reverse complement strand
ATTCCGGCGTGTCGCCTTCAGCCACGTGCGGCGAACGGACCCCGAGATGGCGCGGGCGGGCCGTCTCGCCGCTGAGGCGCTCCGTGCCCACAGGGTTTGACCGACACATGCAAGCGGTGGACGCCCGGGCCCCTCGCGCCTCCCCGCGGCGAAACTCGTCAAGGGGCAATGTGGAAACGACTCCCATGCGGGCGCCGCACCACGTGTGGGCAACCGCTACATTGAAATGTCCCCAGTCAGGCCGGACTCGCGTCCGCCCTCTCCGAAGTCCGGCCCGCACCGCGAGCGTGATCATGAGCTCCTACAAGACCCAGCAGCACCGCCTCGTTCATCGAGGGCGCCCCTTTCACTTCGTGTCGTACGAGGGGCAGGCTGCGGACATGAAGCGTCAAACGGCCGCGGTGCCTCCGACATGGTACGTCATGCTCGCCGGCAAGCGGTGGGCGGTCGTGACGCAGGCCGCCGAGGTCGAGCCCGCGGAACTCGAGCGTCAATTCGCAGTGTGGCTGGACGAGAACGTGTTCAGCGCGGCGCCGGCAGCCTAGCACGAGCGCCGTGAGCCGGGCGCGAAAGCGCCCGGTGCGGCAGGATAGACCTCATGCCCGACGAGATCGTTGAGCTGAGCGAGTTCCCGGACGAAGCGAGCGCCTGGCTCGCGCGAGCAGTGCTCGAGTCCAACGGCATTCCCTCGCAGGTGATCACCGATCCTCCCTACGCTCATCCTTGGCCGCGGGTGCGTCTCGCAGTCCGTGAGAAGGACGCGCAGGCCGCGGCCCGACTCCTGAACCCGGTTCTCGAGGGCCCACGCGAGTAGTGGGACCCTTCACGTGACGGGGGAATGACGTTCCGGATCCAGCATGGGCCGGTGCGAGTGAGGCCGGGGCATCGGCGGTCCCGAGAGTCGGAGCGCGGACGATGGTTGCCACGCCGATATTCATGCTAGTCGCCCTGGCGGTCATCATGGCCGGCACTGCCGCGGTGGCTATCGCCGAACTCGCCCTGGGCGCGCCACGCTCCGCGCTCGAGGAGCGTCGGAGGTCCGAGCTCCGCCAGCGGGCCCCATTCGAGCAGCGCGCGGCAAAGGAACTTCGCGAACGGCTGCTTCTGGACCTCGCGAGACAGCGGGCCGTGCGCAGGGACCTCGAGGGAGACCGCGAGGGCGGGTCGAGGGATGCGGCGCTGCTCCGGGACATCGAGCGGGCCGAGCAAGCCACTCGCAACGAGATCGCGCAAGTGGAGATGTGGATCGGCCTGGATCGCTGACAGGCACGATCACCGGGTGGGACCGCGGTCATTGTGTCGTCCATGGGCTTCGGTTTACGTGGGGGTACGTCGCAAGCGCGGCAGAGGGAGGTTGGGGAACGGTGACCCGGTTGTTTCGTCTCGTCAGTGCTCTGGGTCTGGCCGCCGCGGCACCGCTGGCCGCTCAGAGCGCGCGGCGCGGCGCGACGGAAGGCCTGCTCGCCCGCTGGCTGGACACGTTCGGGGCGGCGTACTCGATCCCGCACGCCACGGCCGATGCGCGCGGTGACTCGCTGCGCCTCTGGTTCCCATATTCGACGGGCGCGTTCCGCGACACGTTCATCTACGCCGCCCGTACCGATGCCTGGCATTTCAAACTCGAGGCGGCCGCCTCGGCAGGCGGGTGGCGCCGGTTCGCCGAATACGACGTCCGTCGCAGCCGAGACCCCGCGCCCGGCACCGCGCATGAGGAGGACTGACGGCATGGAGAAGGTGACGGGGATCGGCGGGCTGTTCTTCCGGGCGCGAGAGCCGGCGGCGCTGGCGCGATGGTACGAGGAGCACCTCGGGGTGACGACGACGCCCGCGGACTACGCTACGGAGCCCTGGCATCAGCAGGCCGGCCCGACGGTGTTCGCGCCTTTTCCGGAGCAGACGGAGTACTTCGGCGAGGCCCGGCGCCTGTGGATGGTCAACTTCCGAGTGCGGAACCTGGACGCGATGATCGCGCAACTCAGGGCAGCGGGCGTCATGGTCACCCTGGATCCTGACCGCTACCCTAATGGGCGCTTCGCGCGCCTGTACGATCCCGAAGGCAATCCCATCGAGCTATGGGAACCCGCCGGGCGTGACGCGCCCGGCACGGCATAGCGGCGCGAGTACTGATGCTGCCGCCACGCCCCGAGACCGTCTTCGTCGGGATCGGCATGCTGTCCATGGCGATCGGTCTGCCTCTCGCGGACCGGCGCATCGCGCCCAACCGCTGGTACGGCGTGCGGGTGCGAGAGACGTTCGCCGACGAGCACATATGGTATGAGACGAACGCGCAGGCCGGGCGGGACTTGGTGCTGCTGGGGTTGCTGTTCGTGGTCGTGGCGCTCGCACTGGCCCACGTGCTCCCACCCGCCGAGTACGTGATGTGGTGTGGGCCCGTGTTCGTGCTCGGCGCGTTGCTGACAACGGTTCGCAGCCTGCGGCTGGCGCGTCGGTTGTGGCGGGAGCGCAGGGAAGGCCGCGGCAGGAGCGGATCCTGACGCTGCCGGACACCGTGCCGCCGGGACGCCGGGTGCCCGGTCGGGGTCTCGAGGGTTGAACAGAACGCGCCAGCGCCGGGCTGCCGCCATACAACTGACCCACACCAGCGGAAGGAGCCTGTGATGCGCGTGCGCACCCTGGGTGTCGCGACCACCGTTCTCGGATGCCTGACGGGATGCGTCCGCCCGGCAGCCGCTC
>PMIK01000219.1 GCA_003157095.1 Gemmatimonadota bacterium | reverse complement strand
GTCACCCGCCATTCCCTCTGTGGTTCCGGTCACAGCGCGGTTGTGTCCCTTCTCCCAACCCACTCGAGCCATTCGCTGAGAGCGATGAGGGTCCAGAGGGCTCGGGCGTGATCGGCCCTTCTGTCACGATGTTCGTTCAGCAACGCCAGCGCCGCGGGCCGCTCGACGCCCGCCACAGCTAGGCGAGTGGATCCGACGCGGGCTTCGGCCCACTCGTAAAGAGGTCCGCGCAGCCAGGCGCTGAGCGGAACCGACAACCCGCGTTTCCGACGATGCACGATCCCGCGCGGGAGGTACGCCAGCGCGTACCGCTTCAGGAACACCTTGGTGGTCACGCCCCGCACCCGCTCCGAGGCCGGGATGGTGCTCGCGAACTCGACAACCTCGCGGTCCAAAAACGGCGCGCGCAATTCCAGTGCGGAGTTCATGCTCGCCCGGTCGGCCTTGGTGAGCAGGCCTTCGGCGAGGGACGTCTCGAGGTCGTGGCGTTGCACGGCGTCGAGGAGCTCGGCCGCGCCCGTTTCCTCGACCTGCGCGTCGGGCTCCGGGACGCCGAGGCGAGCCAGGAGGGCGGGGCCGATGTTCGACGTCCAATCGGCGTGCCTGCGCATGCCGTCGAGCTCCGCGGCAGCGACGAACTTCTTGAGCAGGAAAGAGACGCTGACCTTCTTGTCGCTTGGCGGCCACGCCTCGACCAGCCGGCGGCAGATCCCCTTGAATACCGAGGGCAGCCTGGCGTAGCGCTGGGAGAGCAGCGCTCCGATATAGGTGGGGTAGCCGCCGAACAACTCGTCCCCTCCTTCACCGACCAGCGCGACCTTGACCTCCTCCGCAGCGCGGCTGGCGAGCAGGGCGGTCGGAACCCAGGCGGGATCGGCCAGCGGCTCGCCGGTATGCGCGATGAGTTCCGCCAGGACCGGGGGGAACGACTCCGGCTTCACCCACACGGCATCGCACGAGATGCCGAGACGGGCGGCGATGCGCTGCGCGTAGAGTCCTTCGTCATACGACTGCTCCTGGAATCGGAGCGTGAAGGCCTTGAGCGGGTAGCCGGGCCGCTCGCGCCGTGCGACGGCGGCCACGAGGGAGGAATCGAGCCCTCCGCTCAGGAAGGCGCCGTACCGGACGTCCACCTCGCTCTGGCGCCGGACGGCCTGGCGGAACACGGCATCGAATCCCTCGCAGGTGGGCGGTGTCTTGGGTTCGGTCGCGATGCTCCAGCGCCAGTAGCGCCGCCGCCGGACCCCGCTGGCATCTATGGCCACGAGCTCCGCCGGACCGACCTTGCGCACCTCGGCGAAGGGCGACGCGGGCGACTGGAAGTAGCCGAAGCGGAGGAACGAGTGGAGCGCCGCCGGATCCACGGTGAGCCGCTGGGCCGGCTCGGTGGCCAGCGCCGCGATCTCGGTCGCGAAGCGCACGCGCTCCGGCTCGGCGGCGAAGAACAGGGGGCGCTCGCCCGCCCGGTCGCGCGCGAAGAGGAGACGCGCCGAGCGCGGATCCCAGATGGCGATCGCGAAGGCGCCGACCAGTCGCTCCACGAACGCCTCGCCCAGCTCGACGTAGAGGCCCGGGATGACTGCGACGTCGGTCTCGAGGGCAGGCGCGCGCCCGCGGGAGCGGAGGAATTCCCGCAGCTCGGCGTGGTTGTCAATTTCGCCGTTGCATACCGCCACCACGCCGCTGGACGCCTCCACGACAGGCTGCTGCCCGCTGGCCAGTCCGCGAATCGCCAGGCGCGTGGCACCGAGGGTAGCGGCGCCCCGGGTGTGCAGTCCCCGGTCGTCCGGGCCGCGGTGCGCCAGCGCGTCGAGCATCGCCTCGACCGTGCGCTCCCGCGTCGCGGCGTCCGCTTCGCCGTGAGCCAACGACACCACGCCGCAGACGCCGCACATCTCAGGGACCCGCCGGAGCCGGGAGGAGCGCGCCCCACCAGCCGGGCGCGACCGCGGTCACCGTCCCCGAGGTGCGGGCCGCGATCGAGTCGAGCGCCGGATGGCGGCGCGCATCGGCCAGGAGGAACACGGTCCGGGTGCGCCACGCGAGCCAGCGATGCAGATCGGACAACCGAACCACGCCGTCGGGCCACGCCGTGGACCGTCGCAGGAGGAAGATCACATAGTTGCTCGAGGTCTCGGCGCCGTCGCGCGTGACCAGGGTAATGGTCCGCTTGAGGTAGAACGGGAGCCCGTTCGGGAGGCACTCGAGACACGCGATCTCGGCCGCGGCCGGCAGCGGCGGCATGCGTCGCGCCAGGTCACGCGCGGAGTCCGCCTCGGCGTAGGCCCGCGCGCCGCCGAAGGCCGCGGTCAGCAGGAGGAGCGGTGGCAGCGCGAAGGCGGTGCATACCAGGCGCAGGTCGCGGCTCCAGCGGCCCACCAGCGCCACGGCGGCCAGCGCGGCCATGGACCACAGGAGCGGTCCGGCCGCCGGCCCCAGCCGTTGCAGCTCGCCGCCATGAACGTGGAGCAATGCCGGAAGCCCGCCCGCTGTCGAGCGGGCCACCGCGAGCAGCGCGACGGCCGCCGCGGCGATCACAGCCAGCAGCACGGCGCCGCGCAACACCAGGCGGTGGGCCCGCCCGTCCGGATGCTCGAACGCCAGGTCGAGCACGCGGGCCGTGAGCATCCCGAGCGCCACGACCGCGGTGAGCACGTAGCCCGGGAGCTTGGATTGCGACACCGAGAAGAACAGGACGACGACCGCTGCCCACGCGATCAGGAGGCGGTCGGCGCGCGTCCAGCCCGCGCGGGAGCGCCAGGCTGCGGCGATGGACTCGGGCAGCAGGGCGCTCCAGGGAAACAGGACGGCCGCGACCACGGGCACATAGTACCAGACCGGCGCCGTGCGGTGGAACGCCGAGGTGGTGAAGCGGTGCAGCGACTCCTCGACCAGCCCGTAGTACGGGAAGTCGTGACGTACATAGGCCAAGCCGAAGAACCAGGGCAGCACGATGGCCAGGAACAGCAGCTGGTTGCGCGGCGCGAACAGCCGCCGGATCGCACCGCGGTTGCGGTCCAGCAGATCGAACGACACGAGGACCAACAGCGGCAGCAGGAATCCGACCGGGCCCTTGACCAGGGTGGCGATGGCCGAGCACGCGGCGCCGAGCGCGTACCACCGGCTCCGCGCGGGCCCGTCCCGCCCCTCGGCGAGGAATCCCGCCACGATGGCCGCGGACACGAAGAGCGCCAGCACCATATCGAAGATGACGATGCGGGCGAAGGCGACGACCAGGGGCGTCGTACCGACGACGAGCACCGCGAGCGCCGCCGCGCGCTGCCCGTAGGCCCGGCGGCAGAAGCCGTACACCAGCGCGAGCAACGCCATCGCGCTCAGCGCGGCCGGCAGGCGCGCCGCGGTTTCCGTTTCGCCGAAGGCCGCCATGGAGAGTGCGACCAGGCGGAAGTAGAGCGCGGGCTTGTCGAGGTAGGGCAGGCCGTCGTAGGTCGGGACGAGCCAGGCCCCCGTGTCCTTCATCTCGCGCGCCACTTCGGCGTTCCGGCCTTCGTCCGGCTGGATCAGGGGCAGCGAGCCCAACCGGCCGAACAGGCAGATCGCGGCGACCAGGAACGCCAGGGCAGGGAGCAGCCACGGGCGCCGCGTCACCGGCGGGCCCGATCCAGCGCCTGGCGCGCCAGCGCGAAGACGCGGTGGAACATCGGGCGGGTCAGCAAGCCGGTGTTGGTGTTCCGCCGGCTCGGATGATAGGAGGCAATGAACAGCGTGCCGTCGGGGAGCAGCGTCCGCGTGCCGTGGGCGAAGCGCGGCCGTCCGCCGCCGGGGCGTCCGCGGGTACCGCCCGACGCGGCGCACCAGGCGTCGTGAGCGAAGCGCCCGAGCGCGACGACGACCTCGACGTGCGCCAGCAAGGCGAGTTCGGCCACCAGAAACCGGCGGCACGCCTCCGTCTCTCGCGGCGACGGGCGGTTGGCCGGCGGCGCGCAACGGACCGCGGCGGTGACGTAGCAGTCGGTGAGCGACAGCCCGTCGTCCGGCGAGACGGACTGCGGCTGATTCGCGAAGCCAAACCGGTGCAGCGCCTCGTACAGCCAGTCACCGCTGGCGTCGCCGGTGAACATGCGGCCCGTGCGGTTGCCGCCATGCGCCGCNNACGGCCGCGAGGCTGGAGTAATCGGTGCCGCCGCTCACCCGGCGGTGATGAACGCCTCGACCGAACTGGCGAACGTGCTGACGTCAATCGGCTTGGTGAGGTAGCCGCTGAACCCTGCGCGGAGCGCCTTTTCCCGGTCGCCGCTCATCGCGTGGGCCGTAAGCGCCACGACCGGCGGATGCCCCGCNNCCCAGCGCGTTCGAGAGTCGGTCGAGCAGCTGGAACCCGTCCTCGCCCGGCAGCTGGATGTCGAGCAGCACAACCTGGGGCTTCTCGGCCAGCATCGTGGGGAGCAGTTGCTCGCCGCCGGGTAGTCCCACGACCTGATGCCCGCGGATCGCGAGCACGGCCGTGAACAGCTTCATGTTGTCCGGGTTGTCTTCGACGATCAGGATCCTGGCCACGTGTTGTGCACTCCCACGCGCCGGAGCACGGCACGGACGCGGATGACGAGCGAGGACGGCTGAATCGGNNGGCTGAATCGGTTTGGTCAGGTAGTCTTCCGCTCCCAATGCGATGCAGCGGGCCTCGGTCGCGGGATCGTCGTGCACGGTCACGACGACGACTGGCACCGCCCGCCCGGCAAGGCGGCGACGCAGCGCCTCCAGGACCCCGAAGCCGTCGAGCCGCGGCATGTCCATGTCGAGCAGCAGAATGGCGGGTGCCAGCCGCTGCGCCTTGTCGAGCGCATCCAGGCCGTCCACCGCCTCCGCCACCTCGAACCCCTGCGCCTTCATGATCGTGATCACCAGCACGCGCATGGCCGGATCGTCGTCGGCGATCAGCACCAGCGGCGGCTTTCCCGGCGGCGCCAGGCTCTCAGCCAGCTCCTTTGCCGTCTCGGCAGGCGCGGGCGCGGCCGCCGCCGGGACCTCGTCCGCGGCCGGTGCGGGCGCGGGCCTGGGTTGCGGGACCGGGGGCGTAACCGGTCTGGCGGGTGCCCGGGGCGTTGCGGGCTTCTGCGCCGGAGCAGGCGTCGGTGCGGCGGCGGGACGGGGTGCGACCGGCTCGATCTCCTGCATCGGCTCGCCCACCACGCGCACCAGCTCGTCGTACGACGTTTCGCCCGCCCAGACGCGCCGCAGGCCTGCCTGCCACAGCGGCCGCATTCCGTGGCGCACCGCGGCCCGCATCAGCGCGTCCGCGGGCGTGCCCGACGCGATGAGGCTGGAGATGGAGCTGTCAACGCTCAGCACCTCCTGGATGGACGCGCGCCCCCGGTACCCTGTGAAGCCGCATTGGGGGCATCCCTTCGCCGTCCGAATGGCGACCGGCCGGTCGAAGTTGCCGGGCGGGCGCATCGGCGGCGGAAGCGATGCGACCTCCGCCGCTTCGGCGCAGCGGGTGCAGAGCCGGCGGATCAGGCGCTGCCCGACGAGGCCCCGCAGCGACGCGGCGATGGCGGGGGCGTCGAGGCCAAGCTCTCGCAGCCGCGCGATCGCTGACGCCGCATCCCTGCCGCGCACGGTCGTGAGAATCAGCCGCCCCGACTGCGCCGCCTGCCAGGACGCCTCCGCCGTCTCCGCGTCGCGAATCTCACCCACGAGGATCACCTCGGGGTTCTGGCGCAGCGCCGAGCGCAGCCCCTCGGCGAAAGTGAACGCGCTCTTCTCGCTTACCTCGATCTGCCGCACGCCCTGGAGCCGGTGCTCGATCGGCTCCTCGACCGTCGCGACGTTGCCGGCCCTCATGTGGGCGCGGGCGAAGGCGGCGTAGAGTGCGGTCGTCGCGCCGCTGTCGGTCGGCCCTACCACCAGAATCGCGCCGTCCCGGCTTGCCAGCAGGCCCTCGAACGCCGCCCGCTCGTCCGGCCAAAGTCCCAGCTCGCCAACCGACGGGACCGGCGCGGCGGGATCGCGGAGCCGCAGCAGCACGCTCTCGCCCAGCCGTCCCATCGGCGCGGTGGACACCCGGAGGTCCCACGGCTTGCCATCCACGTGGGCGGCCACATGCCCCTCGTGCGGATGCAACGGGTCGGCGATGTCCAGGTTGGCGATCACCTTGAGCCGTCGCGCGATGGAGCCCGCCGCGGTTCGCGGCACGCGCATCACTTCCTTNNGCCCGCTCCCGCACCGCGTCGGCGATCGCGGCATCCACCAGGCGCGCCGCCGGCGCCTCGACCGCCGTGGTCAGCGGCGCGGCCTTCACCTCCTCCGCGACGTCAACCGTCCGCTCCGTACCCAGGCCGTCTACCAGCCGCCCGATCAAGTAATCGGGCCGGTACACTTCATTGAGCCGCTGGAGCAACAGGTCGGGCAGGGCGTACTGGAACTCGACTTGCCGCCCGGCGACAAAGCCCAGCGCCTGCTCGGCGTCGAGGTTCAGCGGGTCGGCGGTGGCGATGCGGATGACCCGGTTGGTCGCCGACAGCGGGAGCGCGGCATACTGGCGCGCGACGTTCTCGGTAACGAATTGCACGGCGGTGGGCTCGATCTGCGCCAGGTTCGCCGCCTGCACGTGCGCCGCGCGCGCGGCCGTCTGGATCACCAGGTTGGCAGACACCAACTGCTTCTCGATCACCGCGGATGCCACCCACTCGGGCGCCTGACGTCTGAGCTGATCGGCCGCCTGGGCCGTCAGCAACCCGTCCCGCTCGAGCGCGGCGAGCAGCCAGGAATCGCGCAGGGCCCTGGTGGCGAGGGCGCTGGCGACGAATGCGGTCGTCCGGCGTGGCGCGGTCATTGCATATGAAGCTCGCGTGCTTTGTTCGCTGCGTCAAACCCAATTAGATTGCGCTGTTCCATAATACCCCGGCGGTCGGTCGGGTATGGAGGGGTGGAGATGTCTCAAGAAGACCTCACCGTGGGGATCGCCGGAGCTGGTGGCGACGGCGTGGTTTCCGCCGGCGAGCTGCTGATCCAGGTCGGTGCCCATGAGGGCCTTTTCGGCATGCTGGTCAAGTCGTTCGGCCCGCAGATCCGCGGCGGAGAGTCGTCGGTGCGGGTCCGCCTGTCGTCGAGCCCCGTGCTCTGCCAGGGTGACGAGCTGGACGTGCTCATCGCCTTCAACTGGGCCGACTACGGCCGGTTCCGCGCGGAGCTGATGCCGAGTGCTCGGACGCTGATCTTCGTGGACGAGCAGGACAAGACCCCGCCCGAGCAGATCCCGCTTCCGGAGACCTTCAAGGCCGCGGTGATGCGCGTGCCCTTCGAGAAGCTCGCCGTCGAGAAGGGCGGCAGCGCGCTCGCCAAGAACATCGTCGCGGTCGGCGTGCTGGCCGGCGCCCTGAACCTCCCGCGCGACGGCTTCGCCCGGGCGATCGAGAAGAAGTTCGGCCGCAAGGGCGAGCCGGTCGTCGCGGCCAACATCGCCGCTCTCGACGCAGGGGTGGCGGTGGCCGCGGAGCGCCCGCGCGCGACGGCGCACGTCAGCGTCAAGGAAGGCGAGCCGCGGATGGTGATCTCCGGCAACGACGCCTTCGCGTTCGGCTCCCTGGTGGCCGGCTGCCGGTTCTTTGCGGGCTATCCCATCACGCCGCAGTCGGAGGTGATGGAGTGGCTCGGGAGGGAGTTGCCGCGGTTCGGCGGCACGATGATGCAGCCCGAGGACGAGCTGGCTTCGATCTGCATGGCGATCGGCGCCTCGACCGCGGGCGTGAAGGCGCTCACCGCCTCCTCCGGGCCGGGCATCTCGCTCAAGCTGGAGGCGATGGGGCTAGCCTCGATGGCGGAGATCCCGCTCGTGGTGCTGAACGTGCAGCGGGTCGGTCCGTCCACCGGCATTCCCACCAAGACCGAGCAGGCCGATCTGATGCAGGCGCTGTACGGCACGCACGGTGATGCACCGAAGGTGGTCCTCGGCACGACCGACGTGGACGACTGCTTTTCGATTGCGGTGGATGCCTTCAATATCGCCGAGCAGTACCAGACGCCGGTCCTCGTCCTCTCGGACCAGGGCATCGGGCACCGCACCGACGCGATCCCGCCGTTCGACCTCGGCACGGTGAAGGTCGTGGACCGCCGGTTGGCGACCGAGGCCGAGCTGGCGGCGGTGGACCCCCACCACGGCTTCAAGCGTTACGCGATGACCGAGAGCGGCGTGAGCCCGATGTCCGTGCCGGGCCAGGCGCGGGGCAACTACCTGATGTCGGGGCTGGAGCACGACGAATTGGGCTGGCCGATCTCCGGGTTGGCGGGGCACCAGACGATGAGCGAGAAGCGGGCGCGGAAGCTCGAGGCCGTTCCGCGGGAGTACGCGCACCTCACGCTCGTCGCGGGCGACCCGAAGGCGGACATCGCCGTGCTGGCCTGGGGCGCCGCCAAGGGCGCCGTGCTGGAGGCGATGGACCAGCTCGCGGCGGCCGGCGTACGCGTGCGCGCCGTGATCCCGCGGCTGTTGATGCCGTTCCCCATCGAGCAGATCGAACGGGAGCTCGAGGGCAAGAAGGTGCTGCACGTGGTCGAGTTGTCGTTCTCGGGGCAGTTCTACACCTACCTGCGCAGCATGTTGCGGCCGGAGCTGGCGGCGCGCCTGGTCCGCCACTCGCGGGCCGGCGCGTCGCCGCTCGGGGTGGCGGAGGTTCGCGGCTTCATCGAGCCGTCGGCCCAGCCTATCGCAGCGGACTGAGTGAGGGAACCATGGCGCATCAGGCAGTGACCCAGCTCACCCAGAAGGACTACAAGGCCGCGCTCCAGCCGGTCTGGTGTCCGGGATGCGGGGACTTCGGTGTCGTGGCGGCGATCTACCAGGCGCTGGCCAAGCTGAACCTCGATCCCGACCGCACCATGCTGGTGAGCGGCATCGGGTGCTCGTCGCGTCTGCCGGGCTACGTGAACACGTATTCGTTCAACGCGATTCACGGCCGGGCGATTCCGATTGCGACCGGAATCAAGGTCGCCAACCCGGAGCTGACGGTGCTCGCGGTGGGCGGCGACGGCGACGGGTTCGCGATCGGCACCCAGCATTTCGTGCATGCCGCGCGGCGCAACGTGGACATCACCTACGTCTGCATGGACAACTCGATCTACGGGTTGACCAAGGGGCACGTCTCTCCGACGACCCCCACCGACGAGGTGACCAAGACGAGCCCGTACGGCAACATCGAGGCGCCGATGAATCCGGTGCTGATGGCACTGGCGTGCGGCGCGACCTTCATCGCGCGGTCGTTCTCGGCCGAGGTGAAGACGTCGGTCGAGGTCATCGCCCAGGCGATCGAGCACCCGGGCTTCGCCTTCGTGCACCTGATCTCGCCGTGTCCGGTGTTCCGGGGGCGCCAGCAGTTCGACCGGGTGAAGGAGCGCGTGCGACGGACGCCGGAGGGGTTCGACTTCACCAAGCGCGAGCAGGCGCGGGCGATCGCCTTCGAGGACCCGAACGAGCAGATCACCCTGGGGCTGATCTGGCGCGACCAGCGCGCCGGCTACATCGCGCGGCAGCAGGTCATCCGCGGCAAGGCCGCGGCGAAGGGCACGCCGAGTTACGAGGGTCTTCTCCATTCGTTCATCCCGGACTTCGGCGCGGTCGGCGCGGGGCGCTAGCGGCGCCGGCGGGCCGGGACCGTGGGGAGGGCCAGGCACCCTGGCCCTCCCGTTGTTTTGTGCCGGAACCGGCCGCGGCGGGGCGGCCGGCGGGGCTCGCCGGTGATCGCGGGCGGCGAGGTGACCGTGCCCGGCGACAAGTCCATCACCCACCGGGCCCTGTTTCTCGCATCGCTCTCGGGCGGACGATGCACCCTGCGCTCTCCCCTCGCGGCCGGCGATACGCGTGCCACCGCGGCGGCGCTGCGCCGCCTCGGCATCCGCGTCGGGCGGCTGGCCGAGGGGCGGCCGGTCACGGTCACCGGGGGTGGCCTGCGGCCGTACCGCCCGGCGACGCGCGCCCTCGAGTGCCATAACTCCGGCACGACGGCGCGGCTGCTCCTCGGGCTGCTGGCCGGCCACGCATTCGCATCGCGTCTGACGGGCGATCGCAGTCTGCGGCGGCGGCCGATGGCACGTGTCACCGAGCCGCTGCGCGCGATGGGGGCGGTTATTCACGCCTCCGAGGGCGAGCGTCTTCCCCTCTCGATCCGCGGAGGAGCGCTGGCTCCGCTCGCGTGGCGAAGTCCCGTGGCGAGCGCGCAGGTCAAGACGACGTTGTTTTTCGCGGGGCTGGTCGGAGGGGTGCCCGTCTCGGTCACGGAGCCGGTGATCTCTCGCGATCATACCGAGCGGCTGCTGCGGCTCCTCGGCGTCCGCGTGACGGTGCAGGGCACCACGACCTCGATGGAGCCGGCCGACGTCCTGCCGGCGTTCGATGGAGATATTCCGGGCGACATCTCGTCGGCGGCCTACCTGCTGGCCGCCGGGGTGCTGGCGGAGTCGGGTGAGGTGGTCGTGAGGAACGTCGGCACGAACCCGACCCGGTCCGGCTTCCTCAGGGCGCTCGAACGGATGGGCGCGCGGGTGGAGGTTCGGGACCGGTGGGTGAGCCTCGGCGAGCCGGGGGCCACGCTGGTCGCGCGGCCGGCGCCGTTGGGCTGCGTCGAGGTGGAGCCGGACGAGATTCCGAGCATGGTGGACGAGGTCCCGCTGCTTGCGTGCCTCGCCGCGCGGGCGGCGGGAACGTCGGTGTTCCGTGGCGTCGGCGAGCTGCGGGTGAAGGAGAGCGACCGGCTGGCGCTGGTGGCCGCGAACCTGGCGGCGTTGGGCGTGGCGGCGCGAGCCGAGGGCGACACCCTGATCGTGGAGGGGGGCGAGGCGCCGCCGCGGGGCAGGGTGGTGACGGCGGGCGATCATCGGCTGGCGATGGCCTTTGCCGTGTTGCGCGCGATTCCCGGCGCCGACGTCGAGCTTGACGACAGCCGCTCGGTCGCCATCTCCTATCCCAACTTCTTCCGGGACCTGTCCAGTGTCCTCCACCCGTCGTAGGCGCCCGATCGTCGCGATAGACGGCCCCGCGGCCAGCGGCAAGAGCACCACGGCGCGGGCGGTGGCCGACGCGCTTGGCTTTCAGCACATAGACAGCGGCGCGCTGTACCGTGCCGTGACCCTGATCGCGCTGGAGTTGCCGGAGCCGCCGGAGCGGTGGAGGGCGGAGGAGCTGGTGACCCGGGCCCGCGCGCTCGGGGTATCGCTGGCGCGGTCGAGTGCTGCCGGCGCGCTCGAGGTCATGGTGCAGGGCAGGAGCGTCGGCGAGCGCCTGCGCGGCGACGCGGTGACGCGCGAGGTGTCGCGGGTGGCGGCGCTGGGTCCGGTGCGCGACTTCGTGAACGGGCTGATCCGGGCCGCCGCGCCCGACGGCGGCGTGGTGCTGGACGGCCGGGACATCGGCACCGCCGTCTTCCCCGACGCCGAGGTAAAGGTCTTCCTGGTGGCGGACCCCGAGGAGCGGGCGCGGCGCCGCCTCGCGGAGCGCGGTAGCACTCCCGACGCGATGGGCGTCCGGGCCGAGGCGGATGCCCTGGTCCGCCGCGACGAACGCGACGCCTCGCGTGACGTCGCCCCGCTCGTACGGGCGCCGGACGCCGTGCTCCTCGATACGACCGCGCTGAGCTTCGAGCAGCAGGTCCGCGCGATCGTGGACCTGGCGAGGCAGAGGGCTCCGTCGCTTGACCGCACCGGCGGCGGAGGGTAAGCTTGGCGGCTGCGCGCGCACGCCACGTGGGCCTGCGCGCGCCCTTTTCCCTTATCCGCGCGGCAGCACGCGCGCCGAGGTTGCAGTGTCTACCCTGACCGAGAACGAGGACGTCCAGGACCAGGATCCGGCGTCCGCCACCCCTCCCGCTTCGCCCGCGCCCACCAAGCTGAACGTCCGGGCCGACCTGTACGACGAGAGTTACTCGCCGGAGCAGTACGCCCAGATGATGGCGATGTACGAGGGCACGCTCCAGCACATCGAGGAAGGCGAGATCGTCAAGTCGAGGGTGCTCCGCGTGACCGACAACGCGGTGATTCTCGACGTCGGCTTCAAGTCCGAGGGGGCTGTCCCGATTGAGGAGTTCAAGGACGCCCACTTGCTCAAGGAAGGCGACGAGATCGAGGTCTTCCTCGAGAATCTGGAGGACAACGAGGGGGCCGTCGTCCTGTCGAAGAAGAAGGCCGACTTCATGCGGGTCTGGGAACGCATCCGCGTGGCGTACGAGAACGACGAGCCGGTCGAGGGCACGCTGGTCAAGAAGATCAAGGGCGGGGTGGTCGTTGATCTGATGGGCGTGGACGCGTTCCTGCCGGGCTCGCAGATCGCCCTGCGGCGCGTGCCCAACATTGACGAGCTGCTGGGCCAATCCTACCACTTCAAAATCATCAAGCTCAACAAGCGGCGCCGCAACATCGTCGTGTCGCGCCGGGTGATTCTGGAAGCCGAGCGCGCCACCAAGCGCGAGCGGCTGATGAAGGAGCTGGAGGTCGGCCAGGTCCGGAAGGGTGTCGTCAAGAACATCACCGACTTCGGGGCGTTCATTGACCTCGGCGGCGTGGACGGCCTGCTCCACATCACCGACATGTCGTACGGGCGCGTGTCGCACCCGAGCGAGATGGTGAAGTTCGGGCAGGAGCTCGAGGTCAAGATCCTGGACATTGACTGGGAGCGCGAGCGCATCTCGCTCGGCCTCAAGCAGCTGCAGGCGTATCCGTGGGCCAACGTCGCGGCCAAGTACCCGGTCGGGACGCGGGTGCAGGGCAAGGTGGTCTCGATCACCAACTACGGCGCGTTCATCGAGCTGGAGCCGGGCATCGAGGGCCTGGTCCACATCTCCGAGATGTCGTGGACCCGCAACGTGCGCCACCCGTCCAAGATCGTCTCCATCGGCGAGACCATCGAGGCCGTGGTGCTGAAGGTGGACGAGACCGAGGAGAAGATCTCGCTCGGCATGAAGCAGACCGAGCAGGACCCCTGGATGGTCCTCCCGCTCAAGTACCCGGTCGGCACGCGGATCAGCGGCAAGGTCCGCAACCTCACGTCCTTCGGCGCGTTCGTCGAGATCGAGCCGGGCATAGACGGGCTCATCCACATCTCCGACATGTCGTGGACCAAGCGCGTGCAGCACCCGTCCGAGGTGGTCAAGAAGGGCGACACGGTGGACGTGGTGATCCTCAACATTGATGCCGACAACAAGCGGATCTCCCTGGGCCTCAAGCAGGCCGAGGAGGATCCGTGGCTCAAGATCGGCGAGACCTACCCCGTGGGCCTCGAGATCAAGGGTCACGTGGTGCGCCTGATGGACAAGGGCGTGGTCGTGGATCTCGGGAACGACATCGAAGGATTCGTGCCGATGAGCCAGCTCGGCGTGCCCGACATCCAGACGCCGGGCGACGCCGTGAAGGAAGGGCAGGTGGTGGTGCTCAAGGTCCTCGAGGTGGACCCGATTCACCATCGCATCGTGCTCGCCGCCATCGAGTTCCCGGACGAGCCGCTGCGCGTCATCCCGAAGCCTCCGATCGATGCCGAGGGCGGAATGCTGGACGCGCCCGATGCGGTGGCGCCGGAGGCCGCAATCCCGGCCCCCGAGCCGGAAGAGCCGCCGCAGGCCTAGCGGCAGTGACGTGGGGATGCGAGGCGCCGTCCGTGACATGGGCGGCGCCTTCGTCATGGAGGGGGTTGTGGCGCCGAATGCGCGGTCCGCCGACGGCGACGACGCAGTGCTGATCGAATCGGTGGTGGCCGGCGGCGACGGCGTGGGCCGGCTCGCCGACGGCATGGCGGTCTTCGTCCCGCGCACCGCGCCGGGCGACCGCGTGCTGCTGTCGGACGTGCGGCGCCGCCGGCGGCACGCCCACGCGGCCGTCCTGCGCCTCGTGGAACCCGGACCCGGTCGGGTGCAGCCCCGCTGCGCCCATTTCGTGCGCGAGCGCTGCGGTGGATGCCAATGGCAACATCTCTCGGCCGAGGCGCAGTCCGCCGGGAAGCGGCGCATGGTGGGAGACGCGCTGCGGAGGATCGGCGGTCTCGCCGTGGACGACCCCGCCCTGGCGGCCAGTCCCCGTGCTTTCGGATACCGGGCGACCATCACGCTCACGGTCCGCTGGACAGCCGAGGGGCCGGTCGCCGGCTTCCATCGCCAGGAGGCCGCCGACCCGGTGTTCGCGCTGGACCGATGCGAGATCGCCCGTGACGAGATCAACGCGCTGTGGGTTGCGTTGCGGCCCGCCCTCGGAGCGCTGCCCCGGGGGAGCGACGTCCGGTTGAAGCTGCGGGTGGCCCAGGACGGCGCGTTGCACGTGGTGGTCGGCGGGGGCCTCGGAGCATGGACGATGCCCCACCCGCTCGCCGACGCCGCGGCCGGGGCGGGCCTCGCAGCCACCGTCTGGTGGGAGCCGGCGGAGGGCGCCGTGCGCCGCATGGCGGGACCGGCCGCGGACCGCGGGGCCGTGGCGTTCGAGCAGGTGAATCCGGAGGTCGCCGCCTCGCTCCGGGCCGCGGTGCTGGAGGCCGTCCCTGCGTCGGCCGGCCGCGCGCTCGACCTCTACGCGGGGGCGGGAGAGACGGGCCTGGCGCTCGCATCCCGCGGCTGGGAGGCCGTGTCGGTTGAGGCGGACGGGCGGGCGGCGGCCCGCGCCGCGGAGCAGGCGCGGCGTTGGCTCAGCTCGCTGCGCGTCGCTGCGGAGCGCGTCGAGCACTGCCTCGGCCGGCTGCTNNGTGGGCTGCTGCCTGCGGACCTGGTGATCGCCAATCCTCCCAGGGCGGGGCTGGACGCTACCGTGACGGAACTCCTCGCCGCGCAGCCTCCCGAGCGGCTGATCTACGTCTCCTGCGACCCCGCGACCCTGGCGCGGGACCTGAAGCGGCTCGGCGCTGAGCCCGCGCGGCTCGGCGTGCGATGCTTCGACATGTTCCCGCAGACCAGCCACGTGGAGACGCTTGCAGTGCTGGACCGATCCGGGCGTTGACCTGCGGGATTGGCCCGGGTATTTTCCAAAGCTGTCGCGACTTAGGCCATTACGAGCGAACGACTTGGAGAGCATGAAGACGCATTCGGTTACGCCGTCAGAAATCACGCACCACTGGTTCGTCGTGGATGCCACCAACGTGCCGTTGGGGCGACTGGCGTCGACGGTGGCGCAGGTGATTCGGGGAAAGCACAAGCCGATCTTCTCGCCGCACCTCGACACGGGCGACTCGGTGATCGTGGTGAACGCCGCGAAGGTCCGCTTGACGGGCCGCAAGCTGGAGCAGAAGCGGTATTTCCGCCATACGGGCTACATGGGCCACGAGCGGTTCACGCCGCTCAGCAAGGTGATGGCGACGCGGCCCGAGCGCGTGGTGGAGCGCGCCGTGTTCGGCATGCTGCCGAAGAGCTCGCTGTCGCGGCAGGTGTTGCGACTCAAGCTGCGGGTGTACCGGGGGGCGGAGCATCCCCATGTCGCCCAGCAACCCACGCCGCTGGTGCTCGGTGGCTCCGCGACAGGGAGGAAGGCATGATTCCGGACGTCCCGATGCGTTTCCATGCGGTGGGCCGGCGCAAGACTTCGGTCGCACGGGTCTACCTGAAGCCGGGCTCCGGGAAATGGGAGGTCAACGGGCGGACGCTCGGCGACTACTTTCCCCGCAGCTCGCTGGTGCAGCTGATTCAGCAGCCGTTCACCGTGACCGACACGCTGGGTGCGTTCGACGTCAAGGCGAACGTCAACGGCGGCGGTCTCACCGGGCAGGCCGGGGCGCTGCGGCTCGGTATCGCGCGCGCCCTGCTGGTTGTGGACGAACAGCACCGGCGCAAGCTGCGCGAGCAGGGACTGTTGACCCGCGACCCGCGGGCGGTGGAGCGCAAGAAGCCCGGCCAGCCCGGCGCGCGGAAGCGCTTCCAGTTCAGCAAGCGGTAGACGAGCAGGATATCCCTCACACCGCTGGATCTTGCCTGGGGTGTCCGCCGGTGGCGGATGCGGGCGGGAGTGGAAGGCGGTGGACGATGAACCCCAACGACGGCGTAGAGGCACATGGCCTTTCCTGAGATCCAAGAGCTGCTGGAAGCGGGGGTGCACTTCGGGCACCAGACCCGCCGCTGGAACCCGAAGATGCGACGGTTCATCTTCGCCGAGCGCAACGGCATC
>PMIK01000259.1 GCA_003157095.1 Gemmatimonadota bacterium | reverse complement strand
CCTTGCCGTCTGGCAACTACCCTGACCTCTGGCTTCTTAGATCTATATCTCTCCCGTTTGCGCGTATGCTGGCTCCCGGTCGCGGCAAGCCGTATATTTGCCGCCCGCATCTACTTGAGGCTGCCGAATGGGGCTTGGCGGGCGGGTCATAGAGCGCTCGGGTCGGGTACCGCACATCAGCTACCGATGGGATCCGGAAACGGACATCCTCACCGGGGCGATCAAGAGCGGCCCGAAGAAGACCGAGGGCCTCACGGGATCCGTGGAGCTCGAGGGCAGCGACGGGTCCTTCATTCTCCTCGACGTGAACGGCGGCGCCATTCACGGGGTCGAGGTCGTGGTCTGGCCGGACGTGCGTACCGCCGCCGGGCTCACGCCGCCGCAGGAAGTCGAGAACGGCGACGTGGTGCTGCCCACGCGCCCCTCGCAGCCGTCGGTGGCCGCCGTCGAGGTGGACACCGCCTTGGCCATTGACACCAACGCCTCGGAGTCGGTTTTTCACGTCCGGCTGGGGCCCGCGCGTCAGACGAGGGTCGTTCGCGTGGCGGACAGCCTGCTCGTGGAGGTGGACGAGCAGGAGGAGTTGGCCGGGCTCTGGCTGCTCGACGTGCCGCCGTTCCCCGCCGACGAGCCCGCGTTGTGAATACGGCGATCGTACAGGTCCGGTGTTCCCGCGACCTGATTCCCGAAACGGCGGAGGCGATGGCGGCGCTCGAAGGCGTCGCCGAAGTGTACTCCGTGTCGGGGGATTGGGACCTCATCGCCATCGTGAAGGTCAAGGCGTACGATGACATCGCGAGGGTCGTAACGGAGCGTCTGGTCAAGGTGCCCGGGATCATGCGCACCCACACCATCAGCGCCTTCCGGGTGTACTCAAAGGCGGACCGCGAGGCAGGCCTCAACTTCGGCGAGCGCTAGGCCGCCAGGTCCGCTGGCGGCTCCGATCCCATCATGAGAATCGCCCATCTGGCGGACGTGCATCTCGGTTTCCGCCAGTTCCAGCGGCTCGACGCCACCGGTGTCAATCAGCGCGAGGCGGACGTGGCCGGCGCGTTCCGCCGCGCCATTGACGCGGTCATCGAGCAGCGCCCCGACGCCGTGCTGATCGCCGGCGATCTCTTCCACTCGGTCCGCCCCACCAACCGGGCGATCATCGAGGCGTTCGTCGGGCTCAGGCGGCTCCGCGAGGCGCTGCCGGCGGCCCCCGTCGCGCTCATCGCCGGGAACCACGACACGCCGCGCTCGATCGAGGCGGGCTCGATCCTCAAGCTGATGAGTGCGCTCGGCGTGGACGTGGTGGACGAGACCACGCGCCGACTCCATTACCCCGGTCTCGATCTCTCGGTGCTCGCGGTGCCGCACGCGGCGCTGTTCGGCGAGCGCCGCAGCGACGAGTGGCGGCGGGATCCGCGGGCCCGCTTCAACGTGTTGATGCTGCACCCCGAAATCCCGGGTCTTTTTCCGGAGGGCGTCACCGACTACGGCGGCGCGCGGGTGGACCTGGCCGAGCTGGGCGGAGGAGACGCCGGCGCGTTCGACTACGTGGCGCTGGGGCACTACCACATCGTGCACGAGGTCGCACCGCGCATCTGGTACAGCGGGTCGCTCGAGTACACCAGCCCGAACATCTGGGGGGAGTGGCGCGAGGAGCACCGCCGCGGCCTCACCAAGGGATTCCTGGTCGCGGACCTCGATACCGGCGAGGTCACGCGCGTCAACCTTGAGCCGCGGCGGACGGTGTGGGACTTCGAGTGGCTGGACGCGGCGGGGATGACCGCGGCGGAGCTGGATGCGGCCATCCGCTCGCGCCTTGCCGAGCTGCCGTTTCCCATCGAAGGAGCGGTAGTGCGCCTGGTGGTGCGCGACGTGCCGCGCGCCCTGGCGCAGGGCCTTGATCACGACGCCCTGCGGGTGTACCGGGCCGCGGCGCTGCACCTGCATCTCGACCTGCGCCGCCCCGAGCCCGACGGGCGTGCGGTGGGCGTCGGGGGGCCCGGCGTGCGCCAGCCGCTGCCCGACCTCGTCGCGCAGTACCTGAGCCGCCGCCCGCTGGACGCCGACCTGGATCGCGAGCGTCTCGTCGCCCTCGGCCGCGGCTATCTCGACGAGGTGGAGCGCGCGCTGCTGGAGGGAGAGGCCTGATGCGCCTCCACCGCCTGCGGCTCGTCAACTTCCGCCAGCATCGGGACACCGATCTCGAATTCGGGCCCGGCCTCACGGGGATCATCGGTCCCAACGGGTCGGGNNACCGCTGGCGCCGGGCCAAGCCACGCTCCGAGGTGCGGGTGGAGCTGGAATTCGGCCTCGGTGCGCACGAGTACCGCGTGGTGCGGACGTTGTACGGCGCGGAGCTGTACCTCGATGGCGCGCCGCAGCCGATGACCACGTCGCTGGCGGAGGTGACCGCACGCCTCTCCCGCGTGCTGGGGATGTCGCGCGACGAGTTCTTCAATACCTACTTCACCGGCCAGAAGGAGCTGGCGGTGATGGCGGCGATGAAGCCGACCGAGCGCGGCCAGTTTCTCTCGAAGCTGCTGGGCTATGACAAGCTGCGGCTGGCGCAGGAGCGGGTGCGCGCCAGGCGCAGCGTGCTCAAGAGCGAGCTGGGAGCCCTGGAGATGGGCCGTCCCGACCCCGCCGCGCTGCAGGCCGCGCGCGAGCGGGCGGCGGGCCAGCGCGACGAGGCTGAGCGGCAGTTGGCGGCGCAGGCGGCCTCGTTCGGAGCAGCGCAGGGGGCGCGGGAGACGCACGCGCCCGCGTTTCGCGAGCTGGCCGAGCTGCGGGACCGGCACGTGGCGCTGGCGGCGGAGCGGCGGGTGGCGCAGGAGCGGGTGCGGCAGGCGGTGGAGCTGGCGTCCCGGCTGGCGGCCGAGCACGCCGCGGCCGCGGCGGCCGCGGCGGAGCAGGACGGGCTGCGGCTGCAGCTCGAGCCCTACCCGGCGCTCAGGACGGAGCTTGGCGCGATGGAGAAGCTGGCGCGCGATGCGGCGAGGCGCCAGACGCTGGAGGCGCAGCTGGCGGAGGTGGCGCTGCAGCGCGGCGAGGTGGAGCGCCGGCTCGCGGCGGCGAGCGCGGCCGCGGGGGAGGTGCGGTCGCTCGCCGAGCGGCTCGACACCGGGAAGCGGGACCAGGAAGCGCTGGAGCGGGAATACGAGGAGCGGCAGAACGTCTGGGTCCGTGAGCGCCAGGATGCCGAATCGAAGCGGCAAACGCTCCTGGACCAGTACCGGGACCTCGAAGTCCAGCGCGAGCGTATCACTGGGGCGGGAGCCGAAGGCGCCTGTCCCACCTGCGGGCGGCCGCTGGGTGAGGAGTACGGCGCGGTGCTCGAGCTGCTGACCACCCAGATCGAGGAGGTCCGGTCGAACGGCCAGTACTTCCGCGGCCGGCTCGAGCAGCTGCACGCGATGCCGCCGGATCTCCTCGCGCTCGAGGGGCGCCGCCGCGACGCACGCGAGGCGGTGGAGCGCGACACGCAGGCACTCGCGGTCGCCACCAGCTCGGCGCAGGAGGCGGTGGAGCTGGACAAGCAGCTGCGCCGTCACGATCAGCGCGCCGGGCAGCTCGGGGAAGAGGCAGGGCGGCTCGAGCCGGGGTACGACGCACGCCGCCACGAGGAGCTGCGGCGCGGCGCCACGGCGCTGGAGCCGCTCGCGGCCCGCTCGGAGCGCCTGGCGGCGGAGGCTGAGCGCGCGCCCCGGCTCGCGGCGGAGCTGGAGGCGGCTGACGCGCGCCGGGCGTCGCAGGTCGAGACGCTGGCCGGCGTGGAGCGCGACCTGGGAGCCCTGTCTTTCACGGAGGACGCGTTTCAGGCGGCGGCGCTGGAGATGCAGCGCCTCGAGGAAGCGGTGCGGCGCGCGGAGCTCGATCTCACCGTGGCGCGGGCGGAGTTGTCGGCGNNCATGCGGAGGCGGAATCGGCCGCGCGCGCCGCGCGCGCGGCCCAGCTCCAGACGGAGCAGCGGCTCCATACCGAGCTGGACCGGGCGCTGGGCGACCTGCGGACGGAGCTCAACCAGGAGATGCGGCCGGAGCTGGCCGCCCTGGCGGGGGAGTTTCTGGGGGCGCTCACCGACGGGCGGTACGACGAGGTGGACCTGGACGAGGACTACCGGCTCACCGTGCTCGAGCACGGCGAGCCGTCGCCGGTGATTTCGGGGGGCGAGGAGGACCTGACCAACCTCGTGCTCCGGCTCGCGGTGAGCCAGATGATCGCCGACCGGTCCGGGCAGCCGCTGTCGCTGCTGGTGCTGGACGAGATCTTCGGTTCGCTCGACGACGTGCGGCGCGCTCACGTGCTGGCATTGCTGCATGCCCTGGAGGGTCGGTTCCCGCAGGTGGTGTTGATCACGCACATCGAGGGCGTGCGCGAGGCGGTGGATCGCGTCCTGCACGTCCGGTTCGACGAGGCGACGGGCGCGGCGGTGGTGGAAGAGGAACGGGCGGCTCTGGCCCTCGACGGGGGTGGTGATGCGGATGTGGCAGCCTGAGCGCGCGGCTCACGGGCCGCAGCAGGTGACGGAACGCGACATCCCCGGGCTCAACCGGCTGTTCGCCGACGCCTTCACCGACCGGTACCGCCGCGACGGGCTGGTCGGCGTGCGGGTGCCCTTCCTTCACGCGTCAATCTGGCGGTACGCGATCGCCGACGCGGCCGACGGCGCGATGCTGTGGCGCGACGAGCAGGACCGGATCGTCGCGTTCAACGTCGCCCACTGCTCGGGGGCCGAAGGGTGGATGGGCCCGCTCGCCGTCCGGCCGGACCGCCAGCTCGGCGGCCTCGGCAAGGAGATCGTACTGGCGGCGGTGGACTGGCTGCGGCGCCGGGGGGTCTCCGCGCTGGGCCTGGAGACCATGCCCCGCACCGTGGATAACATCGGGTTCTACAGCCAGCTCGGCTTTGTCCCCGGTCACCTGACGCTGACGCTGACGCGGGAGGCGCAACGCGCCGGCGGCCGCGCCGGGTTCGAGCTGCTCGGCGGCGTGGAGCCTCGCGAGCGCGCGGCACGCATGCACGAGATCGACGCGCTGGTGCAGTCGCTCACGCCCGGCTACGACTTCTCGCGGGAGATCCAGCTCACGCTGGACATGTCACTCGGTAACGTCCTGATCATGCGCCGCGACGGCCGGATGGCGGCGTTCGCCCTGTGCCACTCCGCGCCGCTGGCGGAAGGCGGGACCCGCGACGAGCTGCGGGTGCTGAAGGTCGCCGCGACGGGGATCGAGGCGCTACTCGACCTGCTCGACGCCGTCGGGGCCTGGGCCGCTACGCAGAGCATCCGCCGCGTCGCGGTGCGCTGCCAGACCGCGTACCAGGAAGCCTACCAGGCGCTCATCGAGACGGGTTTCCGGGTGCGCTGGTCCGACCTGCGGATGACGATCGCGGGCCACCCTGAGACGGTGCCCGCCAGCGGGATCGTGTGGAGCAACTGGGAGATCTAGAAGCAAGTTGCCGTCTGACAACTTCTCTATTCTCCGCCGTTCTCGATTACCGCATCTGCCTCGATCTCCACGAGCATTCCGGGGTCCACGAACGCCTCCACCTGCACCATCGTGCTCGCCGGCCTGATGTCGCGGAACACCTCGCCGTGGGCGCGGCCTACCTGCTCCCATCCCCCGATGTTCCGGACGAACACCCGGGTGCGGACGACGTCGTTGAGGGTAGCGCCCGCCTTCACCAGCGCCCGCTCGATGTTCCTGAGCGCCTGGACCGTCTGAGCGTAAGGGTCGCCGCGGCCGACCAGCTTCCCGCTCTCGTCCAGCGCGGTGGTCCCGGCCACGAAGACGAGGTTCCCCACCTTCACCGCCCGCGAGTAGCCCACGACCGGCTCCCACGGCGCCCCGCTCGCGAAGTTCTGCCGGGTCATCGGTGTCTCGCGGCGCTCGGGGCGGCCGCTGTGGCCCGTGCCGCGAATGTCGTCAGGTTGCCTCTCGGTGCGGCTTCCCCGCGTAATATTCCGACGCGCGATAGTGCGCCAGGCCGCGGGCGGCGAGCAGCTTGACCAGCACCGCGAGCGGGACGGCGACGAGCAGCCCCACGAACCCGAGCAGCAAGCCGAACAGCGCCAGCGCGATCATCACCCAGACGGG
>PMIK01000026.1:869-4516 GCA_003157095.1 Gemmatimonadota bacterium | reverse complement strand
CACCTCCAGATGAAGCGCGACCCGGCGGCCACGATCGCGGCCGTGCGGGCCGAGTACGGTGGCCCGGTCTCGCTGGTCAGCGACGGCGATCGGGTCGCGATCGAGGGCTGATCGCGCCCGGGTCGCCCGGCCGCTGCTTCCATTCCCGCTGTTACCGCCACCCGGAATCGAAACACCGGGGCCCGGTTGTCCGGGCCCCGGTGTTCGAGCGTCTCGGGGACAGCCTTGGGTGAGGGCGAGGGTTACCGCTTGCGGCGGGCCCGCGCCGGGGCCGGGGTCAGCAGCAGGATGCTGCCAAGGAGACCGGCCAGGACAAGAAGCACAAGCCAGATGCCGCTGGAGGGTCCGCCCGTCGTTCCGCCCAGCGAGGACGTCGGCGGCGGGGTGATATTGGGCTTGCTCGTGGCAGCCAAAACGGCGCTGGTGGCGGTTGGCGTGGGTGTCGGCGTCGCCGTCGGCGTCGCCGTTGGCGTGAGTGTCGGCGTCGGCGTGGGCGTCGGAGCCGGCGTCGGGGTGTTGAAGTAGCAGAAGTTCTCCGGCGTGCACGGCGGCGACGTCGGCGGATTCGACGGCGGAGTCGTCGGGCAGGTCCCTGACTCTTCGCAACTCGGCGAACTGGCAGTCACGCTCGCGGAGGCATTCTCGAAATCGAGGCCCGAGGCGCCGGCGGTGGCCATGTTGGTGGTGAGGCCGAGCACGGCCGAGGAGGAATAGTAGCAGGTGATGGCGGCGCCGACCGCCAAGGTGGTCGGGATCGCGCAGACGTCGCTCAGCGTGGTGTGATCGTCAACGAGCGTCACGTCCGTGAGCGGGACATTGCCGGCGTTGGTGACGACGATCTCGTAGTAGACCGTCGTGCCGACCGTAGTGCTAAGGCCGGAGGTGAAGGGGCCGCTGGCGTTCAGCGCGACGCCCTTGGTGATGGACAGACCCGACTGACCGGGGATCGTGACTGTCGTGCTCGTGGAGCACGCGGCGGCGGTCGTGTCCGTCGTGCAGTTACTGCCGGTGCCGGTGACGAGAACGGTGTTGCCCAGGGTCGTCTTCCCCACCGGGAAGCCGGCCTCGTTGAGCAGCACCTGGAAGTGCAGGGTAAGCCCGCTGGTCGGGACCGTCAGGCCGGACCAGCTCACGGTCGGGCTACTGAAGCTGCCGCCGTTGTCGGCGCTGGCGGGCACGTAGGCGCCATAGGTGAGCAGGCTGCTGATGTCGTCGGAGACGCTCACGCCCGTCAGCGCGCTATTGCCGCTGTTGCTGAGCGCGATGCTGTAGCTCAGCGTGTCACCGGGCTGGGCGGTCGCCCCGCTCAGGTCGCTGGTCGAACTGGCCGACTTGACGGCCGTGACGTTGGCGGTGCAGGCGATCGAGTTGTAGATGGTGCTGAAGACATCGGGCAGTGTGCTCGCATCGGTGGCGTGGGCAAAGTCGCCCGAGGGCTGGGCCAGGCTCATCATCAGCGGCAGGTTGACTCCGTTGGTGCCGCTGCTGGCGCCCGTTCCGATGGCGACGGACCACACGATGTCAGCCGTATTCTTGAACGTGGTGATCTGCGTGGATGACGGGGTTTGGCTGCTCGCCGGGTTGGGGCTCCCGTCGGAGAGGAACACGTACACGTGCGTGGCGCCGGAACGCTTGCCGGCCGCCATGTCCGCCTGGCCGGTGTTCATGCCCGTGAGGAACGGCGTGGAGCCATTTGACGAGAGACTGCTGATGGCCGCATCAACCACTGCCGCGGAAGCGGCTGCGGCAGAGGCAACAAGATGAACCGACGTGGTGGCAGTGGTGCCGGAGAAGTACGTGAGACCCACATGGTGCAGGCCCGTACCGCCGACACCGCCGTGGCTGTCCAGCGCGCTGACGAGCTGCGTCGCGGCCTGCTTTGCCCACCCCAGTCGAGTCTTGGAAATCGGGCTGCCAGAGGAATTGGAGCCCATGCTGCCCGATGTGTCGATGATGAGCTCGACATCGAGCGGGGTGGTCCCGCAGACGGGAGCCACAGCTGCCAGGGTCGCGAGTGTCGCCGCGCCAGGAGCGACGGCCGCCGCCGCGGCTTCGGCCGCGCCCGGGCCAGCGAGCGCTAGGCTCGTCATGAGGAGGACACCGAGCCAGCCGGCCCGGCGGAACGCTGTGGCGCGCCTTCGGCGCGGAGTAGTTGTTTCCATCGATCTCCTGTCCCCATACATGCGGCAGAGCTGCCGCGGATGACGCCGATGCGACCGGGCCGAATGGCATGAGTCACCACTACTTCTGGGCCCTGATTGCACACTCGAGTGTGCTCGGACGCCTCGTCGCGGTCTAGTACTTCGGGCGTACCGATGGCGCTCCGAACCGCACCTGACCGCACCAGCGGCCGTAATCTCGGTGCACCCCAGCACCAAACGGGTACTGGGAGGTCGTTGGGAGGCCGTACCCAGGCCCGGGGTACTGTTGGGCGGGCGGCGGATTCGGAGGCCTGACGCGCCCGCGTGGACTACGATTCGGGCCGGGCCGCGCCAGCGCGGGCCGGCCACCATATCGGCACCCAGCTGCCCGGGAGATAGCGTGACCCAGCCGCTCGAGCCAGCAGCGTTCGTGCCGCTCCGCTCGCGTGCGCGCACTGCGCTCGAGGCTGCGTGGGGGCGCGCAACGGCGGCCGGTGCGCTGCCTCGTGTCGCCCCGATCGAGCGGCCGGCAATCGAGATCGAGCGGCCGGCAAACCCGGAGCACGGCGACCTCTCCTCGAACCTCGCGATGAGGCTGGCCCGGCCGTGCCGGATGGCGCCGCTGCGGATCGCCGAGGCGCTGGCCGCCGAGCTGACCGCGGACGCCGACCGTCCGGGTTCCGTCATCGGGGCCGCGACCGTCGCCCCGCCCGGCTTCCTCAACCTGCGGGTCTCGGATGCGGCGCTCGCCGACGTCGTCTCGACCGTCCTCGCGCAACCGGCCGCGTGGGGCCGCGTCCCGGCCGCGACGCCGCGGCGGGTGAACGTGGAGTTCGTGTCGGCCAACCCAACCGGGCCGCTCCACATCGGCAACGCGCGCGGCGCGTTCGTGGGGGACCTCCTGTGCCGTGTGCTCGAGGCGGCGGGCCACGAGGTCACCCGCGAGTACTACNNCTGCCGGAGGAGGCGTACCGGGGCGCGTACGTCGGCGAGCTGGCGGCCGAGATCCCGGACGATGTGTGGAGCGCCGCGCGGGCCCCGGACGCCGACCCGGTGGCGATCGTGGGGCAGTGGGCGTCGGAGCGCGTTCGGGCGGGGATCGAGGGGTCGCTGGCCCATCTCGGCGTCCGCTTCGACGTCTGGAAGAGCGAGGGCTCGCTCTACCACGACGGCTGGGTGGCCCGGGCGGTCGAGCGCCTCGAGGCGGCCGACGCGCTGTACGAGGACGCGGGCGCGCTCTGGTTCCGCTCCACGTCGTTCGGCGACGACAAGGACCGGGTCGTCCGCAAGTCGAACGGCGACTGGACCTACTTCGGCTCCGACGTCGGCTATGTCGTCGAGAAGTTCAGCCGCGGCTTCGACCGGCTGGTCTACATCTGGGGCGCGGACCACCACGGGACGGTCGCGCGGCTTCGCAATGCCGCCGTGGCGATGGGCTATGACCGCGACGCTGTGCAGATGATCCTCATGGCCTGGGTCCGTTTCGTGCGCGACGGGGTCGAGGTC
>PMIK01000026.1:0-813 GCA_003157095.1 Gemmatimonadota bacterium | reverse complement strand
CCCGGATCGCCTCGATCCTGCGCAGGGCGGCCGAGGCTGGGCTGGCGCCTGGCGTCGCGGATGGGTCCACCGTTCTCGCCGGCGCACCGGAGGCCGCCCTGGTCCGGGTCGTGGCACGCTTCCCCGAGGTCGTGGAGGACGCGGCCGCCGCCGAGGAGACCCACGGGATCACCGCGTATGCGACCGACCTCGCGACGCAGTTCCACGCCTTCTATCGCGACGCGCGGGTGGTCGATCCTTCCGAGCCGGAACGCTCCGCGGCTCGGCTCACGCTCGTGCGCACCACGCAGCTGACGCTGGCCAGCGCGCTGGGACTGCTGGGGATCTCCGCGCCGGAGGCAATGTAGCGGGAGGCGCGGCGGGGCGGGGGCTGAAGGTCGGCTGAGGCGCGCTGCGGCCTTACGCGGCCCCCAAGCGGACCTGTCAGGGCAGCGCGGCCGCGGCCAACTTCCCCAGAACGCCGGCGTCGCTCGCGAAGAGCACGGCCACCTCCGCGCCACCCGGGACCGGCGCACCGGACGCGACCCGCACGACGCGGGCTTCGCCCGGAACGCCCACCACTGCCTGGGTGGCCGCTGTCGCGAACTCGGTCGCGTCGGCCGGCGTGTCCCAGGTCGTGAGGAGGACCAGCGCGTAGGCCCCGCCCGGGCCGTCGATCAGCGCGTAGCGGTCCCCGCCCCAGCCGGCCGCGGCGGTGTCGCTGCTGATCCCGCCACTTGCACCTGTCACGCCGCGCGCCCGCAACCACGACCCGACCTGGAACTCGCCGAGCGTGTCGGCCGGCGTCGCCGTCCACCCGGCCCCGAGCCGGGC
>PMIK01000307.1 GCA_003157095.1 Gemmatimonadota bacterium | reverse complement strand
ATCGGCGGCATCTTCGCCGCCGGCATCCTCTCGATCCTCAAGATGTCGCCCGTCATCGGACAGGCCACCAAGCAGGCGCTGGGCGAGGTCGTGCGCCTGGCGCGTGGCAAGCCGGGAGCCGCCGAGGAGATACGGACCGACCGCGCGCTGCCGATGTCGGCGATCCTGTTCGGCATCGTGGCGGTGGGCCTCGCCATCTTCCTNNTGGGCGATCGCGATGATCTCGATCACGCCCATTTCCGGCATGACGCTGACGACGCTGATCGTCACCGCCGTCGTGCTCTCGGCCCTCGGCCTCTCCGGCCCCGGGGGGATGCTGCAGGTGCTGCTGATCGGCGGCGTGGTGTGCACCGCGCTCTCGATGAGCGGCTCCCTGGTCACGCAGTACAAGATCGGCTACTGGCTCGGCGCCACGCCGCGGCGCATCGAGATCGGCAACCTGGTCGGCTCCGTGGTCGCCGCCCTGGCGACGACGGCGGTCATCATCCTCATGGCGAAGGTGTACGGCTTCGCGCCCGGGCCGCTGCACGCGCACCCGCTGCCGGCGCCGCAGCCCAACGCCATGGCGGCCGTGCTGCGCGGCGTGATGGGGACCGCCGGAGCGCCGTGGCTGCTCTACGGCGTGGGCGCCGTGTTCGCGGTGGCGACCGAAATGTGCGGCGTCTCCGGCCTGGCGTTCGCGCTCGGGATGTACCTGCCGATGGAGCTGAACTCGCCGCTGGTGCTGGGCGCCGCCATCGCGTGGCTGCTCAAGCGCTCGTCGCGGGACCCGGCGCTCGCCAAGGCCCGGCACGACAAGGGCACGCTCATCGCATCCGGCTTCATCGCCGGCGGGGCGCTGGTGGGCGTGCTGGCGGCGCTGCTCAAGTTCGTGGAGGATTCGGCGCACGTTACCATCGTGCCCGATCTCACCCGAATAGCGGCGTTGGGTTTCGGACCGTGGCTCGATGCGTGGGGCAACTGGATCGGGCTGAGCGTGTTCCTGATGCTCGGCGCGGGGGTGTATTGGGATTCGAGGAGAGAGAAAGTGGCCTGAAGGGACAGGGGCTTGGGGTTAGGGACTGGGGGCTAGGGTGATCCCATTCCCTAGCCCCTAGTCCCTAGCCCCTTCTCTTCATCTCCTGCACTGTCTCACGAACCCATCAATCGCCGTCCGGTACTGCTGGATCGCCCCGGTGAGCACCTGGTTGGCAATCGCGCTGTCCGCGGCGACGCCCGCCGTGACGAGGTGGGCGACATCGGTCAGCATGCTGTCCGCCGCATGTGACTTGCGGCAGTCGGAGTGCTGCGCCGCTTCGTTGTAGAAGACCTGCAGCATCCTGAGCTTGGCGATTCCGAGGTAGAGATCGTACATGGGCTGGTCCGACGCGGATGCCAGCTCACGGCCCTCCTGGAGGACTTCGGCCGCGCGCGCGAACTGTCCGCCCTGGAGGAGGTGGCCACCCACGTTGTACATCACAACGGCCGCGAGATGCCGCATGCTGCTGTCGGGCGCGGCCTGGTGGGCCAGGACCGCCGCGGAATCATACTGGCCGGCGGCCAGCAAGTACTCCGAGTACAGCATGGCGCCCACCCGGTCGTCCGGCTTGAGCGAACGGAAGCGCCGGATGGCGGGGAACCCCACCACCGTATCCCGGCGCATGTAGCTGGCGCTCGCGAGCCGCAGCCAGGGGATGGGCTCGTTCGGGAAGCGGCTGGTCGCCATTCGCGCCCAATCCTCCAACGCCTGAGCCATGCCGGCCTGCTGGAACGCGTCGCTCGCCGGGGCGATCAACTGCTGGATGACGACCGCGCTGTCCGCCGCCACCGCCAGCGTGTAGCTGGCCGCGGCCTGCCCCCAGTGCGCCTGCGCCGCCTGGGTCGCGCCGAGCCCCACGAAGTACCAGGGGTTCGCCTGCTGAAGCCGGACCGCCGCCCGGTACTCATCCTCCGCATCGCTCCAGCGGCCCGTCTCCGCCAGCGCAAACGCCAGGTCGCCGTGGTACAGCGCGCTGTTCGCGTTGGCCGTGGCGGCGGCGCGGAGCGGCACCAGGGCGGAGTCGAATTGGTTCCGGTTGAGTTGGGCGAGGCCCGCAAGGTACTGCGTGGCCGCGGCATCGGGCCGGGGGGCCCGCGCCGGCCGCGCGATCCGCGTTGCGGCCTCTCTGGCGTGCCCGGCCGCCACGGCCAGCAACGACGTGGAGTCGAACGGACCAGCGGCCGGGGCCTGCGCCAGCGCCGGGCAGAGGTCAAGCGCAGCCGAGGCGATAACCAGCGGAACCATCAACAGTCCTGCTCGGACTCGAGTCACGGTATGTCCTCGTTTTCGCTGAGGCCCGATCGCGCGGGGCGGCTGCGGCGCGCATCGCGGTGCCGGTTCACCCTGTTCCGGTGCTCCATCGGGCAATAAGAGTGCCACCAGCCGGCGAGGAGCGCCAGCCGACGGCACCGGCGTGGCCAGGCAGGTCGGACTCCCGGATTCGGTGGGGTCTAGTGTCCTACGGTCGCTCGGTACCGGTCCGCCAGCATCACGCCTCCCGGCAAACCCTCGCGCCGGGCGATGCTGTTGAGCCGGTCCACGCGCTCGTTGGGCTTGGGATGGGTGGCGAAGAACTCCGAGACCGGGCCCTCGCCGGCGTGCTGGTCCAACCGCCCGATGAACGCGGCGAGCCCGCCGGGATCGTAGCCGGCGCTCGACGCGTACTCGAGTCCGAGGCTGTCGGCCTCCATCTCGTCACCGCGCGAGAGGCCTGTGAAGAGCGCATTCGCGCCCGTGCCCACGACGCGGTCCAGGACGAATCCCTGGAGATCGAGGGTGTTCTTGACTTCCCGCATCGTGTCCGACTTCCGGATCTGCTCGATGACGTGGCGCCGGTTGACGTGCCCGACCTCGTGCGCGAGCACGCCGGCCAGCTCCGCCTCGCTGCGGATCAGGTCCAGCGAGCCCTTGGTGATGAAGATGTATCCGCCCGGCGCCGCATACGCGTTGACGATGGGCGTCTCCAGCACGGCGAACCGGTAGGTGATGTCGCCGCGCGGCGCCTGGCTGGCGACCGTGAGGCCGACGAGGTTGACGTAGCGCGTGAGCCCGGCGTCGGTCGAGACCGGGAAGCGGCCGGCGATGGTCGCGGCGATCCCCCGGCCGATCTCGATCTCCTTCTCGGTGCTGATCGGCAGGAGCGTGCGCGCGACGCTCGCCGCCTGGCGGAGCCGGTCGAAGAGGCTCTGCCCTGCCGCGGGCGCGGTTGCGACGGCGCTCAGCAGCGCCACGGCACCGAGGAAAGCGGCGGCGCGGCGGGTGCGGGTCACGGCCGCCTCCCGGCCGAGTCGCCGGGTGCGGCATACGGGCCCAGCCCGCCGGCGCGGAGGAACTCCTCGAGCGCCACGGAGCCGACGGAGAAGTGCTCCATCCGCACGACCGCCATGGTATCGGGCCGCACCGGCACGTCGCCGCCCGGCGTCTTCACGCGGTCCACGCCGCGCGCGCCGGCGGTGGCGACCACGCTCGCACTCCGCTGGTCCCCCACGGCCGCGATCCCGCTGGCCAGCAGCGTCCGCCCTCCGGCCCGATTACCGGGGTCGAGGAGCGCGCTGTCGAAGCTGGGGTTCCTGATCTCGCGCCGGAACACGACGCGCGCGACCTTGCCGTCCGCGGCCCGGTCGGTGATCCGCCCGTTGGCGAGCCCCTTCCGCCGGCCCGCCTGGTCGAAGACGACCAGCGCGCGCACCAGCGGGTCGCGCCCCAGCGCGTGCTGGTCCAGCGGAGTCGTGCCGAGCTGGGTGACGACCACCGCCTGCTCGCCGCTTCCCACCAGGATCTCCGGGCTTCCGAGGGTCTGCCCGTCGGTGGTGCGCCGGATCTCCGCGCGCCACTTGGGCGGTGCCGAGAAGTAGTCCACGCGCATCATCAGGGCGAGTGAATCGGCCTGCGCGACGATGTGTCCGGCGGACCAGCGGCCCGGCACGTACACCACGTCGGTCCACTGCGCGCGTTGCGCCACCGCGCGGCCGGGCGCCGCACTCCCGAGGAGCGCCAGCGCGGGGAGCAGACGGGCCAGGTTGTGGGCGCGCGTCACGAGGACGCCGCCGCCGCGGCCGCGCCCTGTCCGGGCGCCGGCGCCGCTCTCCTGCCCACCAGTTCGAAGATGGCCACCGGCTTCTCCTTGCCTTTCACCTTGACGTCGCCGAGGGCGCGCACCTCGAACCGGTCGCCGAGCTGCGCCAGGGTGAATTCGCTGATGATGATCCCCGTGTGGAATTCCTTGTTCGCGCTCTCCAGGCGCGAGGCGAGGTTCACCCCGTCGCCGATCACCGTGTAGTCGAGCTTGTGCTCCACCGAGCCGATATTCCCTACCACCACGTCGGCCGTATTGATCCCCACCCCGATGTGGATGTCCGGCTTCCCCTCGGCCACCCAGCGCGCCGCCAACTTGGCCGTCGTCGCCTGCATGGCCAGCGCGCAGTCCGCGGCCCGGTCGGCATGGTCGGGGTGGTGCACCGGCTCGCCCCAGAACGCCATCACGGCGTCGCCGATGAACTTGTCGAGCGTGCCCCCCGCCTGCTTCACGATCGCCGCCATCTCGGAAAGGTACTCGTTGAGGAACTCGATCACCTCGTGCGGCTCCATCTTCTCCGAGATGGAGGTGAAGCCGCGGATGTCGCTGAACAGGATGGTCAGCTCGGCCCGGCGACCCCCCAGGCTGATCTTGGATGGGTCGTCGGCCAGTTGCGCCACGTACTCCGGCGCCACGTATTTCGAGAACATCTCGCGGATCTGGCGCTTGTGCCGCCCCTCGGTGAGATAGTTGGCCGCCATCCCGCCGGTGAAAGTCAGCAGGATCGCCAGGGTCGGCGCCGCGGCATCGAGCCAGATGCCGCCCGCACCGAACAGCCAGAACGTGAGGCCGAGGTAGGCGGCCGCAAGGCCGGCGCCGGCGGCCACGCTCCACCAGACCGATGCGATGAACGACACCGCGATGCCCGCGAGCAGCGCGGCGAGCACGGTTGCGGCGACGTTCGCCACGGGCCGCGCCCGGCGCAGGAAGTCGCCGGTGAGGAGGTTGTCGGCCAGCGTGGCGTGGATCAGCACGCCCGGGTCGGCGGGGCCGAACGGATTGGCGCGTGGTTCGAACAGCCCGGAGCCGGACGCCCCCACGAACACGACCTTCCCGCGGAACGCCGCGAGCGGCACCTCGGGAGTCTCGCCGGCCGCCACCTGCTGGTACGAGTGGAGGATCTGCGCGATCGGGTAGATGCGGTAGGTCTCGAGGCGTCGCTTGGGGTCGCGATACGGGCCGCGCCACTTGAGCAGCAGACCGCCCGCATCCAAAGGCACGGTGAGCGCGCCGAGCGCGAGACTGCGGGTGCCCCAGCGCGCCGGCCCGCCGCGGAACCGGGCCGAGTCGGCTACGGCCGCGACCGCGAGCCCGAAGGCCGGATACGACCGGCCGTGGAAGCCGTAGAAGAGCGGCACGCGCCGCGCCGTCCCGTCAATCGCGTCGGGCGTGAAGTTGATGCTGCCGACCGCACGGGAGGCGTCGAGGAGCAAGCGGTACGAATGCTCGGCGGCTTGGAACACTTGTTCGACCGGCAGCCCTTGGACCGGCCAGGCGAAGTCGCGCAGCCGAGCCAGCGCCCCGGAGTCTTCGCGAAACTCCCGGTTGCGCGACGCCTCCGCCGCATCGCCCACCTGCTGGAACGAGAGGGTCTGGACGACGTTGCCGGCCGCGCGTGCCGCGTCGGCGAAGGCGCTGTCCGCTCCCGGGTGCGGCAGGTCGAGGTCGGGGAAGGTGAAGTCGAAGGCGACCACCTTGGCGCCGCCCGTCGCCAGGTACTTCACCACCATCGCCCACACATCCCGCGGCCAGGGAAAGCGTCCGGCGGAGCTGCGCAGCAGGTCGAGGCTGACCTCGTCCACGTCCACGATGACCACGTTCGTGTCGGCACGGGCGGGATCGTGGAGGGTGCGGAAGCGCCAGTCGAGCGTCTTCAGTTCGAAGGACTGTGCGGGGTAGGTGCCGCGCAGCAGGACCAGCAGGAGGGCGACGAGCGCGCCGACCGCGAGGCCCAGCAGGCTCCGTCTCACATGTGGACGCATCGGGATATGCTATCCCCGGTCGGCGCGCTTCCGCCACCCGGTCGCGTTGCGCGGCAAAACCCGAGTGTAAACGGCGCGTTTTTTCGCGCGGCGAATGGGGCGGGAGCGGAAGTGCGAAAGCGCGCATTGGGGACAATGGTGAACGTGCGACGGCGGATCGTAGTGTCGGCGCGGAGGCGCGAGATTTGCTGACAGACTTGTCTTTAAGAGCCCACGCGGGAGAATGCTCCGCCATGCTCCACGTCGAAAGCGCCACCCTGGATGAAGCCTTCGCGCAGTTCGACGACCGGCGCGAGAACCTCATCCCCATACTCCAAGAAGTCCAAGCGACCTACTCGTACCTGCCTGAAGACATCCTGCGCCACGTATCGCGCAAGCTCAGGGTGCCGTTGCCGCAGGTATACCAGGTTGCGACGTTCTACCGCTGCTTCAGCCTGAAGCCGCGCGGCAAGCACGTNNCTGGAGCGGGTGGGCACGGAGACGGGCGTGGCCGGACTCGGCACGAGCCCCGACCTCGAGTTCGTCGTCGAGACCGTGCGCTGCCTCGGCTGCTGCGGACTGGCGCCGGTGATGCGGGTGGATCGGGACGTCTATGCGACCCTCGAGCAGTCGAAGGTGAAGCGGGTCCTGGACCGCTACCGGGCCGGCAGCCGGCGCGCGGCGCGGAAAGGCGCGTCCCATGACTGAACACATCCACCATGTGACCGATCTGGAAGCGCTGGAGCGCTGTGCCATCCACGGCCGCGCCTCGCTGTATCCCGAGCGGATCAAGATCATGGTTGGCACGGCGACGTGCGGGCGCGCAGCCGGCGCCGATGCGGTGCTCGAGGCGGTGCGCGAGGAAGTGGAGGGGAAGCACCTCCCCTACGCGGTCTCGGAAACCGGGTGCATCGGCTGGTGCTCGCAGGAGCCGCTGCTGGACATATGGGTGCCCGGCCAGCCGCGCGTGACCTACGGGCGGGTCAAGCCCAGCCAGGTGCGCGACATACTCGCGGAGCTGCCCGAGCCGAAGACCAACCTCGCCCTGGCCGTGATGACGGGCGACGACAACCCGCTCACGGGCAAGCGGATCAGCTACTGCAACGGCAACGATGGGCACGTGGACGGGGTGCCGAGCTACGCCGACCTCCCGTTGTTCAAGCGGCAGCTCCGCATCGTGATGCGGAACTGCGGGATCGTGGATCCGGCGAGCTTCGAGGAGTACGCGGCGCGGGGCGGCTATCGCGCGCTGTGGCGGGCGCTGTTCTCCCTGACGGCGGACGAGGTGCTGGCCGAGGTGCTGAGCAGCGGCCTGCGGGGTCGTGGCGGCGCCGGCTTCCCGACCGGNNGAGGGCGATCCCGGCGCCTACATGGACCGGGGCGTGCTGGAGGGCGATCCGCACAGCGTGATCGAGGGCATGATCATCGGCGGGTACGCCATGGGCGCCCACGAGGGCGTGATCTACGTGCGCGAGGAGTACCCGCTGGCGGTCGCGCGCCTGAGCGAGGCCATCCTGCAGGCCCAGCGCGCCGACCTTCTGGGCAAGGACATCCTCGGCTCCGGTTTCGCGTTCAACATCAGCATTACCAAGGGTGCGGGCGCCTTCGTGTGCGGCGAGGAGACTGCGCTCATCGCCTCGATCGAGGGGCGGGTTGGGGAGCCGCGGCCGCGGCCGCCGTATCCCGCGGAAAAGGGCTTGTGGGGCAAGCCGACCTGCATCAACAACGTCGAGACGTGGGCTACGGTCCCGGTGATCGTCCAGCGGGGCGGGGCGTGGCTCTCGGCGATAGGCACCGCGAAGAGCAAGGGGACCAAGGTCTTCAGCCTCGTCGGCAACGTGGTGAACACCGCGTTGATCGAGGTGCCGATGGGGACCACGCTGGCCGACGTGGTGAACGAGATCGGCGGCGGGGTGCCGGCCGGCCGGGTGTGCAAGGCGGTCCAGACCGGCGGGCCCTCGGGCGGGTGCATCCCGGCCGAGAAGCTCGATCTGCCGGTGGACTACGAGAGTCTGGCCCAGGCCGGCTCGATCATGGGCTCCGGCGGCATGATCGTGATGGACGACCACACCTGCATGGTGGACATCGCGAAGTACTTCCTCGGCTTCCTCGAGGACGAGTCGTGCGGCAAGTGCTTCTCCTGCCGCGTGGGCACGCAGCGGATGAAGGAGATCGTGGACCGCATCTCGAAGGGGAGCGGGTCCGAGGAGGATCTCCGGCTGCTGGAGGACCTCGCCTGGATGGTGGGGGAGACGTCCATGTGCGGGCTGGGGCAGAGTGCTCCCAACCCCGTGCTGACGACCCTGCGCTACTTCCGGGACGAGTACCTGGCGCACATCCGCGACCACCGCTGTCCCGCCAAGGTGTGCAAGGAGCTGATCACCTACACGATTGACCCGGTGATCTGCAACGGCTGCGGCGCCTGCATCAGCCTGTGCTCCGGCTCGGCGATCCTCGGAGAGAAGAACAAGCTGCACACGATCGAGCAGGCGAAGTGCAACAAGTGCGGCTCGTGTCTGGAGACCTGCAACTTCGACGCCGTCCTGGTCAACTAGGAGCCCACATGATCCGACTGACCATCAACGGATCGTCCGTGCAGGTGGAGGAGGGCTCCACCTTGCTGGAGGCCGCGCGCCTTTACGGCATCCCCGTCCCCACGCTGTGCCACGACGACGGCCTCTCGGCCTACGGCGCCTGCCGGCTGTGCGTCGTGGAGCTGGGGGTGGGCCGCCTGGTGACCTCGTGCAACACCCGCGCCGCCGAAGGGATGGTGGTGCGGACCGACTCGCAGCGGGTGGATCGGGCGCGGCGGCTGCTGCTCGAGCTGTACGTCGCGACCAGTCCGCAGTCGAAGCGCATCCAGGACCTCGCCTCGGCGATGGGCGTCCGGGAGTGCCGCTACCCGGCGAAGAACGAGGACTGCATCCAGTGCGGGCTGTGCGTGCGGATGTGCGCCGAACAGATGATGGGCGGGGCGATCGGCTTCGCGGGCCGGGGCGTGAGCCGGCACGTGGCGCGGCCGTTCGATCAGACGTCCGAGCTGTGCCGGCAGTGCGGGGCCTGCCTGTACGTGTGTCCCGTCTGCGAGCTGCGCTGCCAGGCGTCCACCGCCGACACCACGCTGTGCAGCGGGTGCCTCAACTTCGCGCCCGTGTGCTTCAAGACGTACGACGACGCCATGTGCTTCCTCGATCCGTGCCACGCCTGCGAGCTGGCCGGACCGTTCCGTGCCGACATGCGGACCAGCCTCCGCGCGGCATCCACCGCGCGCTAGCAGGAGACCCTCAATGAGCCTTACTCGCCTCAATTCGTCCGCGGCCACGTTGACCAAGAACCGGACCGAGGACTCGGTCAGCCCGTTCAGCGGGATGTGCACGACCTGCATAGACGGGTGCATCGGGATGTGCGAGATCGGGAAGTCCGCGTACCGCGGCCCGGAGATGATCTATCCCCAGCCGTTCGGGATCATCACCACGGCGTCGCAGAAGGACTACCCGCTCGACCTGTCGCACTTCACGATCCTGGGTCGGGCGACGGGGGCCTGGGGGATCGCGGCGGACAGCGAGAAGGCGCTGTTCCCCAACGTGGACCTCGAGGTCAAGATCGGAAAGGGTGACGGGATCAAGAGCCGGCTGCCCTTCACCCTCGCGGCCATGGGCTCGACCAACGTGGCCAAGAACAACTGGCCGGGCATCGCCGCGGGCGCCGCCATCACGGGGACGATGATCGCCATCGGCGAGAACGTCTGCGGGATGGACATGGACGGCAAGTTCGCCGAGGGCAAGGTGATCTCCGCCCCGGACCTGGAGTGGCGCATCCAGTGCTTCCGTGACTGGCAGGAGGAGGGCTACGGCGACGTCATCGTCCAGGCCAACGTGGAGGACACCAAGCTCGGGGTGCAGGAGTACGCCCTCAGGAAGCTGGGCGTCACGAGCGTCGAGCTGAAGTGGGGGCAGGGCGCCAAGGACATCGGCGGGGAAGTGAAGATCCGCGACCTGGCCAAGGCCCAGGAGCTGAAGCGCCGCGGCTACATCGTCCTGCCCGACCCCGAGGATCCNNCTGGACCCGATGGTGATCGAGTCGTTCAAGAAGGGCAGCTTCCACGAGTTCGAGCGCCACTCGCGCGTGGGGATGGTGGACAAGGACTCGTTCCTCCAGCGCGTGGAGGCGCTGCGCAAGCTCGGCGCCAAGCACGTGTTCCTCAAGACCGGCGCGTACCGGCCCGAAGATCTGGCCCGCGCGGTGAAGTACGCCTCGCTGGCCGAGCTGGACCTCCTCACCGTGGACGCGGCGGGCGGCGGCACCGGGATGAGCCCGTGGCGGATGATGAACGAGTGGGGNNCCTTCGAGGACCAGATCTTCAAGGGCTTCGCCCTCGGCGCTCCGTACGTCCAGCTCATTGCGATGGCGCGTGCTCCGCTGGCCGCCGCGATGGTCGCCAAGACCATCGGCAACGCGATCGAGCAGCAGAGCCTGCCGATCTACATCGAGCGGTTCGGCACGTCGGTGGACGAGGTGTTCGTGACCGCGGC
>PMIK01000055.1 GCA_003157095.1 Gemmatimonadota bacterium | reverse complement strand
GTGCCGCCGCCCGTTGATGAAGAAGGTCGGCGTACCGCCGACTCCCAGCTTCTCGCCCGAGCAGCGGTTCGCCTCGATCTTCGGCCAGGGCCGGCGCGTCTCCAGGCAAACCCGGAAGCTGTCGGCGTTGAGGCCGATCCGGCGCGCGTACTCGATGAACTTCCGCTCCGGCCGGCTGTCCTCGACCCAGGTGTTCTGGTCGCCGTACAGCGCGTCCTGCATCTCCCAGAACTTCCCCTGGTCGGCCGCGCACGCGGCCGCCACGTGCGCCACCGGCGACTTGGTGTGGCCCTGCAGGGGGAAATCCATGTAGCGCCAGCGCACCTTGCCGGTCGGGATCAGGCGCTGCCGCACGTCCGGCATCGTGACGATCGCGAACCGGGCGCAGAACGGGCACTCGAAGTCCGAGTACTCGTCAATCTGGACGGGTGCGGAATCGGAGCCGAGGACCTGGCCGGTGGCCTGCACCGCTCCCAGGGGCGGGCCTCCGCAGTCGGCCATCACCAGCGGGGCCGGCGGATGGCTCGTCGCGGCGCGGACGATCAGCACGATCCCTACGACCGCGATCGCGGCCAGCACCAGATAGAAATTCCTCAGCGACCGTCCGGCTTCCGCCATGGATCCTCCTCATCGCTTCCGGTTTCGGCGTCGGGCGACCACCCGAGCGCCGCATCCTCGACAATCCGGCGATGCTCGGCCACTTCCGGCGTGTCGAAGGTCTGCCGGACCTCGTAGCGGAACAGCTCGGAGCGGATGTCGCCCATCGCGCGGAGCAACGCCGACGACTCTCCGAGGAGCCCACCCTGGCGATCGAGGTCCATGATGCGCAGGGCCAGGGCCCGCAGCATCTCCACCAGTTGTTCGGCCCGCTTCGGATCGTAAGTCTCGTCGGGAGTCGGCGTCATGACCGGTCTATCATACCCAGGGCCGACACGGCAGCCAACTCGCCCGCGCCGGCGGCCGCTCCGGGTTCGAGCAGCGGAGGTGGCTGCGACCATTTTCGCCGACCAGCTGTGACGTTTGCCCGCGCCTCCAGGCTCGTTTATATTGAAGGACGGCGGGTCAGTCCCGTCCCAACGGAGGTGTGATGTCGAAGCACAGTAACCACCGCAAAGTCCAAGTGCCGACAGCGTTTGAGCTGGCTCGCGACGAGCTGTTCAGTCATATCCTGCGCTGCGGGGTCCTGGAAGCGGCCGAAGAGCACCGCAAAGATTGGTTCGACGACACGATGGCGTATCTGGGTGAGCGGTATGAAGAGCTGACTCCGGTGCAGATCCAGGAGCTCCGCACCCTGGGCGAGCGCTATTGCCAGCCAGTGGTGGCCAGGCCCGAGCCGGTCGAGACGGCAGGAGTCGCCTGAGCCGGCGACAGCTCGAAGCCTGACTGTCCGCCCCGGAGCCTAGCGGCCCGGGGCGTTGTGTTTCCTCCAGCGATAGCCGACGGCGAGCCGCGCACCTCCCCCGACCCCGACCTCCAGGAACGAGCCACCGCCGCCGCCCGGCGCGTTCTCGACGCCGAGGACGAGCAGCAGGTACGGCGCCACGTGGCCCCGCTCCATGGCGACCGTAAGCCCGCCACCACCGTAGATCGCCGACCCCGACCGTTTCCCCGGGTCGAGCAGGAACTGGTACGAGAGGTCCGCGCGCGCACCGAACCGCCCGTCGCCGAACGCTCCCAGGGCTATCGCCGGCGCAATCCGGTCGCGTTGCTCGTCCCGCCAACCCAGGCCGAAGCCCGCTCCGTAGAACGCGGGCCTCGTCGCCACGGCCACGGCCCAGACTTGGGCTTCTCTGAGGCTCTGGGCCCGCGAGGGAACCGCCGCCACGAGCGCCGGCAGCAACAGCAGCGAGCTACGCCTCCAGCACCAGTTCATAGCGGCGCGCGATGTCCGGAGCGAGCGAGTGGCTGACGGAGCAGTACTTCTCCAGCGAGAGGTCTATGGCGCGGCGCACCCGCTCCTCCGGCGCGCCCGGCGCCCGGATCCGGTAGGTCAGCACGACGGACGTGAAGCGCTTCGGGTGCTCGGGCCGCCGCTCTGCCGTCGCATCCACGGTCATCCCCCGCACCGGAAAGCGCATCTTCTCGAGGATCGAGACCACGTCGCTCGCCGTGCAGGCGGCCAGCGCGAGCAACAGGGTGTCCATCGGGCCCGGACCGGCGTTCCCGTCGGAGTCAATGGCGATGGAGGGCCGGCCCTCGACTCCCCCCTCGAACGCCATCCCGTTCTGCCATCGGAGGGTGACGTGCTTCGCCGCACTCATCACGGCCCTCCCGCCGCGTTGCGCGTGGCGAGGCCGACCAGAATCCGGTGCCGCCCCAGACGATCCAGCGCGTGGTACTCGATGAGCCAGTTGAACGATGGCCGGAACCGCAGCTCGAAGCCCATCGCCACCGTCGGCCAGACGGTCGTGCACCCGCTGCACCGGCTCATGTGGCCGATGCCGATGCCGACGTACGGGATGGCCGGAGCGTCGTCGGACTGGAACCGGTACGTCACCTCGCCCGCCCAGTGCAGCTGGACGGTGCTGCCGTTCGACGAGACCTCGAACGAAGGACGGAGGCGCACCCGCGGCGACCACAGCTCCGCGATGTCGAGCGTCGAGCCGACGACCCACTGCGCCGGACGCGAGACGTCTATGCCCGCGCGCGTCGAGAAGCTGAACAGGTCCACCTGGAATCCGCTTCCACCCGCCGCGGATTCGCCTCCACGGGCCGGCGGCTGGAACTCCTGCGCGGAGGCACGCGGTGCGGCGCACGCCAGCGGAACCGCCACGAGAATCAGCCGAAGCGCTGCCTGCATCTTCTCCTCCTCACGAGTGCGGTCGCTCGGCACTCCGCACGGCCAGACGGCCGTAGTCGGCGATCGCGTAGAGCGCCATCGCGGCGGTCGCCCACGCCAGCGACCTCAGGAGCGGCGACTCGAACAGCCAGGCGAAGAGCGTGAGCGTCTGGCCTACCGTCACCGCCTTCCCGCCCACCCGGGCGGGCGGCACGTTGAATGGGCGGCGCGCGATCACGCTGCTCAGATACCCGGCCGGCGCCACGATGTCCCTGAGCAGCACGCCGACGACCTCGAACGGCCCCAGCGCGCCGGAAATCGCCAGCATGGTGAAGGCGGTCAGCATGAAGATCTTGTCGGTGACCGGGTCCATCCAGGCGCCCAGACGCGACGGCCCGAGCCGCCGCGCCAGCCAGCCGTCCAGCAGATCGGTGGCGGCAGCCACGGCCAGCACGACCAGCCGGACTCCGGCAGCCGGGAGCAGCACGAAGGCGATGGCCAACGGCACCCGTGAGAACGAGACCACGTTCGCCGCCGTAAGTACGCTTCCCGAGCGGACTTGCCGCCTCCCGGACCCCGGGATACCTTCAGCCTTCACGCATGGACCTCGTACTGCTCAAGCAGGCCGCCATCTTTCATGACCTCGACGAGGGCGAGTTGGCGCGTGTGCTGGAGATCTGCAAGGAGCAGAAGTTCCAGAGCGCCACCACGGTGTTCAAGGAAGGCGAGCCGAGCAACCGGCTGTACATCATCGCCGAGGGTGATGTCAGGATCAGCCGCATCGTGCCGGGCAGCGGCGAGGAAGCGCTGGCGGTCCTCAAACCGGGTACCTGCTTCGGCGAAATGGGGATCTTCGACCGCTCCGAGCGCTCGACCGACGCGATCGCCAACACGGACTGCACCCTGCTCACGATCACCCGCTCCGACTTCGAGCTGCTGCTCGATTTCAACCGGGATATCGCGTACAAGGTGCTCTGGGCGGTGGTCCGCCTGCTGTCCGGCCGCCTGCGCGTGACCAATGACAACCTCCGCTCGTTCCTGGCGATGTCCATGTTCTGAGCGGCGCGACCGCCGCACCGCCGTGCCCAACGCCGTCAGAGTGCGATCCGGAACCGGGCGTCCAGCGCGAGGACGCGGTCCGGGAACGTGACCAGCGGATTGATGTCCATGTCGAGGATCGCCTCGTGCTCGCCCACCAGCTGCGAGACGCGCTGGAGGATCTCCTCCAGCGCCACCACGTCCACCCCCGGCTCTCCCCGCATCCCCTCCAGCAGCGGATAGCCGCGGATCGCGCGGACCATCTCGCGCGCGTCAACGTCGGTGAGCGGATGCACCCGGAACACCACGTCCTTCAGCACCTCAACCGCCACCCCGCCCAAACCGAACATGATCAGCGGCCCGGCCCTCGGGTCGCGGGCGGAGCCGACGATCGTCTCCCGCCCGCCCGGGATCATCCGCTGCACCAGCACCGCCTCGGGTGTGATCCCTGCGCGCTCCTTGACGCGCTGCAGCATCCGGCGGTAGCCGTCGCGCACTTCGCGCTCCGAGCCCAGCCCGACGACGACGCCGCCCACGTCGCTCTTATGGATGATCGAGCGGCTGATGACCTTGAGCACCACGGGATGGCCGAGGTCCCGCGCCGCCGCCGCCGCCGCGTCCTCGGAGCCCACCTGCCGCCACGGCACGGTCGGGATGCCGTAAGCGTCGAGCACCTCGAGCGCCTCGGTCTCACTCAGTTTCTCCCGCCCTTCGGCCCTGGCCCGGCCGATGATCGCCGTCACCCTGGCCGAGTCGGCGGGGAAGCGCAGTTCCGTGCCCTCCGGGCGCTCGAGCCACTTCCGGTAGCGATTCATCGCCGCCAGCGCTCGCGCGGCGGATTCAGGGAAGATGTACCCCGGCATCCCGGCGCGGAGCAGGTTGCGCATCCCGGCCGACACCCCCTGCCGCCCGAGCAGCACGGCCATCACGGGGATGTCGCGGCGGGACGCCGTGGCCTGCACGATGGCCTCCGCCACATCGCCCGCCTGGCCTTTCAGCGGCGGCGGCGCGACCGACACGATCACCGCGTCAATATTGGGGTCCTGGAGCACGAGACCCACGACGTTGCCGAACGTCTCGGCGGTGGCCGACGCGATGAGGTCCACCGGGTTGCGCACCGCCGCTTCCTCAGGCACCTGGGCGCGGATGGCCTCCTGGGTTTCGGGGGCGAGTTCCGCCACATGGAGCCCCAGCGACTCGCAGGCGTCGGCCAGGATGATCGCCGGGCCGCCCGCGTTGCTGATGATGGCCACCCGGTTGCCCCTGGGCAGCGGCAGCCGCGGGAACGCCATCGCGTAGTCGAACAGCTCCTCCAGCGTCTGCGCGCGCAGCACGCCGCACTGCTCCATCAGCGCGTCGGCCGCGAGGTCGGTGCCGGCCAGCGCGGCGGTGTGCGACGAGGCCGCCCGCGCCCCCGCTGCCGTGCGCCCCGCCTTGACCACGAAGATCGGCTTGTGGCGCGTGAGCTTGCGGGCGATCTGGTAGAACCGCCGCGCGTCGCCGAAGCTCTCGAGGTACATCAGGATGACGCGGATCCCGGCATCGTCGGCCCAGTAGAGCAGCAGGTCGTTGCCCGAGACATCGGCGAGGTTGCCCACCGAGACGAACTGATGGATCCCGATTCCCAGCTCCTCCGCGTAGTCGAGGATGCTGAGCCCCATCGCCCCGGACTGGCTGATGAATCCGACCGGGCCGTACGGCGGCATCGTCGGCGCGAAGGTCGCGTTCATCGAGAAGTCGGCGGCGCTGTTCAGGACCCCCATGCAGTTGGGCCCTACCATCCGCATCCCGTAGCGCCGGACGACCTCGAGCAGGCGCTGCTCCCGTTCGACCCCTTCGCCCCCGACCTCCGCGAACCCGGCGGTGATGACGACCAGCCCCTTCACGCCCTTCTTCCCGCACTCCTCGGCGGCGGCCAGCACCTGGTCCCTCGGCACCACGATGATGGCCAGCTCCACCGGGTCGGGGATCGCCGTGACGCTGGAGTACGCGCGAATCGAGTGGATGACCGCCGCGTTCGGATTGACCGGGTAGAGCGGCCCGTTGAAGCCGTAGCGGATGAGGTTGTCGAGAATCTGGTACCCGATGGTGTTCGGGTGCCGGGACGCGCCGATGATCGCGATGGAGTGCGGGCGCAAAATCGAGTCGGGCACGAAGAGAACCTAAAGCCCCGGCGGGATGGGGAACAAGCGTGAGCTTGGCATTCGCCGCGGCGGCGAGTAGACTGGGCCCGGTGAAGCCCCACCGCTTCCGCGGCGCCCGCACCGGCGCGCTCGCCGTACTCGCGCTCGCAGCCTCTTCAGGGTGTGCCGATCTCCTTCCCCTCCGCGGCACCGTGACCGTGCAACCCGGCGCCGCCGCGCTGTGCGTCGGCGACAGCCTGGCCTTCACCGCGCAGGTGCTGGACAGCTCGGGCCACCTCGTCTCGTCGCCGCAGTTGCTGTGGAGTTCGAGCGCGCCGCAGGTGGCCTCGGTTGATCCCTCCTCCGGCATGGCCCACGCCCTCTCGACCGGGTCGACCCAGATCACGGCGGCCTCCGGCGGCGGGCGCAGCGCGCCGGCGGCGCTGGCCGTGCCGGCCGACCTCGTGCCGGAGTTCGTGCCCGACAGCGTCGTGCTCGCGCCCGGCGACACGATGACGCTCGGCGTGCGGCTCAGGCGGCGCTCCACCGGGCCCGTGCCCAACCGGACGCCGGTGATCGCTCCGTTCGACTCGAGCGTGGCGTCCCTGAACGCCGCGGGGCTGGTGACCGCGAAGGTCGCGGGCCGCGCGGGGCTCTCGCTTGCGGCATGCGGCCAGCAGGGCGGCGGCGCGGTGGATGTCTTCACCCCTCCCGACAGCGTGACCGGCCTGGCCTACCTCTGGCTCTCCGGCGCGAAGGAGCTGAGAGTGCGGCTTCCGGTCCGGGCGCTCAACTTCACGCGGACCGGGGGTGGCCCCGCGTTCCAGGTCGTTGGACCGGTGAACAATACGACGCGCTTTTTCCTGTACGAGGACACGGTGCCGCTCACGGGACCGGGCGCGTACGCGCTCGATTCTCTTAAGTCCTCCGAGGTGACGCAAGTCCTGGCGTGCCAGCCGCCACGCCCGTTCGCCATGTACACCGACCAGGCCAACGTCAGCCAGTTGACGCAGCTGTTCGGGTTGCACGGCGCCGCCGCGCAGCTCACGAGCTTCGCGCCGCAAAACGGATACAAGGCGGTGAGCGGACGGCTGGTCTTCCGCATGCGGGGAGAGGTAAGCGGACAGCTGGGTCCGGGCGGCGGCGCGGACACGCTCGCGGCGATCTACACTTTCAGCGCGCCGCTGGTGAGTTGGGCTGGCGTGTGTCCGTGAGCGGAGTGGGACTAGGGGCTAGGGGCGGAGGGGTCTATNNATCCCCTAGCCCCTGCCTGTTATTAGCCCCTGCCTCCCCCTACTTCACAATCTCCACCAGCCCCGCATCGGCGTAGCCGCGGATGAAGCTCTCGGCGTCGGTCGCGGGAATCGTGACTCCGGTGAGCCTCGTCGCGCGCGCGGCGGCGCCGGCCAGGAACTCTTCGATCGGCCGGCCCGAGTACGCCGCGTCGTCATCGCGCATCCCGGCGACGATGGCCTCCCATGTCCCGACGTACGTCACGCCGTCCCTGGTCGTGATCCGGTGGACCTCGAAGCCGCGGGGCTGGCGGTGCATGGCCTGCAGCTCCGTGACCAGCGTGCCGAACAGCTCGAGCTGCGCGGGGTCGCGCGAGCCCGTGCCGTCGGGGCCGGCGGCCTCCAATTCGGCGAGGAGCAGGTCCGTCGCGTCGGCGTCACCCGCCAGATCGGCGAGCCGGACCAGCCACGGCTTCAGCTCGGGGTCGTCCTCGGGCAGGCGGTAGATGCTCCGCTTCAACTCGATGAGCCGCCAGATGCCGAGCTCGTCCCAGTGATCGTCGGGCTCGGTGCGCTCGAACTCCGCCAGCGCAGGCTCGTACTCACCGCGGTCGTAGAGCAGATTGGCCAGGTAGATCCGCGCTTCCCCGTGCTCGGGGTCGAGCGCCAGTGCCTGGCGCAGCCAGCGGATCGCGTCCCCCTCGGCCGCGAGCCGATGCGCCGCGTATCCCACGCAGGCCGCAGCCTCCGCGCTGTCGGGATGAGCCGCGAGCGCCACCTCGAAGAAGCGGCGCGCCGCCTCCAGCATCCCCTCCCGGAACAGCGCGCGCCCCATCTGCAGCACGATGTCCAGGTCCTCCTTGAAGCCCAGCTCCAGCACGCGGTCGAAGCACTTCAGTCCGGCGTCGCGCGCGCCGAGCTTCAGGAGCACTTCCCCCAGGCCGGCGAGGGCGTCCTCGTGGTCGGGGTCGAGCTTCAGTGACGCCTCGAAGCTCTGGCGCGACCAGGCGTACTCCTCTCTCGCCAGCCGCGCGTATCCCAGCCCGACGTGCAGCTCCAGCGCGTCGGGGTAAATGCCCAGGCCTTCCTTCAGTGCGACAACCGCTTCGTCGTATCGCCCCTCGTTGTACAACTGGTGAGCACGCTCATCGTATTCGTCCGAACTCAAGAAGGGATCGGACATCGAGCAGGACTCCGCGGGGAAGGTCGTGATATGATAAGAACCGCCGGAATCACGAGCAAGAGTAGAACTCGCGCCGGGACGCCACGTTGACGGAGGGACGGCGCCGCGTGTCCCATGCCGGGACGCACCGCGTCGCGCGGTTCCGGTCGCGCCGGCGACTCACCCGGCGGCCGCGCGCACCAGCTTGCCCCATTTCTTGAGGAGACGGGCGAGCGCCGCCTGCTCGCCGGCGGCCAGCGCACCGGCCAGTCCTTCGATCCGCGCCGCGTGCCGGGGAAAGGTCCGCGCCATCAGCGCGCGGCCCTTCGGCCTCAGGTGCGCGCGCACCACACGCCGGTCGTCGGGCGAGCGCTCGCGCCGCAGGTAGCCCACCCGCTCCAGTTGATCGGCGACGTAGGTGATGTTGCCGCTCGTGACCAGCAGCTTCTCGCCGATCTCGCACAGCGGCAGCGGTCCCTTGTGGTAGAGAACCTCGAGCACGGCGAACTGGGCCTGCGTGAGCCCGTAGCCCTGGATGTCGCGCGCCGACGCCCGCCCCACCGAGGCCGCGCAGCGGGCCAGTGCGACCCACAGCTTCAGGGCGCGGTCGGCCGCGGGCCCGTACGAGCGGGGCGGCGGAGGAGGCGGCGCCGGCGGCGCCGGCTTGGAGCGTTTCATCTTAAGCTTAAAATATTGACCGTCCGCGCGCCGTCAACGCGCCGGCCCCGGACGCACCGCGCCCGGGTCCCGGATGGTATCCGGAGCCCGGGCGCGGGCACGACACGACACGACGGGTGGCTAGTGCTTGCCCGTCATCTCGTCGGCGAGCGGCCCGGCGTCATACACGTGCCGGAGCGCCTCGATGATGCCGCGGGAATCCACCCACACGGCACGCCCGACCGACTCCGAGTAGAGGAAGCGGAGCGGCTGATCCTCGATGTTACCGTCGAAGATCAGTCCGACGATCTCCCCGTTCTTGTTGATCACCGGGCTGCCGGAGTTCCCGCCGATGATGTCGCTGGTGGACACCGCATCGAGCGGCGTCGAGAGGTTCAGCGAATCGCGGTGCGACACCCAGCGCGGGGCCAGGTCGAACGGCGACTTCTGGCCGAAGCTGTAGAACCGGTCGTACAGCCCGTAGAAGGTGGTGAACGGCGGGGCGACGGTGCCGTTGTACCGGTAGCCCATCACTTCGCCGTCCTGGATCCGGAGGCTGAAGGTCGCATCCGGCGCGACGGTATTGCCGAACACCGCCAGCAGGGCGCGGGCGATGCGCTCGGACGCCTGCGAGTCAAAGTTGTTCAGGTCGGTCACCTGCTTGGTGATCTGCCGTTCCACCGGGTCAATCAGCAGCGCCAGCTTGACGAACGGGTCGGCCGAGGCCTTGACCGCCACCGCGCCGCCCTGGAGCAGCGCCTGCCGCTGGTCCGGCGTCACGATCTGGCTCGACGTGACCATCTCGCGCGCCGCCACTTCGGGCGTGCGGCCGCCGAGCACCGCCCTGAGGAGCGGGTCGGTGGCCGGCAGGTCCTTCTGCATCTGCGTGAAGTACGCCGACAACAGCATGATCTCCGACGTCGTGTCCACCGGGGCGGCCATCATCCCCTGCATCCGCTGCTTCATGGCGTCGCGGAACATCGGCAGGCGCGCGCTGTCGGGCTTGGCCGCTTCGGCCGGAGACCGCACGATGATGCTGGCCACCTGCAGCAGCCGGGCGCCATAGGCGCCGAAGCTGTAGTAGCGCTGCCGCACCGCTAGCTGGGTGAGCTGGCGCCAGATGGCCGCGCTCTCGTCCCAGGTGTTCCCGTACAGCCGCTTCCATTCGGGATTGGCGTTGACGCGGGCGCGGAAGTTCCGCTCCCACTCCCGCTTGTGATTAATCATCTGCGGATTGAGCAGGCCGGCCTGGTAGCCGTCAATGGCCTTGTAGGAGTTTTCCAGGCCGAAGATCTCGTTGCGCAGCGCGCGGGCGCGATCGTCGCTCAGGTTCGAGAGCTGATGATCCACCCGGATCCGGTCCGCCAGCATGCGCAGGCTCGCCGGGTACTGCACGTCACGCAGATACTGGAGCTGCGCCAGCGTGTTCAGGCGCCCGGTCGAGCCGGGGTTGCCGACCGCGAAGACCAGCTCGTGGTCGCTCGAACCGTTGGGGCTCCACCGGAAGTACTCGGTGTGCGCCGGCTGGCCGTTCACGTACGCGCGCACGATGGACATGTCGACGTCGTAGCGCGGATAGGTGAAGTTGTCCGGATCGCCGCCGAAGAACCCGGTCTGGCTCTCGACCGCGAACACCAGCCGCAGGTCGGTGTAGTGCTGGAACCGGTACAGCTTGTACTGGCCGCCGCGGTACATGGTGACCACCTGGCAGCGGATATCCGCCGCGCCACCAGCGCAGCGGTTTTCGAGCCCGCTGATGGCCGCGTCCCGCAGCGTCGCGGCCCGGCCCGCCACCGTGCCCGCGGGCACCGCCGCGTTCACGCTGTCCGTGACATCGGTGATGCTGAGCAACTGGTCGAGGTACATCCCCCGGCACGGCCGCTCCTCTTCGCGGCTCTTCGCGTAGAAGCCGTCCCGCAGCAGATCCTCGCCCGGCTTGGTGGCGGAATCAATGCAGCCGCGGCCGCAGTGGTGGTTGGTCATCACGAGGCCATCCGGCGAAACGAACGACGCCGTGCAGCCCGGCAGCCGACCCGCCGAGAGGCGCACGTGATCCAGCCATTCCTGGCTGGGATGGAAGTTGTACCGCCGGCCCCAGTAGTCGAGCGGCGGCACGTCAAAGGTCCACATCTTCCCGGTTTCGATCCCCGGGTACTCGGCCGCGGCGGGCTGCTGCGCGCGGAGCGCGGAGACGCCGCCGAGACAGACGGACACCAGGAGCAGAAGGGCGAGGCGCACTCGATGCATAGAGACTCTCCGTTGAGGACATGACTGCGGGGCGACGCCAGCGGTTGTAGCAAATTCTATACGAGTCTGCAATGGGGGACGTTGGTCGGCGCATTCCCGACCTCGCGGGCCGGCGCTAGCCCCCGGGCGCGCCGGCTGGCCGGCCTTCGGGCGCGGGACCCCATATCACTCCGTCCGGAAACCGTGCCATCTCGATGAGCCGCAGCCGGTTGGCGAGCGAGTCCGGGGACGTCCCCGTGTCGAGATCGAAGGGGAACCGGACCAGCACACCTCGCCGCTCACGAAGCACCCGGCCGAAGGCCGACACCGAATCCGCGTCCAGCGTCTCCGGCAGGCCGCGCGACGGCCGATGGGTGAGGAAGTACATGGTCGCGGTGTTGTTGGAGAACACCGCGACGCCGCGGCCCTCGCTGCGCAGCCAGTCTCCCAGCCGGGAGGTCCGCCAGTCGTCGCTGGCGTACCCCCAGCCGCCGTCCAGGGCGTCCGTGACGGCCTGGACGGTGGCGCGCGCCGAGCCGCCGAGCCAGAGCCCCCACGCCACCACCACGGCCACGCGCCACCGCCCGCTCCAGCGGCGCCATCCGGCTGCGAACGCCGTGACCGTGGCGACCTCGGCCAGGACGATGAACGGGGACAGCAATCTCTGGTCGAACGGAATGCCCTCGTCCACGAACAGCCGAGAGAAGAGCACCAGCGCGGCGTAGCAGGCGGCGAGCAGGCCCGCCGCAGCCATGAGGCGCCGCAGCCGTGGGTGCGGCCCTGCGGCGGGGTCAAGGGGCACTCGCTGCGCGGCGCGAGCCAGCACCGCGATGGCGCCGGTACCCACCGCCACGGCGAGCAGCGCCTGGGCCCACGGAAATGGAACGGACGGAGCCAGCCAGCCGCCGAGGGTTCCGGCCAACTCGCGGAACGTCGGCCCCAGCCCGCCCCGCAAGCCGAAGCGGCGCACTTCGGCGGATTCGGCGGCGGCGCGGAGCACCCAGGCGCCCTGCACCACCACTGACGGCACCGCGGCGATCACGGCGCGCCGCAGCCGCTCGCGGTGGCTGCCCGTGAGTCCGTAGGCCCACAGCACCACCGCGCCGGTGGACGCGACGGCGGCGTAGCGGACGATCCCCGCCGCCGCCGCCGCGATGCCGTAGGTCCACGGCCTTCTCGAGAACGCCATCAGCGCGAGCGTCGCCATGAGGAGCGCGAGGCACAGCGGCTCGCTCACCACCTGCCAGTGATCGAACGCGAAGCTCGGCGTGACCAGGAGGACGACTCCGGCCAGCAGGCCCGCACCGGGAGTCGCGACCGCGCTCACCAGCCAGACGGCGAGCGCGACGGTCGCGAACGCGGCCGCCGCTTCGATGCCGCGGGCCGCCTGCACGGGCGGCGCCCCCAGCGCGACGGGAAGGGCGATGACGATCGGGAAGCCGGGAGGGAAATGCCCGAGCGCCTTGGTGCTGTCGGAGTCAGCCCAGTGCGCCGCCGGAATCCGGAGCGTGCCGCGCCGCGCCAGGGACTCGGCCGCACCGATGTAGGACATGGTGTCGGGATCGAGTCCCGGCCCCGGGGGAGCCGTGATTGCGATGACGCCGTAGCACGCCACGGCGCCCAACAGCACCGCCTGCACTGAGCGCTGCACCGGCACGAATGTACTATACAGCCCATGCTCGCGATGCTCCTCGAGGCCGCCCGCCGGCCCCTGGTTGCGGCGACCGCGCCTTGCCCCGAGCCCGGCCCGCATCAGGTCCTGATCAGGGTGCTGGCCTGCGGCGTGTGCCGCACCGATCTGCACGTCGCCGATGGCGAGCTCCTTCAACCCAAGCTGCCGCTGGTCCTCGGTCACGAGATCGTCGGAGAGGTCGTCTCGAACGGCCCGGAAGCGCGGCGATTCTCCATCGGGGCCCGGGTGGGTGTGCCGTGGCTTGGCTCGACCTGCGGCAACTGCCGGTTCTGCCGCTCCGGCCGCGAGAACCTCTGCGACCGCGCGCGATTCACGGGCTACGATTTCGACGGAGGCTACGCCGAGTTCACGGTGGCCGACGAGCGCTACTGTTTCGCGCTGTCGAGCGAGCTGCCGCCGGTGGAGGCGGCGCCGCTTCTGTGCGCCGGCCTCATCGGCTATCGCTCGCTGCTCGCCGCGGGCGATGGCGAGCGCCTCGGCCTGTATGGGTTCGGCGCCGCCGCCCACATCGTGACCCAACTGGCCCGCAACGAGGGCCGCCGCGTCTTCGCCTTCACGCGCCCGGGCGACCAGGAAGCGGAGGCCTTCGCGCGTGAGCTGGGCGCGGCGTGGGTCGGCCCCTCCGATGCCCTTCCCCCTGAGCCGCTCGATGCCGCCGTCATCTTCGCGCCGGTCGGCGCCCTGGTGCCCGCCGCGCTCAGGGCTGTGGAGCGTGGAGGCACGGTGGTCTGCGCGGGCATCCACATGAGCGATATCCCCGCGTTCCCGTACGAGCTGCTCTGGGGCGAGCGCGTGCTGCGCTCCGTGGCCAACCTCACCCGGCGCGACGGCGAGGAGTTTCTCGCCCTCGCCCCACGCATCCCCGTCCGCACGGTCGTTGAGCCCTTCGCCCTCGAGCGCGCCGGCGAAGCGCTCGAGCGTTTGCGCTCCGGGAAGGTGCGCGGCGCCGCCGTGCTCGTACCCGGCAGCAATCCGAAGAACGCGCCGGTCTGAGGCTGCCGCCGGCCGCCTGGCGGCCGCAGCCCGACGCGGCTACTCTCCTGCTTCCCAACCAGACTCCGATTGTCAGGATTCAATCCCAAACCTCGGGAGAGCCGCGCGATGACGGAAAAGGAAATGTTCCTGGCGAGCTTTGAGCGGGAGTTCGCGACGACGCTGAAGGTGCTGAAGGCGTACCCGTCGGACAAAGGGGACTTGAAGCCGCACGAGCGCTCCATGTCNNGGCGCGATCGACTTCTCGAAGATGACACCGGCGCCCGCCACGATGCACGACGTAATCGCCGCCTATGAACGGATCCAGCCGGCGACCGTGTCGAAGGTGAAGCAGGCCTCGGAGGCGGCGCTCAACAAGACCGTCAAGTTTCCTGTGGCGCCCAAGACCATGGGCGACCTGCGTGTGATGGACGTCCTCTGGGGCATGATGCACGACCAGATCCACCATCGCGGCCAGCTCTCGGTCTACCTCCGCATGGCGGGGGGCAAGGTGCCC
>PMIK01000178.1 GCA_003157095.1 Gemmatimonadota bacterium | reverse complement strand
GTGGTTCTGCTGAGCGGAGCCGACGGCGGGCCAGTTGGGCCCGGTGCTCAGCTGAATCTGGACGGACGGCGGAAGCTCAAGCGTCCAACCCACCCAGTTGCTTGCGAAACCGATCCCGCAGGCCCTCGGGCAGCGCGGAGAGACCGGCGAGCCGGCGCAGCAGCTCGCGGTCGGGCCGGTCCGTACCATAAACGCTCAGGACCTCGGCGACGGTGACCGACTCGGCCACCCGCTCGGCGACCGTGACCGCGTCACCGGCCCTCACCTCTCCCTCGCGGGCCACCGACAGGTAGAATCCGGTCCGGCCGCTCTCGAGGAAGAGCTTCACGATGTCCGGCCTGCCGAAGCGCATGCTGAGCTTGAAGCAGGGAAGCCGCGGCTGGGTGACGACCAACTCCGCAGTGCCGACGCGCAGCCGGTCGCCGATGCACACCGAGTCCTCGGTGAGCCCCGCCGTCGTCAGGTTCTCGCCGAACGCCCCCCAGGCGAGCTCGCCGAGGTCGGCGCGCCAGTACGCATAGTGCTCGGACGGATACAGGTAGAGCGCCTTGTACGCGCCGCCGTGGACTGAGAGATCGGCCTGCTGGTCTCCGGCCAGATTGTATGGCCCGACGCGTACGACGCCGTCCACCGGGCTCTTGAAGATCGAGGTGCGGACCGACTTGCCCTGCCACTCGACGCTCCGCGGGAGTCCCACATTGACCGAAAGCAGGGTGGATGGCGCCTGGTGCGGCTCTCCACGCCGCCCGGAAGGACGCCGGGGCTCCGGGAGGGGGTTCATGGCGTCACGGGCGCAGCAGTTAGGCGGGCCGAGGGCGGCGCCGTGATGGTAGTCACCAAGAATGAGTGGGGGCGTCGCATAGCGCCAAAGCTAATTGGTCGCTACCGTAGCTTGACAGCTTCCTCGCCCGGCGGGTTAACTTTGGCATCCACGTGAGAGTCGTCGAGCACCTTCCCATGAGTGCCCGCAAGTTGATCCGCGGGTTGCTGCCCGTCGTCGTCGCGGCGGGCGCTGCCGTGACGTGCGACAGCCCGACCGGGCCCGCACGGCACTTGGTCGCGCTGGCGATTCAGCCGGTGCTGCGGGTGGCGCTTGGCACATTCGGCGGCATGTCGGTGGACCAGGCCCGGCTGATCGTGGTCCGGCCCCCGGCAGACACGGTCGCCACGAAGAGCTTCGACTTCTCCGCCGACTCCGCCCAGATCACCGCGAACGTCTCGGTGCCCGTCACCGACACGGCGACCTTCTGGGTCACGATCCAGCTCCTCAGCGGCAATACGTTGATGTTCAGCGGGCTGGATACCGTGCTGGTGACGAGCGTCCGTGGGGAGCCGTCCGAGGTCCTTCTGACCTTCGTCGGCCCAGGCACGCGGATCGCTTCCATCCAGATCGCGCCGCGTGACTCCGGGGTCTCGTTCGGCGGTTCGCTGCAATTCCGCCTCACCGCGGCGGACTCGTCGCAACAGCCTGTGACGCAGTTCTACGCGGCGTGGTCCACGCCATCCTCCCTCAGCGGCGCGGGGAACACCATCAACGCCGACGGCCTGTTCCGCGCGGGCACGACGCGCGGGACGGCGTGGGTCTATGCGCACACGCCGACCGGGATTCGGGACTCGACCCGGGTCACGGTCTCGCCGGTTCCGAGCCAGGTCGTGATCGTCAGCGGCAACAACCAGACCGGCTCGGTGGGAACGGTGCTCGAGCAGCCGCTGGTGGTGAGGGTGCTGGCCTCCGACAATCTCCCGGTGAGCGGAGTGAGCGTGCAGTTCAGCGCCTCCGGTGGCGGCTCGCTGAACCCGCCGGCGGCGATGACCGATTCCCTCGGGCTCGCGCACACGATCGCGACCCTGGGGACTACCGCGGGCAGCGTCGCGATCACGGCCAGTGTGGGCTCGGTGGCCCAGACCCAATTCACGGCAACGGCCACGCAGCAGGCTGGTCCGCCGGCGAACCTCGTGAAGTTCGCGGGCGACGCGCAGACCGGGGCGACGGGGGCAGCGGTGCTGGTGGCCCCGGCGGTCAAGGTGACGGACGCATCCAATACGCCGCTTTCCGGCATCGGGGTGACCTTCGCGGTCGCGAGCGGCGGCGGCAGCGTGACGGGCGCGAGCGCGACAACCAACGCGTCAGGCATCGCGACGGTCGGCAGTTGGACGCTCGGCGCGGCGGCCGGGAACAACACCCTCACGGCGACGGTCACGGGCCTCTCGCCGGTGACGTTTGCGGCCACCGCCGTATCGCCGGGCGTGCCGGTGCTCGTCACCAAGACGGCTGGCGACGGACAGACCGCGGCGGCCGGCTCGGCGCTGCCGGTGCGGCCCGCGGTCAAGGTCACCGACGGGCTCGGCACGCGGGTCGCGGGCGTGAGCGTCACGTTCGCGGTGGCCTCGGGCGGCGGCAGCATCACGGGCGGCACGGTCACGACCGACACTGGCGGCATCGCGACGGTTGGGAGCTGGACGCTGGGCCCGGCGGCTGGCGCCAACACGCTGACGGCGACGGTCACCGGCCTGACGGCGGTGACGTTCGCAGCGACGGGCACGACGGTAGTGGGGCCGGCGATCGTGCTTACCGTTCCCGGCAACCTCGTCGGCGTGGGCGCGCAGGGCCTGGCGCTGGTCAAGCTCACGCAGCCCGCGCCGACCGGCGGCCTCACGGTGACGGTGACGAGCGACAGCACCAGGTACCTCACGGTCGCCTCCCCGGGCACCATTGCCTTCTCCGCGGGCGACACCCTGAGGAGCATTGTGCTCAACGGGGTGGCAGTGGGCGCCTCGGTCATCCACGCGACGGCGACCGGCTACACCGCGGGCATCACGGCGGTGGGCGTGACGCCGAACCTCATCCTGCTGCAGCAGTTGGTATCGGTCACGGCTGGGCAGAGCACCACGCTCGGCGTGCAGATCGTGCCCGCCGCGCCGGCGGGCGGCCTGGCCGTGACGCTCGCGAGCACCGACACGACGAAGCTCAAGGTCACGACCCCGACCGTTACGATCGCGGCGGGTCAGACGACCGGGAGCGCAACCATTCACGGCGTCGCTCCGGGTCTCGTGGGCGTGACCGCGTCGGCCACGGGGTACGCGTCCGGCGGCGTGGCGATCACGGTGGCGTCGGCCTCCGGTCCGGCGGCCACGCTGACGCTCGTCTCCGGCGGCAACCAGACCGCCACGCCGGGCGCCCAGCTGCCGAACCCGATCGTCGTGAAGGTCGCGGACTCGCTGGGCATCGGGGTGAGCGGCAAGACCGTGACCTTCGCCGTCGCCACGGGCGGCGGCTCGGTCCTCCCGACGTCGGGCAGTTCCGACGCCAACGGCCTCGCCAGCACGGCCTGGACGCTCGGCGCGGTCACTGGCGCGCAGACCATCACGGCTACCGCGACCGGCCTCGCCGGCTCGCCCCTGACCGTCTCGGCGAACGTCCCGGGCGGCGTGGCCTCGACGACGATCTCGCCGAAGCCCGACACGCTCACGGCGCTCACCGCCACGGTCCAGCTCACGGCGCAGGCCAGGGACTCCAACAGCAATCCGCTCACCGGCAGCTTCATCTGGCTGAGCCGCACCCCGGCCATCGCGACGGTGAGCGCCTCCGGGCGCGTGACAGCGGTGGCGAACGGCTCGACCTACGTGGTGGCAACGGAAGCCGGCGGCACGAAGGATTCGGCGTTGATCGTGGTGCAGCAGCGGCTCGCATCCATCAACGTATCGGGCAGGAACAGCCTCTACTTGAACACCAGCTACAGCTTTACGGCAAGCGCGGTGGACGGCCTCGGCAAGCCGATGCCCGGCATCACCTCGTTCACCTGGTCCACGACGGCGCCGGCCGTCGCGACGGTGGACACGGCGGGCCACGTATCCGCGATCGGGCTCGGCACGGCCCAGATCAGGGCGACGTCCGGCACGATCACCGGCATCGCGAACCTCAGCGTCATCACGCCCATCACCCGGATCGCGGTCGTGGTGGACACGGTGGGCGCCACCCGGACCGACACCTTCACACTGACGTCGCTCGGCCTGACGCGCCGCTACCGTGCCATCGCGCACGACACGCTCGACGCGGTGATGACGGGTATTTCGTTCACGTGGGTTTCCACGAACGGGTCGGTCGCCGTGGTCCCGTCCATCACATCGGACACGGTGAGCGCTACGTCGGCCGCCAATGGCGTCACGCAGATCAAGGCGACAGCGCAGGGCTTCACGTCGAACCCCGGCGCATCGCTCACGGTGGCGCAGGTGCTGGCGTCCATCCAGCTCACGCCCCCCGCGGTGACCATCGCGGTCAACGGCTCCACGGGCCTGGTGGCCCGCGGCAAGGACGCGAACGGCCGCTACATCTCGGGCGGGACGTTCACCTTCACCGCGACGAACCCCGCCATCACCACCGTGGACAGCACCGGCCGCGTCACCGGCGTGGCCAACGGCACCGACACCGTCACGGCCACAAGCGCCGCGATCGTGTCGAACAACTCGGTGGTCACGGTGGGGGGCGAGGTACCGGCGATCATCTCGTTCGCCCGCGACACGCTGTCGGTCGGCCGCGGCTCCAGCGTCTCGATCCCGATCCTGCTGAGCAAGCCCGCAACCAGCCCGCTCATCGTGAAGCTCGCGGTCAGGGACACGTTCGCCTACTGGAGCACCCCGACGGTCACGATCCCGACGGGCGCCACGTCCATCAACGCGACGCTGAACGGGCACAATGCGGGCACCACGGTCATCACCGCGTCCGACAGCTCGGGCCTGGGCTACGCCGGCGCCAGCGCCGTGCTCGCGGTGACCGCGACGATGCGGCTGGCGTCGAGCTACTACGCGATCAACGCGACGGACATCACCAGCACGCAGGTCCTGCTCTCCGACCCGTCGCCCGCGGGCGGCACGTACGTCACCTTCAACTTCGGGACGGCGGGCATCGCCGCAGTCTCGCCCAATCCGGCGTACATCCCGGCCGGGCAGCTCGCGGCCAACATCCAGATCAACGCTCTGGCGGCCGGCACGACTACCATCACCCCCAACGCCATCGGGGTGAACGGCACGGCCTCGAGCTTCACCGCCTATGCGCCGGTGCTCCGGCTCAGCAGCACCTTCAGCAGGCTCGGGCAGGGCCAGTACGACCCGAACCCGTACGTCTATATCCAGACCAGCACCGACCTCCCGATTCCGGTGGCGTTCACCAGCTCGGACACTACGGTGGCCAAGGTGACGCCGGCCGTGACCATTCCCAGCGGCAGCAATTACGCCTACTTCACCATCACCGCGCAGGGGAATGGCACGGCGACGATCACGCCGTCGGCGCCGGGATGGACGGCTGCGGCTTCGATCACGGTGGTAACCACGACGCCGCACGTCGGAGTCTGCTGCACCAGCACGCTCTACACCACGTCCCCGCAGCAGAGCGTCTACGTCTACTCGGAGGACTCGTCGGGGACCTCGCACTACCGCGTCAACTCGCTCCTGGCCAACGTCAGCTCCTCGAACCCGAACGTGGTGCGGGTCATTGATTCGGTCGTGACCATCGACGCGGGCTCGTACTACACCACCGCGCGGGTCGTTCCCGGCGGGCTCGGCGGCACGGCGTACATCCGCACCACGGCGAGCGGCCACACGCCGGACTCGGTGCTGTACACGGTGAACGGCCCGCCGCTCAATTTCAGCTGGAGCAACAACCGCGTTGGCGCGGGCGAGTACGACCAGAGCCTGTACGTCTATACGCAGAACAGCGTGACCGCTCCGCTGGTGGTGACGTTGACGAATTCCGACACGACGAAGGTGGGCGTGCCCGACTCCGTCATCATCCCCTCGGGCACCAACTACGTGTATTTCAACGTGCTCGGCCTGGCGCCGGGCAGCGTCACGATCGGCGCCACCGCCCCCGGGTTCCTGCCGACCAGCGCCAGCTACACCGTCACGTCGCCGCGGATCACGGCGTGCTGCAACGACACGTTCAACAATTTCAATTCGGGGACCAACCTCACCTTCTACAGCGCGGATTCGGTGGGGACCAGCCACTACCGCAGCTCCCCGCTCGCCGTGTCCATCACGGTGCTCGACACTATGGTCGCCAAGGTGGACTCGGCGACCGTGACGATCGGCGCCGGGACGTACTACAACAATTCGGCCCACGTCACGCCGGTAGGGGTCGGCACGACGCGCATCGTCTTCAGCGCGCCGGGCCAGCTGGTCTACGACACGCTGACCATCACGGTCAACACGCCCAAGATCCAGTTCAGCTTCTACTCGTCGCTGGTGGGCCGGCGCCAGTATTTGCCCAATCTGTACATCTACACGCCGGACTACCGCGCCACGCCGCTCGGCGCGACGATCACGCCGCTGCACAGCAACGTGGATTCGCTCAGCGCGACGGCCGATACCATCCCGGTTTCGACCAACTACGTGTACTTCACCGTATACGGGCTTGCTCTCGGCACGGACACGCTCATCGTGTCGGCGCCGGGTTACGCTCCCGACACGGCGTACATCACCGTCAGCTGGCCGCGGTTCACGGCCTCCGGCCTGCCCGGCTCCCTGACGACGACCAGCCCGCCGTTTACGACCTACGTCTACGCCGCGGACAGCGCCGGCACCGATCATTACGTGATGGATACGGTCGTGGTCGCCGCGGCGCCGAGCGACAGCACGGTGCTCCAGCCGGCCCAGCGGTCCTTCCGGATCCTGCCGGGCACTTACTACAACTACACCACAACGAACGTGGTCGGGCCCGGCTCGGCGAGCATCACGTACTCCGACTCGGCCGGCACGGGCTACCATCCCGACACGACCAACACGGTTACGGTGACCGGGCCGTCGCTGGTGTTCAACAGCTCGTCGTCCGCGCTCGGCATGCGGCAGACAAGCGGCTCGAACGGTTACTACGTCTACGCGGCCAACAACGTGGCCACGCCGCTGGTGGTGCACCTGTTGAGCACAGGGACCCGGGTGGCGACGGTGCCCGACTCCGTCATCATTCCGGCCAACTCCAACTACGTGTACTTCGGCGTCACCGGCCAGGACACCGTGGGCACGATCCAGATCACGGCCACGGCGACCGGGTACAGCTCTCCCACGCCGATGACGGTGCAGGTCACGCCGCCGCAGTTCGCGATCTCGACCAGCACGCAGCTTTACACGACGTCGGGCCGGACGGGCATGACGATTTACGCCGAGGACCAGTTCGGCACCCAGCACTACACGACCGAGAACGTGGTCGTGTCGCTCCTTTCATCCGCGCCGTCGGTCGCGAACGTTGACTCGAGCACGGTCACGATCCCCGCCGGCCAGTACTACGTGAACACCCCGACTTGGGGCCCGGGCATCGTGGGCACCTCGCAACTGCAGGCGTCCGACCCGCGGGCGGCGCTGTACCACTACAACACGGGGACCCTGAACGTCGCGGTCATCGAGCCGTCTCTCAATTTCAACTGGGGCACCCAGACGCTCGGGATCGGCCAGTACAACAACCAGTACGTGTACTCGCCGAACAACGCCGCGGATGCGATCAACGTGACGCTGTCGCACAACGGCACGGCGCGCACCAGCACCACACTGAATGGGACGCCGGTCTCGGCGGTGACGATTCCGTCCGGGATCAACTACGTGTACTTCCACGTGGTGGGGGCAGCCGTCGGGTGGGACACGCTGGTCGCGAGCGCGACGACGCCGGCGTTCTATTCGGCCACGGGCTACACGGCGGTGAGCCAGGGCCACGTGGATCCGATCTCCTACTGGCCGTCGTCGCTGTCGCTGAGCGGGACCGACTCCGTGCAGATCCTGATGTACGCCCGTGACTCGGCGCAGACCGGGCACTATGTCCAGGACAGCACGACCTTCACGCTCGCGCCGAACGCGAACATCCAGT
>PMIK01000217.1 GCA_003157095.1 Gemmatimonadota bacterium | reverse complement strand
CGCGCCGCCGCACTGCCCACTCCCTATCCCCTAGCCCCTATCCCCTGTCCCCTCACCAATTCAGCCAGTACGACATCTTCACCAGGAAGGTGTTCATCGGGTGCAGCCGCAACAGGTCGCGCACGTCGCCCTGGATGTCGCTCGTCCCCTCGGCACCGACCACGCCCTGCCGGCCCTCGTTCCACACCACGAACAGCGTCGAGCCCGGCCGGTATTCCCAGCGGAACACCACGTTCGACTGGAACGCCTTNNGCGCGGCGTGGCCGAGAGCTGGCGCACGTTGCTGTAGGTGCCCTTGGAGACGAACGGCTGCGCGTACACCTGCAGCGACATGGTCGGCGTGAAGGTGTAGTTGAGGCGCAGCGTGAGTGACACCGTCGTCTGGGGGAGATGTGCGAAGGTGTAGTGGGTCACGCCGGCCGAATCGGTGAAATTGCCATACCACTGGATATCGTTGACGTTGCGAACGTACTGCAGCGACAGCGCCGAGTTGAACCGGGAGGCGACCTTCCAGTCCAGCTCGGGGCTGAAGTGGAACGTGTGCGTGTGCCCGGCGTCGGCGTACGCGGTCTGGATGCTGAGGTACGGCACCACGGCCCGCCGGTCGTCGCCGCCGATGCTGATCCACGGCACGAGATAGGGATTCTGCCCCATCGCCGGCCCGCCGCGCGCGCTCCGGTCGTCGTAGGTCGTGCCCAACTGGCCCAGGGTGGAGCCGAAACTCACGCTCCAGTTGTTCTTGAGCGTGAAGTGCAGGTTGGTGTTGAGCGCGCGCTCCTGCGGCAGTCCCGCCGTCGTCCAGTTCTGCCACCAGTTGGTGTTCCACTGGAACGACCGGTACAGCTTCCGCACGTTGCGGTCGAAGAACCCCACCCACGTGCTCCACGACTGCTGGTCGGCGCGCTGGAGGTAGCCGAGGTCGTTGACCTCGAAGCCGGCCGAGCGGCGCGAATACCCGGTCTCGAAGTTGAGGTGCGCCCCCGCCACCTTGGCGAACTTGAGCTCCTCTGCGTCCCCCGAGAGCACGGTGCGCGTGGAGTCGAGTGGGAGCCCGGCGTCGGGCCGCTGATAGTAGTGCACGGCGTCGGTCTGGATCCCGGCGATGGCCGCCGGGCTCCCCTCCACGCGGCTGGCGTCGAGCGACCCGGAGATCTGATAGGTGTTCTTCGCGAACCGGTGGCGGAAGTCCACCGCCCCCGCGTACGCCTGCCCCGGCAGGTACGGCGAGCTGAAGGCGTCGAGGCTCCGATTCGCGGCCGTGAGCATCGCGCCCAGGCTGCTGCCGCCGTCGTGCGTGTCGCGCCGCAACCGCAGCACCGCGAAGTTGGTGGCCGGCTCATACGTCGTGTCGGCCCGGCCGGCCCACGACGTCACCGCGTCCATGAACCCCAGCGCGAATCCGCCGGGCAGCCGCCCGGTGAGCTTCGCCGCGCCCAGGATGGTCGTCGGCTGCAGGGGCGCGTTGTCGCCGTATACGCCCGCGAGCTGCGGCGTGCGGCCGATGCGGCGGCTATAGTAGAGCCCCTCGTTGCTGCAGTTGACGTCGTTGCAGTTGACGTCGAACCGGAACACGCCGCGCCCCGCCACGAAGAACGGCCGCAGCTCGGCGAAGAACGACTCGTAGGCTGACAGGTTCAGGACCGATGGGTCCGCTTCCACCTGCCCGAAGTCGGGGCTCACCGTCGCGTCGAGCGTCAGGTTGGATGCCACCCGGTACTTGAGGTCGGCGCCCACCGACGCGTGCGACGCACGCGCGTAGCCGGCGCCGGGGCCGTCCGAGGCGTTCTTCGCCACCACGTACGGCGCCGCTTCGAGCCGGCGCGGCGCCTCGAGGTCGTCCAGGCCCGTCACTTCGCCGAACTGCCGCGTCAGCCCCGCCTGCGCCTGGCTGATCTGCGGCCAGGCGGTGCGCTCGTTGAACCGGTAAATGTCCCGCATCAGGAGCACACCGAAGGTGTGGCTCCGCTCGGGGCCGTACCGGAGCTGCGAGAGCGGGATCCGGAACTCCGCCGTCCACCCCAGCGAATCCACCCGCGTGGCGACGTCCCACACGCCGTCCCACGCCACGTCCTCGTTGTCGTCGAAGATGGCCTGGTCCATCTTCACGCCGGCCGGCGTGACGATGAACTCGAACCCGGTGCGCCGGTCGTGGTAGGCGTCCACCAGGACGCCGATGTGGTCGCACGGCAGCCAGGTGTCGCGGCGGTCCAGCAGCCGCGTGATGCTGTCGGGGTGCGGGTCGAAGGCGCGCACGAACACGTAGAGGTTGGCCGCGTCGTATGCGATCTTCGCCACCGTCGGGAAGCGGGAGTCCCGCCCCTCGGTGGGCTGCCACTCCTTGAACGCGGTGATGGGCGGTGCGAGACGCCAGACCTCGTCGTCGTCCTTTCCGTCAATCAGCGGCGGATGCAGCGCGCGCACGGCCACGGCCGTGGTGGCGGTGGGCAGCGGGACCGGCTGCGGGCTGCCCGCGGGCCTCTCCGGCCCCGCCACGGCTTGCTGCAGGATGACGAGTGCGGCTACGCCGAGCATGCCGTCCTCATGTGCAATAAGAGTGCCCGGTGACGTTCAGATCACTGGGCACCCTTACGGACAGGGCGGCGACGGAGGTTCAGCCTACCAGTTCAGCCAATACGACCACTTCACCAGGAATGTGTTCGCCGGATGCAGGCGGAACAGGTCGCGGACGTCGTTCTGGTAGTTGCCGTCTCCCGAATACGACGTAGCGCCCTGCCGCCCCTCGTTCCACACCAGGAACAGCGTCGAGCCGGGCCGGTACTCCCAGCGGAGCACCACGTTCGACTGGAACGCCTTGTAGTTGAACCCGCCGGGATGGTTCGTCACCGCCGTGTCGCCGAACGCCGCATAGCGGTCGTCGTACCCGGCGGCGCGCGGCGTGGCCGAGAGCTGGCGGATGTTCGCGTACGTCCCCTTCGAGATGAACGGCTGCGCGTATACCTGGAGGGAGAGGCTGGGCGTGAACGTGAAGTTGAGCCGCAGCGTGGCGCTCACCGTCGTCTGGTCGAGGTGCGCGAAGGTGTAGTGCGTCACCGAGTCGGTGTAGTTGCCGTACCACTGGTTGTCCGCGACGTTGCGGGTCCAGTTCAGGATCAGCGCCGAGCTGAAGCGGTGCGCGAGCTTGAGGTCCAGCTCGGGGCTCAGGCTCAGCCGCTCGTTGCGCCCGGCGTCGCCCTTGAAGTAATTGAGCCACAGGTACGGCACCAGCGCCTTACGGTCGTCGCCGTTCAAGCCCGCCCACGGCGCGATGTACGGGTCCTGCCGGATGGCCGGCCCGCCGCGCGCGCCGCGGTCGTCGTAGGTGCTGCCGAGCTGGCCCCACGTCCCGCCCATGTTCCAGTTCCAGTTGTTCCGGAACGTGACGTGCATGTTCGTGTTGAACGCCGCCTCGAGCGGCAGGCCCGCCGTCGTCCAGTATTGCCACCAGTTGAAATTCCATTGGAAGCGGTTGTACCAGCTGCGCTGGTGCCGGTCGAAGTACCCCGCCCAAGTGGCCCAGGTCTGCTGGTCGGCGCGCTGGAGGTAGCCCATATCGTTGGGTTCGAACCCGGCGGAGCGGCGCATGTAGGCCGACTCGAACAGCAGGTGCTGGCCGCCGACCTTGGCGACGTGCAGCTCCTCGGCGTCGCCCGTGAGCGACGTGCGCGTCGAATCGAGCGGCAGCCCCGCGTCGGGCCGCTGGTAGTAGTGCACCGCGTCGGTCTGGATGCCGGCGATCGCAACGGGCGTCCCCTCGACCCGGCTGGCGTCGAGCGAGCCGGAGATCTCGTAGGTGTCCTTGAGGATGCGGTGCCGGAAGTCCACCGCGCCGACGTATGCATTGTTGGCGAGGTAGGGCGAGGTCCACTGGTCCAGGTTCCGATTCACCGCCGTGAACATCCCGCCGAAGCTGGTCCGGCCGTTCCGGAGGTCCTGCTTGAGGCGCACCACCGCGAAGTTGGTGGCCGGCCCGGTGGTCTTGAGGCTGTCGTCGAACCGGCCCTGGTCGCGCTGGGTGACCGCATCCAGGACGCCCAGCGTCAGCCCGCCCGGCAGCCGCCCGGTGAGCTTCGCGGCGCCGAGGATCGTGGTCGGCTGCTGGGGCGTCGTGTCGCCGTACGCGCCCGCGAGCTGCGGCGTGGCGCCGATGCGGCGGCTGTAGAACAGGTTCTCGCCGTTGCAGTTGACCGAGCTGCAGTTCACGTTGAACTGGAACAGCCCCCGTCCCGCCACGAAGAACGGCCGCCGCTCGTCGAAGAAGCTCTCGAACGCCGTGAGGTTCAGGACGGCGGGGTCGGCCTCCACCTGCCCGAAGTCGGGGTTGATCGTCGCGTCGAGGGTGACGTTGGAGGCGACGCGGAACTTGAGGTCGCCGCCGATGCTCGCGTGCGACACCCGGTCGAAGGCGTTGTTCGTGATCGTCGAAGCGTTCTTCGCCACCAGGTACGGCGCTGCCTCGAAGCGGCGCGGGGCCTGAAGATCCTGGAGCCCCGTCAGCTCACCCAACTGCGAGACGATGTCCGCCTTGGCCTGGCTGAACTGCGGCCAGCTCACCCGCTCGCTGTAACGGTAGATGTCCCGGTCAATGGTGACGCCGAAGGTGTGCTCGCGCGCCGTGCCGTAGCGCATCTGCGAGAGCGGGATCCGGTACTCGGCGGTCCAGCCCAGCGAGTCAATCCGGGTCGCCACGTCCCACACCGCGTCCCACGCCCCGTCCTCGTTGTTCCCGTCGTAGATGGCCTGGTCAATCTTCACGCCGGCCGCGTTGACGCCGAACTCGTAGCCGGTGCGGCGGTCGTGGTAGGAATCCACGAACACCCAGACCATGTCGGACGGCGTGTAGCTGTCGCGCCGCTCCAGGATCCGGATGATGCTGTCGGGGTGCGGGTCGAAGCAGCGGACGAACACGTAGAGGTTGGCGGCGTCATACGCGATCCGCGCCTCGGTCCGGAACCGCGGCTCCTTCCCCTCGGTGGGCTGCCACTCCTTGAAGCCCGTGATCGCTGGAGCGGTGCGCCACACCGGGTCGTCGTCCTTCCCGTCAATCACCGGCGGGCGCGCGGCGCGCACCGCCATCGCGGAGGTCGCCGTGACGATCGCGACCGGCCCGGGCGGATCGGTGCGGAGAGTCAGCTTCCCGGGACCTTGAAGGCTCGCCTGCAAGACCAGGGCCAAGGCTACGCCAAGCATGGGGGTATCCTGTCTGCTGAAATTTCAGCACTCTGCTGAATATCCAGCATTGCTGATCCGCTGTCAAGCGCATGGGAGCGCGGGTGGCCGGCTGGCCGCGTGGCACGGCTTCGCGGCTGCCTACATCAGTAGGACACCCTACGGACGGAAATGGTTGTAGGGTTCAGCCGGCCGGGACGCCGGTGCGTTGGGTGCGGGGGCCCGCCCCGGCCGGGACGCCGGTGCGGGCATGGGTGTCGCTAGGTGGACGCCGTCCGGTCGAGGCGACGCGCGCGGCTCTTGGCCTCGTAGAGCATGCGGTCGGCGGAGTTGAGGAGAGCTTCCGCGCTGTTGCCGTCCTTGGGGAAGGAGGCGATGCCGCCGCTCACGCTGACGGGGGGCTTCCGGGTATCGGCCGCGAGCAGCTCGGTGACGCGGTGCGATACCAGCTCGGCGGCCGCCTCATCCGATTCCGGCAGCACCAGGGCGAACTCGTCGCCGCCGTAGCGCGCGGCCGTGTCAATCGAGCGGCACGCCTTCCGCAGCACCTCGGCGATGCGCCACAGCGCCCGGCTTCCGACCAGGTGGCCGAACCGGTCGTTGATCTCCTTCAGGTGGTCCATGTCGAGGAACAGGATCGCGAACGGGCGCTCGGTGCGGAGCGACCGCTGGACCTCGCCCTCGAGCACGTCCACCAGGTGGCCGTAGTTGGCGAGCCCGGTCAGCGGATCGCTCACGGCGAGCAGGCGGAGCTGGTCCTCGACGTGGCGCCGCTCGAGCACCACCGCGGCCAGCACCAGCGCCGTGACGGCCGAGATGCAGGTGAAGACCTGGAGGAAGAGCAGCGACTGGTTACGGGTGAACTGGGCGAACGGTCCGTGGCCCGCGAGCGTCCCGAGGACCGCCACGACGTACACGATGGCGACGCTGATCGCGGCGCCGCGCCGGTCGAAGCGGAAGGCGGCCCAGATGAAGACGGGCATGGGGAGGAACGACAGCGGATAATCCGCGGCGCTGGTCGGGAACAGCCGGCCGAACACGGCCTCGGACACCAGGACCGCGGCCACTGCCAGCGCGCAGGCCTCGAGAATCCGGCGCGTGTCCCACCGGATGCCGAGTTCCGTCTTCCACAGCAGGATCAGCGGCGCGACGACGAAGTCGCCGCCGGCGTCGCCCAGCCACGAGGTGACCCAGACGGTGCCGTACTCCGACCACCTCACGGAGCCCGCGATGGCGAGGGTGGTGGCGCTGAAGGTGGCGGCGATCAGCGTGCTGCCCAGGGCGGCCAGCAACGTGAACCGGAGTACGTCGCGCGGGTGGTCGAAGGCCTGCTGGCCGTTGGCGAAGCGCTGCACCAGGTACGCGCCGATCAGCCCCTCCCAGGTGTTGCCGGTCGCGATGAACAGCGAGGGGATGAATCCGCCCGCGGTCGTGATGTTGAGCAGGAAGGCGCCGATGTAGATGGCCGGCCAGACCCGGCCGCCGAGGATCAGGAAGGCGGCCAGCGCGATGCCGGTCGGGGGCCAGACGGCCGTGGCGCCGGCGTGGACGAACGCCAGGCGCAGCCCGAGCTTGCCGGCCAGGAAGTAGAGGGCGGCGAGGGCCACGTAGGTGGCCACCTGTCGGGTACGCGGGCTCAAGGCGATCACGGCGCTTGAACAGGCAAGAAACGCTTCGAAATCAGGCGGCGCAAGGCGAGTCGGGCGGAACCTCGGGGTCGGGTTGCGGTGCCCGCGGGAAAGTGCTCTAATGGCGGCATGAAACGTCGCGCGTTTGTTCAGGCCGGAGCCATCGGGCTCGGCGCCCTGGCGTTGCCTTCCCTGCCCCGGCCCGGCGAGTCGGGCCTCTGGGCGACGACCGTGCTTCCTCCGGCTGGCCCGGCCGACGACGTCCGGATGGCGTGGTGGCGCGACGCGCGGTTCGGGATGTTCATCCACTGGGGGCTGTACTCGATTCTCGCGGGCGAATGGATGGGCCGCACCGACCACGCCGAGTGGATCCGGAACACGGCGCACATCCCGCTGGCGGAGTACGAGAAGCTGCTGGCGCGCTTCAATCCCGTGCGGTTCGACGCCGACCGGTGGGTCGGGATGGCGAAGGACGCGGGCATGAAGTACGTCACGATCACGAGCAAGCATCACGACGGCTTCTGCCTGTTCGACAACCGGCTCACCAACTGGTGCGTCCGCTCCACGCCCTTCAAGCGCGACGTGATGAAGGAGATGGCGGCGGCGACCGGTCGTGCCGGGCTCAAACAGTGCTGGTACCACTCCATCATGGACTGGCACCACCCCGACTACCTGCCGCGCCGCGACTGGGAAGCGGCGACACGGCCGGTGGATGGGGCGCGCTACTCGCGGTTCATCCAGTACCTGCACGGGTCGGTCGAGCAGCTGCTCCGCAACTACGGCGACATCGGCGTGATGTGGTTCGACGGGCAGTGGGAGCAGACCTGGACGCACGAGATGGGGCGCGCGCTGTACGCGCGGTGCCGGGAGCTGCAGCCGAGCGTGATCGTGAACAACCGGGTCGAGGGATGGTCGCAGACGCCGGTCACCGATCCGCTGGGCGATTTCCGGACGCCGGAGCAGGAGGTGCCGGCGACGGGGTGGCCGGGCGTGGACTGGGAATCGTGCATCACGATGAACGACAACTGGGGCTACAACTCGCACGACCATCATTTCAAGACGGTCGCGCAGCTCATCGGGCTCCTGGTCGAGACGTCGTCGAAGGGCGGGAACCTGCTCTTGAACATCGGGCCCAAGGCGGATGGCACGTTCCCCGACGAGAGCGTCGAGCGGCTGGCGGCGATCGGGCGGTGGATGCGGGTGAACGGCGAGGCGATCTACGGGACCACGGCCTCGCTCTTCTCGAAGGCGGCGTTCCGCTCGACCACCAAGGGCAACCGGATCTACCTCTTCGTGACCGACTGGCCCGAGGTGGGGCCGCTCGCGTTGCCCGGCCTCAAGACGGCGGTTCGCAGCGCCTACGCGCTCGCCGATCAGACCAAGGCGGCGATCGTGGTGAACGCCGGCGGCCCCGACGCGTCGCAGGCGCTGATCCTGCCGCGCAACGCGCCCGATCCGGTCTGCTCGGTGGTGGTGCTGGAGTTCGACCAGGCGCCGGTGGTGGGCTAGCGCGGCCGGCCCTCGGCGCGGCGCGCCGCGGCATCGTCCCGGGACGCGGCTCCCCGCACGACCTATCGCTCCAGGTAGCAAACGGGCCCGGTCATCGCCGGGCCCGTTTCGCATCGTGGCAGGGGTGCGCCTACAGCTTGATCCCCACTCCGGCGCTGAGGACCACCGGGATCAGGATCGGGTTGGTGAAGATGGCGTCGGCCCTGACGCCCACCGGGATGTTGATGCTCAGGCCCACCGGGATGTGATACATGAGGGCCCCCACCACGCCCGGCTTCGTGCCGGCGCCGAAGAAGTGCATCGCGGGGCCCACGTCGGCCGTGAACCCGGGCGAGAGCGGCAGGCGCAGCAGCACCGCGGCGTGCACGGCCGCCGCGTCGTACGTGTACACCCAGCTGTTGCCAATGCTGGGCGTCGTCCACCAGAAGTGGTAGTGGTAGCCCACCTCGACGCCCACGCTGAGCGTCGTGCCGACCGGGAAGAACACCCGGCCCGCGCCCCACCGCGCCAGCTTGCTGTTGCTGACGATGTCCTCGCCGGCCCAGCTGCTCAGGTCCACGATCGAGTAGCCGACGCCGCCGGTGGCCTCGATCTCCGGGCGCCGTTTCCCGACTTGCGAGATGGCGCGCGCGGCGGTCGTTGCCGACGGCGCACGGGCGGCTGCGGGAGCCGGGGCGGGCGCCGGAGCGGCTGCGGGCTTGGGCGCGGGCGTCGGCTTCGGCGCGGGCGTGGTCGGTTGTGGTTTGGGGGCAGGTTGCTGCTGCGCGACAAGCGGTGCGGCGGCCAACAGGAGCGGTGCCAGCGCTGCTACGAACAACCGGGTCCGCATGCGTCCTCCACGGCTGGGTGATGCGGCGAACATACTGCAATTCTCGCACCTGTCCACGCGGATTGGCGAGCGATTTTCTCGGTAAGTGCGGCGACTACTTCGTTCCGGCGATGGCCGTGAGCCGCTCCAGCAACTTCACCATCGCGAACGTGTCCAGCTTGCAGTACTCGAGCAGCGCGTCCTTCGTTTCCTGCCGCTCCTCGGCCGTGAGCTGGCCGGCATGGAACAGGAGCTGCGCGAGCTTGGCGCTCGCCTCGGAGCCGTCGGGGATCCGGACGCTATCCTTGTAGTCCATCCCCGGCACCAGGACCGGCAGCACGTCCTTGATGCTGAGGCTGCCGCCGAACTGCGGATGATAGACGCAGTGCCGGATGACCTGGGCGAGGTCCAGGAGCTTCGCCTCCAGCCTGCCGAGGTCCCCGGCGAGCGCGGGCACGAACCGCTGCATGCTGCGGATCTGCTTCCTCTCGAAATCGGTGTACATCAGGACGCGGTCCGCGTCGCGCGTGACCTCCACGAGGCGCTGCGCGATGGCCTCCCGCGGGTCCGTGCCGGGCTCGGCCAGGAACTCCCGGTGCGTGTANNNNCCAACTCCTCGGCGACGGTCGGCTCGAGCACCAGCGCGCCGGTCGCCCACGATCTCCGCTGGCGCTGCTGCACGGCGTTGAGCTTGTAGGTGGCGGGGAGGTTCTTGATGGACCGGGTGCCGGCGTCGAACAGCTCGAACCGCTTGTCGTACGAGAGGCCGTGGATGCGGAGCACGCTGTCGGGCTCATGGGGCCAGCAGCGGTTCATGAATGGGCACTCGCCCGGAGTGCGGCAGTGGGGGCCGATCGGCACGTCCGGCTCCTCGCCCGCGAGGGTGGCCAGCTGCTGCCGGATCCGGTCCGGGATTCCCGGCAGAAGGTCATGGACCCGCTCCGTGACGTCCTCGCGCACGAACAGGTCCGCCGGACCCGGGTGCACGTATGCCTTGTTGAGGTGCATGATCTCGACGCGCCTGACGTCCAGGCCCGCGCGCTGGACGACGTGCGCCTGGATGGCGGCGTCGAGGACGTACTTGTCCTTGGCGCCCGATCCCGACTTGACCTCGATCAAGGTGAAGCCGCCGGCCTCGCGCAGCAGAACGTCCACGGCCGCGTAGGTGTGGTCTTCGACGAAGGTGGCCTCGAAGATCGCCGGGACGCCGGCATCCAGCAGCTCGCGGGTGCGTGGCATACGGTTGGGATCGTCGTAGGCCAACTCGACCAGCACGCCGCCCGGGAACCGTTCGCGGGCCAGGGCGCCGACCTGGTTGCCCTGGTCGAAGACGTCCTGAACGCTCGGAGTGATGGCGAGTTCCGGGGCGTCGGGCTCGTAGGTCCGGAGCCACAGGTACTTGTGGCACTGGCACCCGACCACGAAGCGGGACTTGGAGAGGCTCGAGGAGCGATCGCGGGCGGCGGTCACGACGCGGCCCTCCGCATGGCTCGCCGCACGGCGGCCCGGCGCCTCACCGCAGGCGCACCTTGAAGCCGCCGTCGTCGGTGTCGCGCGCCCAGTCGGCGATGAGGGGCGCGCAGGCCGGGCCGCGCAGCTCCGCGGCAATGGCGGGTCGCAGCACGGCGCCGTTCGCGGAGCCCTTCCCCTTGCCCGTGATGATGTGGACCACGCTGCCCCGCGCGGTGCGGCCCTGGGTCGCGATGAAGGCACGGACGGATGCCCTCGCCTCGGCGGCTCCGGCGCCGTGCAGGTCGAGCGTCGCGCCCGCCCCGTCGAGCAGGTCGTCGCGGCTGTCGAATTGCGGCTGGCGAGTGCGGCGTCGCGCCATGGCCTTAAGTCTAACCGCTGGCCGGCACGCGGGCGTCGACGTCGAGCGCCCGTAGCGCCAGCCGCCCCCTCCCCGGCTAAGATTGGGTGACGCTGAGGGACAGGACTCACCCATGAGTGACTCGACCATCGTTGTGGCGGGAGCTGCCGGCAACCTCGGCGGACGCATCGTGCGAGCCTTGCTCGAAGGGGGCGCTGGCGTGAGAGCGCTGGTTCGCCACAGCACCGCGCGAGACAAGATCGAGCAACTGCGGAAGCTCGGCGTAGCGATTGCCAGTGTGGACCTGAGCAACGCTGCCGAACTGACACCGGCGTGCTCCGGTGCGTCCTGCGTGGTGTCGGCGCTGAACGGGCTGCGGAACGTGATCGTGGAAACGCAGACCGTACTGCTCGGCGCGGCGATCGAAGCTGGCGTGCCGCGTTTCATTCCGTCCGATTACTCGATTGACTTCACCAAGCAGCCACCGGGCGAGAATCGCAACCTCGATCTGCGCCGAGAATTCCACGAGCGCCTGGACAAGGCTTCGATCGCGGCGACCACGATCTACAACGGTGCGTTCATGGAGCTGCTGACCGCTCAGATGCCGCTCATTCTCTTCAAGCGGAAGCGCGTCCTCTACTGGGGGGATGCGGACCAGCGCCTGGACTTCACGACGATTGACGACACGGCCGCATTCACGGCGAGCGCCGCTCTGGATCCATCAGCCCCACGCTTCCTGCGAATCGCCGGCGATCAACTCAGCGCCCGGGA
>PMIK01000226.1 GCA_003157095.1 Gemmatimonadota bacterium | reverse complement strand
CACCGGCGAGGTGCTGGCGGAGCGCGGCAAGGAGCTGACCGAGACCCTCCGCAAGCGGCTCCGCAAGGCGGGCGTCGCGCGGCTGGACGTGTTCCTGCCCAGCGGCCGCGGCGAATCGCCGCTCATCAAGAACACGCTCGCCAAGGACCCGACCGCCACCGAGGCGGAGGCGCTGGCGCAGATCTACTCGCTGCTCCGCCCGGGCGAGGCGCCCAACGTCGAGACGGCGCGCTCCGCGCTGGAGCGGCTGTTCTTCTCGCCGAAGCGCTACGACCTGGGCCGGGTGGGCCGCTACAAGNNCATCGACCACCTCGGCAACCGGCGGGTGCGCTCGGTCGGCGAGCTGATCGCCAACCAGCTCTCGGTGGGCCTGTCGCGCATGGCCCGGCTCATCAAGGAACGGATGAGCATCAACAACGATCCGGAGAAGATCACCCTCGACGACCTGGTCAACGCGCGCACCGTGAGCGCCGTCATCCAGGCGTTCTTCGGGTCGTCGCAGCTGTCNNAAGGCCCGAACATCGGCCTGATCACCAGTCTCTCGACCTTCGCCCGCGTCAACGACCTCGGGTTCATCGAGACGCCGTTGCGGGTGGTGAAGGACGGCAAGGTCACCAGCGAGATCCGCTGGCTGTCGGCGTCGGAGGAAGAGGACTTCGCGGTGGCGCAGGCCAACACGGCCCTCAACCCCGACGGCACCTTCCGCGACTCGATGGTGCTGTGCCGCAAGCGTGACGACTACCCGATGCTGACGCCGGAGCGCGTGGACTACATGGACGTCGCGCCGGAGCAGCTGGTGTCGATCGCCGCGGCGCTGATCCCGTTCCTGGAGCACGACNNCGCGTTGATGGGCTCCAACATGCAGCGGCAGTCGGTGCCGCTCCTGGCGCCGCAGGCCCCGCTGGTGGGCACCGGGCTCGAGTCGAAGGTCGCCATCGATTCCGGCGCCGTGGTGATCGCGCGCCGCGCCGGCGTCGTCAAGCGCGTCACCGCCGACGAGATCATCGTGGACACCGGCTCGGAGGACGGGCGCCGCATCGATCACCCGCTGGCCCGCCTCACCCAGCACGACCGCTACCGGCTGAAGAAGTTCTGGCGCACCAACCAGGACACGGCCATCAACCAGCGGCCGGTGGTGCGTCAGGGGCAGCGCGTCGCGGCGGGGGAGGTCATCGCCGACGGCGCCGGCACCGAAAACGGCGAGCTGGCCCTGGGGGCCAACGTCGTGGTCGCCTTCATGCCGTGGTACGGGCACAACTTCGAGGACGCCATCGTGCTCTCGGAGCGCCTGGTCAAGGAGGACGTTTACTCGTCCATCCACATCCAGGAACTGGAGCTGCACGTCCGCGACACCAAGCGCGGCCAGGAGGAGATCACCCGCGAGATCCCGAACGTCGCCGAGGAGTCGCTGGTGGACCTCGACGAGCGGGGCATCGTGCGGATCGGCGCGCACGTCAAGCCGGGCGACATCCTGGTCGGCNNACGCCCAAGGGCGAGACCGAGCTGTCGCCGGAGGAGAAGCTCCTCACCGCGATCTTCGGCGAGAAGGCGAAGGACGTGAAGGACTCGTCCCTCAAGGTGCCGCCGGGCATGGAAGGCGTGGTCATCGACGTCAAGATCTTCTCGCGGGTCGAGGACCAGGTGGTGGAGAAGGACCGCGGCGAGCGGATCGGCGACGTGCGCCGGCTCGAGGCCGAGGAGAAGGCGCGGGTCACCGCGGCGCTGCACGAGGACCTGCTGCACGAGCTGCTGGGCCAGGAAGTCGCCCTCTGCCTGAAGGTGGGGACCGTCGAGGAGTACCTGCCCGCCAGCACCAAGCTGAGCAAGCCGGTGCTGGAGGGCATCAGCCTCGCCGACGTGGACCTGAAGACCCTGCGCGTGGTCTCGAAGGCCGCCAACGAGCACATCCGGCAGATCATTGACGCGGCGGGGGCGGAGCGGGCCAAACTGGAGGAGAAGGCCGAAGGCCAGATTGACAACATCCTCCAGCCCGACGAGCTGCCGCCCGGCGTGATTCAGCTGGTGAAGGTCTACATCGCGGAGAAGCGGAAGATCTCGGTGGGCGACAAGATGGCCGGCCGCCATGGAAACAAGGGCATCATCGCGCGGATCGTCCCGGAGGAGGACATGCCGTTCCTCCCCGACGGCCGTCCGGTGGACATCGTCCTCAACCCGCTGGGCGTCCCCAGCCGGATGAACGTGGGCCAGATTCTCGAGACCCACCTCGGCTGGTGCGCGGCGTTGCTGGGCTTCGCGGCCAAGACGCCGGTGTTCCAGGGCGCCAACGAGAACGAGATCGGCCTGCTGCTCCGGCTGGCCGGGTTGCGCTGGTCCGCCCAGGCGCTGGGCCTCGCGGCCAAGCCGCCGGAACTGGGCCCCGAGCAGATCCGCCTGCTGCTGGCGGACCTGAAGAAGATCCCGGGAGAGAACGCCGACCGGCCGGACCTCACGGCAGTGCGCCTCAGCTGGCTCGGCAGCCGGAACGCGAGCCAGGAGACGCGGGACCTGTTCCACGGCGTGCGGGACTTCCTGGCCCGCGCCGCGCAGGAGCTGGGTGAACGCGAGCAGGCCGGCTGGAAGGCGGAGGCCGAGGTGCAGGTCCGGCTGGCCGCGGACGAGGAGAGCACCAAGGCCCAGAAGCTGGACCTCAAGAAGGGGCTGAAGGCCATCGAGGCGCAGCAGAGCCAGCACCCGTCGCCCGAAGCCGCACTCGAGGTGGCGGGCCACGCCGCCCTGGCCGGCATGCTCGGCAAGAAGTCGGACTCCGACCTCGACGCCGCGGTCCGCGAGCTGCTCCGCCTGGCGGGGCTCACGCCGACCGGAAAGGTGCGGCTGCGCGACGGCCGCAGCGGCCAGCTGTTCCAGAGCGAGGTGACGGTCGGCTCCATCTACATGATGAAGCTGTCGCACCTGGTGGACGNNGATGGAGGTCTGGGCGCTCGAGGCATACGGCGCCGCCCACACGCTGCAGGAGATGCTGACGGTCAAGTCCGACGACGTGAACGGCCGGAGCCGGGTGTACGAGGCGATCGTGAAGGGGCAGAATTTGCCTGAGCCCGGGATTCCCGAGTCGTTCAACGTCCTCGTCAAGGAAATGCAGGCGCTGGGCATCCGCGTGATGCTCGGGACGACCGAAGACGGTGAGGAGTAGCCGATGATCGATTTCCGGAGTCCCCGCGAGCGGACCGGGTCCAGCTTCGACTTCATGCAGGTCCGGATCGCCTCCCCGGAGGAGATCCGCGGGCCCAAGGACCCCAAGGAGCGCGAGCGCCTCGAGATGCAGGGGCAGCGCACCTGGTGGTCGTGGGGGGAAGTCACCAAGCCCGAGACCATC
>PMIK01000257.1 GCA_003157095.1 Gemmatimonadota bacterium | reverse complement strand
TTCTTCGCCGTGGGCTTCGAGACCACCGCGCCGGCCAACGCCATGGCCGTGAAGCTCGCCGCCAGCAAGCGCCTCACGAACTTCAGCCTGCTGGTCGCCCAGGTGCGGGTGCCTCCCGCGCTCGAGGCCATCCTGAGCGAGCCGGAATGCCGGGTGCAGGCGTTCCTGGCCGCGGGCCACGTGTGCACGGTGATGGGCACGGCCGAATACGAGCCGTTGGTGGACCGCTACCACGTGCCGGTCGTCGTGACCGGCTTCGAGCCGCTGGATCTCCTGCAGGGTGTCGCCATGGCGGTGCGGCAGCTGGAGGAGGGGCGCAGCCAGGTGGAGATCCAGTACTCGCGTGTCGTGCGTCCCGAGGGGAACGCCGTCGCCCGCCGCGCGATCGAAGAGGTGTTCGAGGTCACGGATCGCACCTGGCGCGGCCTCGGCCCGATCGCGCGCAGCGGGCTCGGGCTGAACGAGCGCTATGCGGCGTTCGACGCCGAGCGGCGGTTCCCGGACGCGACGCCCGACTCCCTGGAGGACCCGGACTGCCAGGCGGGCCTGGTGCTCCAGGGGCGGTTGCGGCCCCAGGGATGTCCGGCGTTCGGCTCGCGGTGCACGCCGGAGCATCCGTTGGGCGCGCCGATGGTCTCCAGCGAGGGGGCGTGCGCGGCGTACTGGCTCTATCGCCGTCGCCGCGCGGCCGCGGTGGCCTGATGGGGGGCGAGATCGTGTGCCCGGTTCCGCTGCCCGCCGGCCAGCGCATCCTCCTCGCCCACGGCGGCGGCGGGCGGATGACGCGGGATCTGGTGGAGCAGCTGTTCGTGCCCGCCTTCCGCAACGACGTGCTCGCGGCGCTCCACGACTCGGCGGTGCTGGATGTGCCCGCAGGCCGGCTCGCGTTCACCACCGACAGCTTCGTCGTGCGGCCGATCTTCTTCCCCGGCGGCGACGTCGGGACGCTCGCCGTGAATGGGACCGTGAACGACCTCGCCATGAGCGGCGCGCGGCCCCTCTACCTCAGCCTCGGGTTCATCCTCGAGGAAGGACTGCTGGTGGACGACCTGGCCCGCGTGGTCGCCTCGGTCCAGCGCGCGGCGCGCGAGTCGGACGTCGTGATCGTCGCCGGCGACACCAAGGTGGTCGAGCGCGGGAAGGGTGACGGCATCTACATCACGAGCGCTGGTCTCGGCGCCATCGTGGCGAGGCGGCCGGTCGCGCCGGCCCAGGTGCGGCCGGGCGACGCCGTTCTCGTCAGCGGGCCCGTCGGCCAGCACGGCGTCGCGGTGATGGCGGTGCGGGACGGTCTCAGGTTCAGCTCGCCCATCCTGAGCGATTGCGCGAGCGTGGCGGCGCCGGTGCTGGCGCTGCTCGAGGCCGGCCTCGACGTGCACTGCCTGCGCGACCCGACGCGAGGCGGCGTCGCGACGGTGCTGAACGAGATCGCGTCGCAGGCGGGCTGCCAGATCGCCGTCCACGAGAGCGCGGTACCGGTCGGCGATGACGTCGCCGGCGCGTGCGAGGTCCTCGGACTCGATCCGCTCTATGTCGCATGCGAGGGGCGCTTCCTCGCGTTCGTCGCACCGGGCGACGCGGAGGCCGCGCTCGCTCTGCTCGGCGCGCGGGCCGACACCGCGGCGGCCGCACGGATCGGCACCGTCCGCGCCGGGACGCCGGGGCTGGTGACACTCAAGACGATGGCGGGTGGCGAGCGGGTCTTGGATCTGCTGTCGGGAGAGCAACTGCCGAGAATCTGCTGAGTAGGCGCCAGGTGATTGGGGCTAGGGGTAGGGGCTAGAGCACGCCTCGCCCCATCGCCCTGGCCCCTAGTCCCTAGCCCCTTTCTTATCACGCCGCACCTCGTCATCATCCACCGCTCGATGCCAAACGCCACCAACACGATTGCCATCCACTGTCGCGCCCTGATCAAGCGCTACAAGGAGGTCGTCGCCGTCGCGGGACTCGATCTCGACGTCCTTGCGGGCGAGTGCTTCGGGCTGCTGGGCCCGAACGGGGCGGGGAAGACCACCACGGTGGAGATGTTGGAAGGCCTGGTAACCCCCGACGCCGGCGAGATCGAGCTGCTCGGCATGCGGTGGAATCAGGACGAGCATGCGTTGCGCCAGCGGCTCGGCGTCGCCCTGCAGGAAACGAAGCTGGCCGACCGGCTCACCGTTGCGGAGGTGATTCGCCTGTTCCACAGCTTCTACCGGCTCGGCCGCACCGTGGAGGAGGTTCTGGATGTGGTCGAGCTGGGCGAGAAGCGCGATGCGTGGGTCGAGAAGCTGTCGGGCGGGCAGCGGCAGCGTCTGGCCATCGCGTGCGCCCTGGTGGGCGATCCGGACGTCCTCTTTCTGGACGAGCCGACCACCGGCCTCGATCCGCAATCCCGCCGCCAACTGTGGGACGTGGTCGCCACGTTCAAGCGGGGCGGCGGGACGGTGGTGCTCACCACCCACTATATGGAAGAGGCCGAGCGCCTGTGCGATCGGGTGGCCGTGATGGACCATGGCAAGGTCATCGCACTGGGGACGCCCCGGCAGCTCGTGGCCTCGCTGGGCGCGGAGGAGGTCGTCGAGTTCACGCTCAAGGAGGGCTCCGCCCCGCCGTCCGAGGCGGTCCTGGCCGCGCTGCCGGATGTCCGGGCGGTGCGACGGGACGGGACGCGTTACACCCTGACGGTGAGCGAAGTGCACCGGGCGGTGCCGGGGCTGCTGGCCGAGCTGCAGCGTGGCGGGGTCGAGATGACCGCGCTGGTGACGCATCACGCGACGCTGGAGGACCTGTTCTTGAGTCTCACGGGCAGGCATCTGCGGGATGAGTGAGAGGTGAGGGTCGGGTTGATGGGTGGTTCGAGTCCCCTCTGGCAGCTGACACTCGCCCGCTTCCGGGAGCAGCTCCGGCAGCCGGAGGTGCTCTTCTGGGTCTTCGCGTTCCCGCTGCTGCTGGCGGTCGCGCTGGGGCTCGCGTTCCGCAACCGCCCGCCCGAGGTGATCCGGGTCGCGGTGGAGGCGGGACGGGGCGCCGATTCCGTTGCCGCCATCCTCAACGGCGCCGGCGGGCTCCACGCCGCGGTATCGCCTCCGGCGCGGGCGGCGGAGCAGCTCCGCAAGGGGAGCGTGACGCTGGTGGTGGTGCCGGGGGAGCCCCTCGTCTATCGCTTCGATTCGACCCGGTCGGAGAGCCGGCTGGCCCGGCTCGCCACCGACGACGCGCTGCAGCGAGCCCTGGGTCGCAGGGATGTGCGTGCGGTGGCGGAGCAGAAGGTGATGGCGCGAGGATCGCGCTACATAGACTTCCTGATCCCCGGCCTGCTGGGCCTCAACCTGATGGGCACGGGGATGTGGGGCATGGGCTACGCGGTGGTGGAAGCGCGGAAGCGGAAGCTGATGAAGCGCCTCCTGGCGTCGCCGATGCGACGCAGCCAGTACCTGTTGTCGTTCATCGTCGCCCGCCTGGTCATGCTCGGCCCGGAGGTGGTCCTGCTGCTCGGATTCGGGATGCTCGCTTTCGGCGTCCCCATGCGTGGCTCGGTGGTGAGCGTCGCGGTGCTCGTCCTGATCGGTGCGATGTGCTTCGCCGGCCTCGGCCTCCTGACCGCGAGCCGGGCGCGGACCACCGAGATGGTCTCCGGCCTGATGAACCTGATCATGATGCCGATGTGGATCCTCTCGGGAGTGTTCTTCTCGTCGGCGAACTTCCCCGCGGCGATGCAGCCGCTGATCAAGGTGCTGCCGCTGACCGCGTTGAACGATGCATTGCGAGCCGTGATCCTGGACGGTGCGTCGCTCGCGGCCGTGGCGCTCCCCGCCGCGATCTGCGTGGCGTGGGGTGCGGTCTCGTTCGCGGTCGCGCTCAAGATCTTCCGCTGGCTATGACGGCCCGCCGGGCGCGACGCCGGCAGCGTCCCGCCGCGGTCTTCGGCGGGATCGTGCTGCGCGGGCGCGCCGCCGGGACCTGGGGCGGCGCCAGCATCGCACTCGGGCCCTCCCGTGCGCATATTCCCGGGTCTACCGGAGCGGCGGGAGTGGTTGAATGATCCGAGAGTTGCTCTCCCTCATAGCGGCCGTCGCGGTGCACGGGCCGGCCGCACCGCAGCGACCGATCCCCCAGCTGGTCATCCACATCACGGTGGACCAGTTCCGCGCGGACTACCTCGAGCGCTGGCGGTCGCAGCTCACCGGCGGCCTGGCGCGGCTGCTGCGGACGGGCGCCGTCTTCACCGACGCGTACCAGGACCATGCGATGTCGGAGACGGCTCCGGGGCACGCCACGGTGCTCTCCGGGCGCAACCCGCACTCGACCGGCATCGTGCACAACGATCAGGGCGTGCGTGACAACAACGAGACCGGAGAGCTGCTCGATGTCGGAGGGCCGGGCGCCTCGCCGTGGCGGTTCCGGGGCACGGAGCTGTTCGACTGGATGCAGGCTCGGTGGCCGGAGGCGCGTGCGCTGTCGGTTTCCCGCAAGGATCGCGGTGCCATCCTGCCCCTCGGGCACGCCAGGCAGCAGGTCTACTGGTATCAGTCGGGGCGGTTCACCACCAGCCGGTACTACGCGGACTCGCTGCCGGCGTGGGTGCGTGCGTTCAACGCCTCGGCCGTGGGGGCCCGCGCCCCGGGGAGGCGGTGGAATCTGCTGCTGGACCCGTCGTCATACGCCGAACCGGACTCGATGGACTTCGAGAATCACGGCCGGGACTTCGTGTTTCCTCACGACCTGCCGGCGGATTCCACCGCGGCCGCTACCGCACTGCCCGGCACTCCGTGGATGGACTCCCTGACGCTCGCGCTCGCCCTCGACGGCCTCCAGCAGCTGGGGCTGGGCACGGGAGACCACCCCGATCTGCTGGCCATCAGCCTCTCGGCCACCGACTACATCGGCCACGCCTTCGGGCCCGATTCCCGCGAGATGCACGACCAGGTACTCCGGCTGGACCGGGCCCTCGGCGTTTTCCTCGACTCGCTCGCCCGGCTGCGTGACACCGGCCGGATCATCATCTCGCTCACGGCGGATCACGGTGTCACGTCGTTCCCGGAGTGGTGGAACCGGCACGGGGATCCTCACGCCCAGTGGATCAACCTTCAGGGGCTGGTGCGTGCCGACAGCGGGAAACTCGCCGCGCTGGCGGGGCCGTACCGCTGGATCCGCTACTTCGATAGTGGGCTGCTGGTGATGGACCGCGCGGGATTGCTCGCGCACGGCGTGAACGTGGATTCGGTGGTGGGCGCGATTGCGGCCGAGGTCCTGACGTACCCGCAGGTGCTGCGGGTCGACACGCGCCAGAGCCTGGCGGGCCGCGACACGGCGACGGACCGGTTCGCCCGGCGCTGGCTCAACCTCGCGCCGCCGGATCTCGACGCCGAGCTGTTCGTCACATTGAAGCCGCACATGGCGTGGGGCAGTGGGGGCGAGGCCGAGCACGGCCAGCCCAGCGACGACGACACCCATGTGGCGCTGATCATCGCGGGTCCGGGCATCCGGCCGGGCCGGTATCCCGAGCGCGTCCAGGTGGCGGACCTCGCTCCGACGCTGGCGCAGCTCCTGGGTGTGACCCCGCTCGAGAGGCTCGATGGGCGGGTACTGAGGGAGGCACTGGAACGGTGAGAGGTGAGAGGTGAGAAGTGAGAGGGCCTGGGTGAGAGGTGAGAGGCCGAAAAGCGTGAGAGGGCGCCTCTCACCTTCGCCTCTCACTCCTCACCGTGCCTTCTCACCTCTCAGGTCTCACCTCTCACCGGTTGGGAAAGGAGGGGTGGCGGCATGAAAGCCATCGGCATCACGAAAGCCGGGGGTCCCGACGTGCTTGAGCTGCGGGACGTCCCCGCGCCGGAGCCTGCGGCAGGCGAGATCCTGGTGCGCGTCCGCGCGGCCGGCGTCAACCGCGCGGACATCCTCCAGCGGATGGGCCAGTATCCCGCGCCGCCGGGGGCGCCGGCCGACATTCCGGGGCTCGAGTACGCGGGCGAGGTGGCGGCGCTGGGTGCCGGCGCCCGCGCCTGGAAGGTCGGCGACCGCGTGATGGGGCTCGTGCCGGCGGGCGCGTACGCGGAGCGCGTGACCGTCAACGAGTCCCTGGCGCTGCGGGTGCCCTCGGCCTGGTCCTTCGAGGAGGCGGCGGCCGTGCCGGAGGCATTCATCACCGCCCACGACGCACTGTTCCGCCAGATGCGGCTGCGCGCCGGCGAGCGCCTGCTCATTCACGCGGTCGGGAGCGGCGTCGGCACCGCCGCCCTGCAGCTTGCCGCGGCGTTCGGTGCCCGGACCTTCGGCACGTCGCGCAGCGCGGCCAAGATCGAGAAGGCGCGCGCCCTCGGCCTCGAAGTCGGCATTGACAGCTCCCGCGAGGCCTTCGCCGAAGTCGTCAAGCGGCACACCGGCGGCGAGGGCGTGGACGTGGTGCTCGACCTGGTGGGCGGCCCGGTGCTTGTCGGCAACATTCAGGCGCTATCGCGTGGCGGGAGAATGATCGTCGTCGGGCTCACCGGGGGCCGGAGCGCTACGATTGACCTGGGCGCCGTTCTCAGCAAGCGCCTGACCATCGTGGGCACGGTGCTGCGGGCGAGGACACTGGAGGAGAAGATCGGCGTCACGGCGCACTTCGCCGCGGACGTCCTTCCCCTGTTTGAGGGCGGCATTGTCCGGCCCGTGGTGGAGCGGATCTACCCGCTGGCCCAGGCGGCTCAGGCGCATCGGCTGTTGGAATCGGACACCGTGTTCGGGAAGCTGGTTCTGAAGTGCGATGAGGCGGATGGCGGCACGTAGCCGGGAGGAGACATGGCGGTGCTGAAGCCCTCGGGGAAGACGGCCGAGACGGTCGAGTACCTGGAGGGATTGCTTAAGCAGGTCGATCACTTCGGCGCTCTGGTCGAGCAGTTCGCCGCAGCCAAGAAGGGCGCCGACATGTACTCCGCCCAGGTATCGCGCGAACTCGGTCAGTTGCGCCAGAAGGCGATGATGCGCAACCTCGGCTTCATCGCCGACGCCGCGGGCCAGCTCGGCGTCATGGCGTCCCGGGGCGGGAGCCCGATGATGAAGGCCCGGGTGCTGCGCGACGGTGTGGTGGCGCTCCACGCGCTCATCGAGCGCACCATCAAGGGAACCATCACGGCCGACGAGTCGGGGCAGAAGGAGAAAGCGTTTCAGGCGGAGAAGGCGGTCAAGGCGGAGGTCGAGGCGGTCAAGGCGAGGGTGCTGATCGAGGAGGCG